>JACQEO010000021.1 GCA_016200545.1 Deltaproteobacteria bacterium | reverse complement strand
GTCGTCAACCCCCAGCCCAAGTCGAGGCCGCCTACGCCACCGGGGACCCGCGGGCACCCGGCCAGCCTCGAACGCCCCCCTGCGAACCGACCCTGGAGAGCCGCTGGCCTGCCGTCCTCCGCTTAGATGGATACCCCCATGATAACTTTTGACGCGCGCGTAGCACCGCACGATACGTTTGCATGGGGTGAGCGCGTAGCCGCGCTTGCGGCATCGGATATTTTGTGTCACACGACGGGCCGTAGATTCAGGCAACGCCGGGTGGCGGACAAAGGAGGTGAGAAGATGCGGAGCATGACCAAGAAGCTTGCGGGGGGTGCAGTTGCGCTGCTGCTGGTGTCCACGATGACGATGGGTTGCGCGAAGCGTGATTCAGCGGAGGCGATGTCGGCGTCACAGCGCGCCGAGGCGGCAGCGGCCAAGGCCGAGTCGGCGGCGGCACGCGCCGAGGCGGCAGCGGGACGCGTCGAGGATGCGGCTCGTCGCGCCGAGGCTGCGGCGCAAAAGACGGAAGCGATCTTCATGAAGCACATGCGCAAGTAACTCGCGCACGAGTGGAGGTCAAAAAGGGCGGCGTCTTTCGGGACGGCCGCCTTTTTTGTTTCTTCTCCTCGGAAGTGCGGCTCCTTCGTGTCGCCGCAAAGAGGTCGTGGCGGGTGGCGGGAGCGGGCGGGGCCGTGGGCCGCGCGCAGCGGACCTGGCGGGACGCCACATCGAGTGGATCCTTCCGTACGTCGGCGCGCACTCGAAGCACGTACGGCCCAACGCGCGCGGCCCACGGCCCCGCCCGCTCCCGCCACCCATCGCCGCCGTTCTCGTCGCGGACGACTGAAGGCTCGCGCGCTTCGCGCGCATCGGCGGAACGGCAGGACGCAGCCTCGCGGAAGACACCGCTGCGGTGGAGGCAGCGCCAGCGTGGCACATCCTCGTGACCGGCGAGCGAGCGCTTCGCTCGCGACGCGGCGTCCTACTCGGAGCGGCGCCTTCCACGTCCGGTACGACGTCGCGGGCCGGGCGGGGCGAGTCGGTGGAGCGCGCATCGGGCCGTACGTGCTTCGAGTGCGCGCCGACGTACGGAAGGATCCACTCGATGTGGCGCCCCGCCAGGTCCGCGGCGCGCGCAACCGATTCGCCCCGCCCGGCGCACGGCACCGCACCTCACGCGGACCCGCGGCGCTACGGAAACGTGACGACCGTCTTGAGCGCCGCGCCGGCGTCGGCCGCGGTGCGATACGCCTGCGCGATCTCCGCGAGCGGAAACTCGTGCGTCACCACCTGCGCGGCGGTGACGACGCGGCGGGTGATGAGATCGAGGGCGTCGCGCGTGTCGTTGGGGCCGCAGGAGTAGCTCGGAACCAGGCGGATCTCGCGGAAGTAGAGATCGTACGGCTGCACGCTCAAACGCTCCTCCGGACGGCTCGCGGTGAAGAGGACGACGCTCGCGCCGCGGCCGGCGAGCGCGAGGCCGAGCTCCATCGCCTCGATGCTGCCGGGGCCGACGATGACGACGTCGGCGCGCGCGCCGGCGGTGAGCGCGTGCACGGTCTCGATGGGATCGCGCTCGTCGACGTGGATCACGGCGTCGGCCCCGAGGGCGCGGGCGCGCGCGAGGCGGAACGGCACGCGATCGAGACCGATGATCTGCCGGGCGCCGGCATGACGCGCGAGCACGACGTGGAGCTGGCCCATGATGCCGAGGCCGATGACGACGACGCGCTCACCGCCACGCAACCCGGCGCGCCGCAGGCTCTTCACGGTGCACGCGAGCGGTTCGATCAGGCTGGCGTCCGTGAACGAGACCGAATCGGGGAGATGCAGCGTGTCGCCGCGGACGTTCGCGGACGGGACGACGAAGTACTCCGCCATGCCGCCGGGCACGAGACGGCCGACGCGCCACTCCTCGCACTGCACGAACTCGCCGCGAGCGCACAGGTCGCACGCGAAGCAGGGGGCGTGATGATGGACGAAGACGCGATCGCCCGGACGGAAGCCCTCGACGTCTGGACCCACCGCGGCGACCTCGCCGGCCGGCTCGTGCCCGAAGACGAGCGGCGCCTTGCGGCGCATGTACCAGCCCATGACGTCGCCGGAGCAGATACCGCAGGCACGCGTGCGCACGAGCAGCTCACCGCGCCCTTGTGTCGGCACCTCGAGCTCGGCGATCCGAACGGTGAGGTTCTCGTCGAGGACGCCCGCGCGCATGGTGGTAGGAGTCATGAGGAGATCCGCTCGCACGTCGCGCCGAGCGGAGCGGCTGGCTGACTAGCCCGCTTGCGGAACGAGCGCGTACTTGATGCCCTGACCCTGCTGCAAGAGGGTCAGCACCTGATCGAGATCGGGGAACCTGTACGTACCGCTGATCAGCGGCCGGCCGTCGATGCGCCCTTCGGAGAGCAATCGATGCGCCTTGCGCACGTCACGCGGCGTGAAGTGGAACGGGCTGATCAACGTGATCTGGTCGTAGTGCAGACGGCCGGTATCGAACGAGACCCGTGTGCCCGACGGACAGCCTCCGAAGAGCACGACGGTGCCACCGCGGCGGACGTAGTGGATCGCCTGCTCCCAAACCTGCGGCTGCCCCGTGCATTCGATCACGACGTCCGCGCCGCGGCCGTCGGTGGCCTCCAAGACTTGCGCCTGCGCCGCCGCCGCGTCGGGGGCGAGCAGGACCGAGGCGCCGAGATCGATGGCGGCCTGCGCACGATGCTGCCGCCGGCCGAGGACGATGACACGCTCGACACCGAGGCTCTTCAACACCAAGAGATGCAACAGGCTGATCGCGCCGGCGCCGATGATCAGCACGCAGTCGTCGGGACGCGGCGCAAGTCGGTCGATCGCGTGTACGACGCACGACAGCGGCTCGAGCAACGCCGCTTCGCTGTACGCGAGCGCGCGCTCCTTGTGGAACATGTTGGTCTCGACGATCGCCGCGGGGAGCTTCACGTACTCCGCATACGCGCCCAGCACCATCGTATCCATGATGATGGTGCAGAGATTCTCTTGCTTGTGCCGGCAATAGTAACAAGTCTTGCAAGGCGCGGTCGGCACCGCCATGACGGCGTCGCCTTCGCGGAAGCCGCGGACGCCGGAGCCCGAGGCGGCGATGTCGCCGGCGAACTCGTGGCCGAAGAGGGTCGGCATCGGCATCTTTGGATGACCGCGCAAGAAGGCCTTCAGATCAGTGCCGCAGGTGAGCGCGGCCGAGACGCGGACGACAACCTCTCCTGGTCCAGGGACCGGGGTCTCGACCTCGCGATAATCGATCTTGCCCGGCTCGAGCAGGAGATGTGCCAGCATGAACCGCCGCGCCCCCTTCATTCCGAGCCCCACGAGGATGTGCTGGGCACAGAATTCGTATTCGTGTAACGGCGGGGTCCCACCTTGTCAAGGCAAACGACCGGTCGCACACCTCGTGACCGCGCGCGTATACTCGCTCGTCTCATGCCACCGTTACCACCAGGACCGAGTCCGACCGCCGACGTGATCATCGAGATCGCCGGCGCCGGTATCGTCCTCGTCGAACGGCGCTTTCCGCCGCCCGGATGGGCCATCCCCGGCGGCTTCATCGAGATCGGTGAGACCGCCGAAACGGCGGCGGTGCGGGAGGCGCGCGAGGAGACCGGCCTCGATGTGAGGCTCGTCGAGCTCCTCGGCATCTATTCCGATCCCACGCGCGACCCGCGTCGCCACACGCTCGCCGCCGTCTACATCGGTCGCGCCGTCGGCACACCGCACGCAAGCGACGACGCCGCCGACGCCCGCACCTTCACCGAGACGACGCTGCCGCGATCGCTGGCGTTCGACCACGCGCGCATTCTCGCCGACTACTTTCGCTATCGGCGCAGCGGTGAGCGGCCGCCGCTCGCGACTCCCGCGGGACGCTGACGCCTCAGCTCGCGATCGTGCGCAGGGCGCGCGCGAGACGGTCCATCCCCTTCTCGAGCTCGCCCATCGACGTGGCGTAGGAGATGCGAATGTGCGTCGGCGCGCCGAAGTCCTCGCCGGCGACGACCGCCAAGTTGTACTCGGCGATGAGATAGGCGGCGAGATCCGACGCCGAGCGCAGCTCGTAGCCGCCGACCGTCCGGCCGAGATAGGCGCGCAGATTCGGGAACACGTAGAACGCTCCGCGCGGCGGCACACACGTCACCTCGGGAAGCGCCGCGAGCCGCTCGAGGACGTAGACGCGCCGGCGCGCGAACTCCGCGAGCATTTGCCCGATGCACTCCTGCGGCCCGGTGAGGGCGGCGACCGCGGCCGCCTGCGTGATCGAGCACGGATTGCTCGTCTGCTGCCCTTGCAGGGTCGCCATCGCAGCGATGACGTGCTTCGGCCCGGCGGTGTAGCCGAGACGCCAACCGGTCATCGCGTAGCTCTTGGAGAGCGAGCTCACGACCAGCGCCTGCGGGCGCAACTCGGGACGGAGCGCGAGGATATGCCGCTGCACGAAGCCGCCGTAGGTGAGACGCTCGTAGACGTCGTCGGAGATGACGAGCAGCCCGCGGTGCGCGATGACGTCACTGAGCGCGCCGAGCTCGTCGGCGTCATAGGCGGCACCCACGGGATTGGAGGGGCTGTTCAGGATGACGGCGCGGACCCGCGGCCCGATCGCCGCCTCGAGCGCCGCCGGCGTCAGGCGGAAACCTCCACGCTCGTCGGTCGGGACGATGATCGGCTTCGCGCCCGCGAGCACCAGCATGTCGGCGTAGCTCACCCAGAACGGCGCCGGGACGATGACCTCGTCGCCCTCCTGGAAGAGCGCGAGAAAGGCGGTCGCGAGCGAGTGTTTGCCGCCGCAGCTCGCGATCACCTCGTCGGAGCCGTAGGTCAGCTGGTTATCGCGCGCGAGCTTGGTGACGATCGCCTGCTTGAGCGCCGCCGTTCCGCCGACCGGCGTGTACTTGGTCTGCCCGGCGGCCATGGCGGCGACCGCCGCCGCCTTGATGTGCTCGGGGGTGTCGAAATCGGGCTCGCCGGTGCCGAAGTCGACGACGTCCTTGCCCTGTTGGCGGAGCATGGCCGTCGCCGCGGTCACGGCGAGGGTCGCCGAGGGCTTGACGAGCGCGAGGCGGCGCGCGAGCGGCATCGACGGGTGAGTCTGGGGGGCGTTCATCGCCCCACCTTGGCGCGCAGGCGCCGCAGCACGATCTCGGGGACCAAGCCCTCGACGTCCCCACCGAGCGACACGACTTCCTTTACCAGCCGCGAGCTGGTGTAGAAGTGCGCTTCTCCCGCCATCATGAAGATGGTCTCGATGTTGGACTTGAGGTGGCGATTCATCATGGTCATTTGGAACTCGTACTCGAAATCGGCGACGGCGCGCAGACCGCGGATGATCACCTTCGCGTCCATCGCCTGCGCGTAGTCGACGAGCAGTCCGGAGAAGCTGTCCGCGCGCACCCGCCCCGCGGACGACTGAAACACCGTCGCGATCATGTCGACGCGTTCGGCCGGCGTGAAGAGCGCGCTGTCCTTGTGGAGATTGAACGCGACGGCGACGATCACCTGATCGAACACCTGCATGCTGCGCTGGACGATGTCGACGTGGCCGTTCGTGATCGGATCGAACGAGCCGGCGTACACGGCCGTGCGCGGAGCGCTGGCGGAGTCGTCAGGGGACGCCATCGACGTCTTCCTCGCTGGGCTCGACGGCGAAGGTGGTCACGCGCGTATCGCCGTAACGCCGACTGTCGCGACGGGTGAGCGCACCGACCCGCGCCGCGGGTTCTTCATCGCGTCCGTGCTCGACGATGATCCAGCCGTCGTTGTGGACGAGCGCCGCGCCCGCGAGGGCGCTGAGCGTCGGACCGACCCAGCCGCGATCGTACGGTGGATCGAGGAACACGCCGCCGAAACGCCGTCCGTGAGCACGCATGCTCGCAATGGCACGCGCCGCCGGCATGACGAGGACCTCCCCCGAGAACCCCGCGGCTTGCAAGTTGGCGCGGATCGCCGCGGCGGCCCGCGCGTCGGTTTCGACGAACACCGCCTCGGCTGCGCCCCGGCTCAGCGCCTCGATGCCGAGGTTGCCGCTCCCGGCAAACAGGTCGAGAACGGCGACCCCTTCACATCCGTAGCGACTCTCGAGCATCGAAAAGATCGACTCCTTCACCCGGTCGGCCGTCGGCCGCACCGATCGTCCCCGCGGCACGCGCAGGCGCCGTCCACGTGCCGAGCCTGCCACGATACGCATGGGCGTGACCTCGCGCTGATGCTACCCCGACCGTTGCGGGCGCGGAAGCGGCGCGTCTTATAACGTTCCCCTCCGAGGCTCGCAAGGAACGCGCGCGCGGCCCGCCGAGCTCACCCGCGGCCGCCCGCCGGCGGCGCGTATTGACTCCGGGTGGGGGCGCCTCTAAAAGCCAGCAGGTTCCGCTTCCGAGGAGATCGCGTCGTGCACGTCGCGCTCGTTCCCGCCAAGCCGTTGTCGCTCGCCAAGACCCGGCTCGGCACCCTGCTCTCCGACGCGGATCGCGTCGCGGTGACGTACGCCATGTTCGCCGACGTCCTGGCAGCGCTGGTCGCGACGACACGGCTCGACCGCGTTCTCGTCGTCACCGCCGACGAGCGGCTGGCGGCACACGCGCGCACGATCGGCGCCGGGGTCGTCGACGAAGGCGTACCGCGGGGACTGAACGGCGCCGTGGCGCTCGCAACCGACGCGGCGCTGCGCCAGGGCGCGAGCACCGTCGTCGTCGTGCTCTCCGACGTGCCGCTACTCCGCGCCGCCGATGTCGACGAGCTACTCGCGCGGACGCCGCGACCGGGCGTCGCCCTCGTCCCCTCGAAAGAGGGCACCGGTACGAACGCGATCGTGCGCAGCCCAGGCGGGGTCGTTCCGCCGTGCTTCGGCGGGCGCAGCCTCGAGCGCCACGTCACCGCCGCCGAGCGTCATCACGTAGCGTGCAGGATCTGGCGGAACGTGCGCATCGGCTTCGACGTCGACGTCCCCGACGACCTCGCCGCGTTCGCGAGCACCGAGAGCGCGACCGCGACGTATCGCGAGGCGATGCGTCTCGGCGTCGTACCGTTCCGTCCGAGCGCCTGAGCGCACGCCGCGCACGCCGCGCACGCCGCAAAGGTAATCTTCCCGGGCTGGTTCGCCATTCAATTCGTCGGTGTCGCCGGCGGCGTCTGCACGGTCGCGGCCAGCACGCCCGCCGCGGCGCGCACCTCGAGGCGCGTTCCCGGCGCGACGTGCTCGCGACGCACGTAGCCGAGCGCAACCGGCTTCTCGAGACGCCACGACCAGGCCACGCTCGTCACGCGTCCGATCTCCTTGTCACCCGCCGCGATCACGTCGCCGGCGCGCGGCATCGCCGCGGCGGCGATCAGCAAACCGACGAGCCTGCGGTTCACGTGCCCGCGGGCGGAGACGCGCTCGATGACCTCTTGGCCGAGGTAGCAGCCTTTGCCGAAGCTGATCGCCGCCTCGAGTGGCGCCTCGAGGGCGATCGTCTCCGGGCCGATGTCGACGCCGTCGGCCGGTACGCCGCTCTCGATCCGCAACGTCTCGAAGGCCTCGAAGCCGGCGCGCGGGATCCTGGCGTCAACGCACGACCGCCACCAGGCCTCCGCCCGGTCGCGCGGCACGAGACAGACAAAACCGCCGGCTCCGGGCTCGGGCACCCGCACGACGCGTAGCGGACCGACCTCCGTCTCGTGCAGCTCGTGCGCGTAGGACGCCGCGGGCGGTGTGATCCCGCGGCGCGCGAGCGCATCGTTCGCGCCCGGCCCGAAGACACCGATCGCATGCGTCGTATCCTCCGGCACGAGCTCGACGTCGTCGGCGACGATGTAGCGCGCAAGCGCGGCGAGCGCGCGCGCGATCGCCAGCGTCCGCGCGTCGAGCACGAGCGCGTCGGCAAGCGCGAGTACGACGCAGTCGGCGACGACCTTCCCCTGCTCGGTGAGCAGTAACGCGCGGCAGCCCTCTCCGGTCGCCAGTCGTCGGACGTCGTTCGAGAGCATGCCCTGAAGAAAATCGACGCGATCGGCGCCGACGACGCGTACGCGCGTTCGGAACGCCAGATCGACGAGCGCCGCGTCGTCACGCAGCGCCGCATACTCCCGAGCGGGATCGTCGTAGGCGGCGGCGACTGTCCACCCGTCGACAACGACGGACGCGCCGTGTCGCGCACCCGCGCTGAGTGTGCTCTCAGCCATGGTTCCGCTCACCAAGGCCGCGACGGATGAAGGCGCGGTGGCGGGCGGGCTCGTGGGGTAGCGTCCACCAACCTTCGGCGCTCGCGAAGTCGGAGGTGAACTCGAGCGCGACTTCACCGTCACCGGTGCTCTGCCGCCACGTGCCGGTGAACGACCGGCCGTAGAACCGGCCGCTCACGACCGCGCCCTTCCAATCGAAACGGAAGACGAGGCGGTCGCCGTCCGCTTCGACACTGATGATCGGGAACGCGACGTGACGGCGATCGTCGAGATCGTTC
The DNA here is from genome assembly GCA_016200545.1 of Deltaproteobacteria bacterium. Taxonomy (GTDB): domain Bacteria; phylum Desulfobacterota; class Binatia; order UTPRO1; family UTPRO1; genus DP-19. The sequence continues at coordinate 43,144 of JACQEO010000021.1, read as the reverse complement.
GCGCGCCCGCCGAACCAGCCGTACTCGTACCCACCGCTCCGCAGCTGAGCGGCCGCCGCGCACGCGGTGGTCTCTTCGCCGTCGCTCGTCATGCTCATGGTCCGCTCGCGATAGAGAGCGGATTCTAGCTGCTCAGCTCGCGGCTGCGAAACGCCCGGTCGTGCTCTCGAGCTTGTCGCTCAGGATACGCGTCAGGTTGAGGAAGACGGTAGCGGCGATCCGCGGGTAGCGGCGCTGCAATCGCTCGAGGAAGCGCTGGTCGACGGCGAGCAGCTCGAGGTCGTCGACGGCGACGATGTCCGCCGTGCGCTGCTGGCGCCGAACGAGACCCATTTCGCCGAACACGTCGCCGCGATCGAGACGCTGGACGAGCCGGCGCTGCCCGTCGGGACTGATCACGATCACGTCGGCGCGGCCGTTGATGATGACGTACATCGCCTCGCCCATCTCGCCCTGGCGCACCGCCGTCTCCCCGGCGTGGACGGCCTGGAGCGTACCGAGCAGGACGGCGATCCGCGCCTGCGCCCGCCGCAGGCCGCGGAAGAGCGGGATCGTCTTGTGGGGGTCCTTGCCGAGCTTCACGAAGAGGAGGTCCCACAATGTGACGATGCGCGTCTGCGCAAGCAGCGCCGGCAGCAGGACGAGGTTCGTGCCCATCGCCGCGAGCATCGTCGCCGCCGAGAGGTCGCCGAAGTCGCGCACCGGCACGAACTCCGAGAGCCGCATGACGAGGAACCCGCTGGTGAGCGCCGCCGACGTGTACACGATCGGGCGGCCGATCGTCCGTAACGCGGTCGTGAGCGACCGTTCCTGATCGTACGTCGCTTGCAGCTCGCGGTTGAAGCGCACCATGAAATGAATGGTGTTGTCGACGGCGATGCCGAGCGCGATCGCAGCGATGATGCTGGTGCCGATGTTCAAGGTGACGTGCGACCAACCGAGGATGCCGAAGAAGAGGACGATCGGCACGACGTTCGGTAGCATGGTGATGAAACCGACCTTCACCGACAGGAAGAGCAGCGACATCACGATCATGATCACGACCAGCGCCACCGTGATGCTCTTCACCTGGCCCCACACGACGTCGTCGGTGGTGCCGTTCAGGAGGACGATGTTGCCCGTCGGCATCGGCTGCATGTCGGGCGGGTCGTTCTTCTCACCGAAGGCGCGGATCTGCTCGACGGCCGCCGAGATCTCGGTCGAGCGTTCGAAGCGGGTGCGCACGAGGATGTTCGTCTGCGAGAAGTCGGCGCTGATCACCGAGCGGAATGCGCTCGGGTTCTGCTTCACGAAGGTGAGGACCTCGTCCAGCCGGCGCGGATCCTCCCAGAAGCTCTTGATCGTCCCCGGATCGACGGGGTTGCCCTCGTCGTCGACGATGACGTCGCCGCTCGAACGCAGGCCGCGGTCGAGGAGATCGAGGTAGTCGGTCAGCGAGACGCTGCGGGTGACGCCGGGAATGGTGTCGATGAAGATCTCGAGGTCGCGGATGCGCCGCAGCGCCTCCATCGTGAGCATCGCGCCCGGGTGGGCGGGTGTACCGAGCACGACGTAGAACGGCAGCGCGCCCGCGACGCGATCGTTGATCGCCTGGTGCGAGCGCACGATCGGCGAGTCCGCGGGAAAATAGGACAGGAAGTTCGTGTCCGCCTCGATGCGCGGCAGCGCCATGAGGGCGGCGACCACGAGCAAGCCGGCGCCGACGAAGATCGCGCGCCGTTGGCGGATGTCGAAGCGGGCGAGCGCGGCGAGGACCTTCGCAAGCCGCCCCTGCTCGCCGGCGCCGCCGACCAGCTCCCGCCGGTAACGCCGCTCGGGAAGAATGAGGATCAGTGCCGGCACCAGCGTCATCACCAGGATGAAGAGGATGACGATGCCGATCACGGCGTAGAGCCCGAGGGAGCGCACAGCCTGAATCGGGTTCAACATGAGGGCGGAGAACCCGATCACGGTGGTGAGCGCCGAGACGAACACCGGCAGGCCCGCCTGCTGGAGGGCGCCGTAGACCGGCTCGCCCGGCGTCGTCGGCGTCTCGAGCTCGAGATAGTAGCGCGACACCACGTGGGTCGCGTAGGAGCTGCCGATCACGATCAGGAGCGACGGCAGCACGAGCGTGCCGAGCGAGATCGGCTCGCCCAACCATCCCATGATGCCCATCGTCCAAATCACGCCGGTCATCAGGCACAGCAGCGGCAGCATGACGCCACGGCGCGTGCGAAACGAGAAGAAGAGGACGAGGACGACGAACGCCAGACTCGCGGGCGTGAGCGCGGCGAGGTCACGACGCATGAGGGCGAGCGCGTTCACCTTGAGGTGCGAGATCCCGGTGAGGACGAGGCGCTCGGGACCGCTCGCGCCGACCTCGGCGACGAGCGCCTCGAGCGCGGCGTCGACGCGACGGGCGCTCGCATCGTCGTGGACGTCGGACGCGAGAAAGACGTTCACCGCCGCGCCGCGGCTGTCGTGCGCGATGAGATTGCCGGCGAAGAGCGGGTTGTCCTTGATGCGCGCCCGCAGCGCCTCGCGCGCCGCCGGCGTCTTCGGAATCGCGGGAATCAGCAGCGGCGGGTTCAGGACGTCGGCGATCGGGTCGCGGACGTTGGTCAGGCTGATGACGCTGCCGACGCCCGGGATCGCAGCGGCGCGCGTCGTCAGCAGGCGGATTTTCTCGAGCGTCGCCGGCGCCAGGGCGTCGTCGGCGATGACGCCGATGATGTCCACCTCATCGGCGCCGAAGCGCTCGACGACCTCGTCATAGCGTTGTTTCGCCGGGTCGCCGCGCGGCAGCAGCGTCGTGACCGAACTGTCGACGCGCAAACGCAGCGCACCGAGCCCGAGCACGACGGTCGCGGCCGCCACCACCGCCACGACCAACCACGGCGAGCGAACGATCGCCCGGTAGGCCGCATTCATACGCGCGCGCGAGCATCCGCTACCGGCCGCAGAAACTCAAGTCCTCGCCGGCGGTCGTCGCTAGTGGTTGTCCGGCCCCGGCGGTCGCCCTCGACGTCGGCTTCGGCTACACAGGCCGTCGAGGAGACATACGCGCCATGGAGCTGACGGACGTCCTCTACGAGAAACGTGACGGCACCGCGTGGATTACCATCAACCGACCGGAGCGACGGAACGCGTTTCGGGCGCGAACGGTCTCTGAGTTGACCGGCTGCTTCCGCGACGCGTGGCACGACCGCGACGTCGGCGTCGTCGTCCTGACCGGGGCCGGCGACAAGGCGTTCTGCAGCGGCGGCGACCAGAAGGAGCGCGCCACGAGCGGCTACGAGGAGATGGACGTCACGGCGCTGCACACCGTCATCCGCAACATCCCGAAGCCGGTGATCGCGATGGTGAACGGGTTCGCGATCGGCGGCGGTCACGTGCTGCACGTCCTCTGCGATCTCTCCGTCGCCGCCGACAGCGCCATCTTCGGGCAAACCGGACCGCGCGTCGGCAGCGTCGATCCCGGCTTCGGCACCGCCTATCTCGCGCGTGTCGTCGGCGAGAAGAAGGCGCGCGAGATCTGGTACCTCTGCCGGCAATACTCGGCCGCCGAGGCGCAGGCGATGGGACTGGTCAACAAGGTCGTACCGGCGGCGGAGCTGCGGCGCGAGGTCGAGCACTGGTGCACCGAGCTGCTCGCGAAGAGCCCGACGGCGCTCAAGCTCGCCAAGGCGTCGTTCAACGCCGACACCGACCACATCCACGGCATTGGCGGCCTCGGCTTCGCCGCGCTCGAGCTCTACTACGGCACCGAGGAAGCGCAAGAAGGTGCGCGCGCGTTCAACGAGAAGCGCGCGCCGGACTTCCGCAAACACGTGAAGTGAGCGGGCGCCCGCGGCGCCGGGGGCACAGCGGGAGGAACGCGCGTCAGACGGCGACGAGTACGTCGCCACCTTCGACCTTCACGGGGTACGCGCTCACCTTGCAGGTCGGATCGTCGGTGTTGACGCCGCTGCGCACGTCGTAGCTCCACTCGTGCCACGGGCAGGTCACGACCGTGCCCACGACCTCGCCCTCACCGAGGGGCCCGCCTTGGTGCGGACAGGTGTCGTCGATCGCGTAGAAGGTCCCGTCGCAATTGAACACCGCGATCGGCTTGTCGCCGACCTCGAACGTCTTGCCGCTCCCGGGAGGAATGTCGCTGGTCCTCGCGACCTTCATGAAGTCCGCCATCGCCCTCGTCTCCGTCAGTGCTTGCCGTCGATTTCCTCGTAGGTCTCGATCACCGGCGGACCGTCGAGGAGCGGCCCGATGGCCGAGAAGAGCGTCGCCATCTGTGGACTCTGCGCGTGCGCATCGAGACCCGCGCGGTCGCGGTAGCGTTCGTAGAAGAGGAATGTCGTCGGGTCCTTGCGGTGGCGATGCAGCACGTAGGTGAGCGTCGTCTGCTCCGCCGCCTTGACGTGCTCGATCATCACTCTGCAGGCGCGCTCGAACTCGGCTTCCTTGCCCGGCTGGACCTTCAACTTGGCGACGACGGTCAACATGGGATGACGTCCTCTCTCGACACGCTTGACGCAATCGGGCGCGTACAGTAAGCGCGCCACCGGACCTTTGCAATCATGAGCCGCTCGATCGAGCTCGTCGCCGTGCAGGCGTTCATGCGTCTCCACGACTACCGCGACGGCGATGCCTTTCGCGCCAAGATCGCGGCGCTCTGCGAGCGCGTCACTGCCGCACGCGAGCGCGACGCCGCCGGTGACTTCCGCCATCCCGCCGTGGTCGTCTTCCCCGAGCACGTCGGCACCTTTCTCGTCGCCGCCGGCTACGCCGACCTCCTGCGCCCCGACGACGACGTCGATGCGCTCCTCCGGCGCGTCGTACTGCGCCACCCGCTGCGCCTGCTCGGCGCGATGGTGCGCCACCGGACGCGCTCGCCGAGCGCCGCCGTCTTGCTCGTCGAGAGCGCGAAGATGCACGCCGTCTATCGCGCCGCGTTCGCCGCCGCCGCGCGCCGCTTGCGCGCGACCGTGGTCGCGGGAAGCATCATCCTCCCCGAGAACGCCGCCGGCCTCGACGCCGAGACGTTCCGCCCGCACGGCAATCGGCTCTTCAACCTGAGCTACACCTTCGATCCCGACGGCCGCTGCGTGAACGTCACGCGCAAGGTGCACCTCGTTCCGACGCTCGAGGATACGCTGCCACTCACCCGCGGCGACGCCGACGCACTGCGGCCGATCGACACCGCCTGCGGGCGGGTGGGCGTCATGATCTGCTACGACGGGTTCGCGGAGCCGCACACCGATCGCGAGCCGCTCTTCCGTCCGCTCGGCACGCGCCTGGCGGCGGCAGGTGTCGAGATCGTCGCGCAACCATCGGCGAACCCGTGGCCGTGGAACGAGCGTTGGGTCTTCTGCGACGCCGGCGAGGACGAACTGCGTCGCGAGCAATGGCTGCGCGAGGGGCTCTTCAACCAGCTCCAGCGGATGCCGGGGGTCCGCTACGCGGTGAACCCGCAGCTCGTCGGCGACGTCCTCGGCAACCGCTTCGACGGACGTTCGTACGTGTTCGGTCGCGATGCGCGCGGGGTGCCGACGATCGTCGCCGCCGCGGCACGCGACGACCTCGATCCCGCGAGCGAGGAGATCGTCCTGGCGCGCGTCCCCGCCGCCGCCGCGCCCGCCGCCGCGTCGGCCTGATCGGCGCGCTCAGGCCGCCTCGGACTTCTCCAGCTTGAACGACTTGATCTTCCGCATCAGCGTGTTGCGCCCGATGCCGAGGCGGCGCGCGGCGAGGCTTTGGTTCCAGTTGCAGCGCGTGAGGACGGTGGCGATGTAGTCGCGCTCGAGCTCGCGGAGCGGGAACACATCGGGCGCGATGTAGCGGCGCGGCCGGCGTCCGAGGACGGTCCGAATGCGTTCCGCGGTGAGCTCGCCGGTACGCGTCAGGGCGAGCGCCGCCTCGAGCGTCTGCTGGAGTTCACGGGCGTTCCCGGGCCACGCATAGCCGGTGAGCTCTGCGAGCGCGGAGCGCGCCACGCGAATACCGGCGCTGCCGCTGCGCTCGCAGAAACGCCGCACGAAGTACTCGGTGAGCGCGATGATGTCCTCCCGTCGCTCGCGGAGCGGCGGGATCGTCAGCCGGATGAGGCCCAGGTGTGCGTACAGCTGCGGGAGAAACCGCCCGAGCCGCACCGCCTCCTCGAGCTCGGTGGGCGTCGAGGCGATGATGCGCACGTTGCGCCGTCCGGGGTCGGCGCGCAGCGCCCGTAGGAGCCGCCGCTGGAGGCGGACGGGCAGGCTCGCGATGTCCTCGAGGTAGAGCGTCGCGCCGTGGGCGCCGCCGAGGAGCTCGCCTTCCCCATCGAAGAGCTCGGGCGCGAGCTGCGACTCGGAACGGTTGCTGAGCGCGAGCGCGTGGAACGGCCCCGCACCGCGCGGACTCTGCAGGTGAATCGCCTCGGCCAACACCCGCTTGCCGGTTCCCGCTTCGCCTTGGAGCAGCAGATTCACCTCGGCGGCGGCGAGCCAGCCGAGCGCGCGCTCGACCTCGCGGATCGGCGCGCTCATCCCCACCATTATGCGAGTGGCGGCGGAGTCGGCAGCGGACGAATTGCGAACGGATACGGAACGATAGCCTTCCACGATGCATCCTCCTGAGTGGTACGGGGACGGGAGGTGGACTCTACGGCGGGTGGACTCTAAAGAAGCGCGACCGCGGCGAGAAGAGGAAGATGTCCGGTCAACACCTGACACGTGTTGAAAAATGTCGGCCGCTTGGCAGGTCGACGATTCAGCTGCTAGGCAGCGCCCAACAGGCGATCCGCGAGCGATGAAATGAAGGGAGAGCGCACCAAGGTCCTCCTCGCCGACGATCACACGATCGTGCGTGAGGGCCTGCTGTCGCTCTTGCACGAGCAACACGACATCGTCGTCGTCGGCGCGGCGGAGAACGGCCGCGAGGCCGTCGAGAAGGCGCGCCGCACGTTCCCCGACATCGTCGTCATGGACATCGCGATGCCGCTCCTGAACGGCATCGAGGCGATGCGTCAGCTCACCCGATCGCTGCCGCAGACGAAGGTGATCGTGCTCACGATGTACGTCGACGAGGAGTACGTGCTACGCGCCCTGCAGGCGGGCGCGCGCGGCTATCTCCTCAAAAAGGCGGCGGCCTCCGAGCTGCTACAGGCGATTCGCGCCGTCGCCCGTGGCGACTTCTATCTGAGCTCCGACATCTCGCGGGCGGTCGTCGAGCGCTTCTTCTCCTCGGACAACCCGGCCGCCGAGGAGGCCGTCGCACTGTCGGATCGCGAGCGACAGATTCTACAGCTCGTGGCCGAGGGGCATACCAATCGCCAGATCGCGTCCGCCCTCGGCATCACGCCGAAGACCGTCGACACGCACCGCACCCGGCTGATGACGAAGCTCGACATCCATGACACGCCGGGGCTGGTGCGCTACGCGATCCGCAAGGGCCTCGTCCGCGCCGACGGCTAAGGTTCGCTCTTCGACCCCAGCTGCGCTGCTCAGCGCCGGTGTGCTGCGGGCGCGGCGCGTGTGACGTCGACGGGGACGCCCGTCCGCGCGCGTACGGCAGCGCGCAGCAGCTCCGGATCGACGCGCGCCGTGAGCTGCGCCTTCCGCACCTCGGCGAACGCATGGCGCTCGAGGTCGGGGATGCGGCGATAGACGTCGGCGTGCACCTCGGCGTAGACCCGACCGTCCTCCTCCCCGAGCTTCACCGGTTGGTAGACGAGCTCGCCCGGCATGCCGGGTCGCACGAGCGGGAAGAGCCTGGCGATGTCCTCGGGGTAGAGGCGGATGCAGCCGTGCGTGGTGAGACGGCCGATCGACCACGGATCGTTGGTGCCGTGAATCGAGTAGAGCCCCTTCGAAAGGCGGATGCGATACGCGCCGAGCGGATTCTCCGGACCGGGAGGGACGACACGCTCCTGCTTGTCCATGGTCTTCAAAATGTCGGCGGGCACGATCCAGGTGGGATTGGCGTCCTTCGAACGCACGGTGAACGCGCCCTCGGGGCTCGGCGCCTCCTCGACGCCGATGCCGACCGGCCAGGTGAGAAGTGGCACCTCCTCGCCGGCCTTGGCGTCGACGGGGAACATGTAGAGCCGCATCTCGGGGACGTTCACCACCAAACCGCGATAGCGCGAGCGCGGTAGGATCCAGCGCGTCGGCACGACGACATCGGTCGCCGGCGCCGGTACCCACTCGTCGATGCTCGGGTTGGCGTCGCGCAGCTCGCGAAAGCCGAGGTCGGCGTCGCGCGCGACGTCGAGGAGCGTCTCGCGCGTCGCGACGCGATGCCGCTGCATGCGCCCGACGAGACCGGGCAGCTCACCGGCGCGCGGAACCCGCGCCCACACCGTGGTGATCTTCTGCGGCGCGGGCGGCGCCGGCGGCCGCGCGCGCCACGGGCCGCAGCCCGCGATCGCGACCGCCGTCACGACCGCGAGCGTCGCAGGGACGCGCACGCCGGCGCTCATAGGAGATGCGCCGTATAGGCGATCAGGTCCTCGAGCTGGCGAATCTTGGTCGCGCGCGCGCCACGCTCGTCGAGGGGCGCGCTGCAGTACAGGATCCGGGAGACCACGAGGCACTCCTCCATGAGCGTGAGACAGCGCGCGGTCAGCCCGTGCTCGCGCCGCCGCGCCCGCTGCCGCAACACGTCCGTGAAGTCGATGATCTCCGCCACGCGAAAGACGACGCTAACACAGGCGATTTCACGACGGCAAGTTTGACCGTCCACACGCGTTGCTCTAACCACGCGCATGGCCGATCCTGCCACGATGCGCGTGAATCATCTGTCGATCGCGGTGCGCGACATGGATGCGGCTCTGGCGTTCTTCCGACGCCACTTCCCGATCGTGACGATGCACGATCGCCTGCCGGGCCACACCGGCGACTACACGTGGTGCGACTTCTTCATCGGCGACTCCAAGCTCGAGCTCATCGCCAGCGCCGCACCGGGCAGCTTCGTCGAGCGCTTCCTCGCCAAACGCGGCGAGGGCCTGCACCACCTCTCGCTCGAGGTCCCCGACTTCGAGCGCGTGGTGAGCGACTTGGAGCGCGGCGGCGTGCGTATCGTCGATCGTTTCGAGTCCGGTCCCGACGAGAAGACCGCGTTCATCTCGCCGCGCTCGGCGTTCGGCACCTTGATCCAGTTCTGGAAGGTCATGCACGCGGAACCGTCGTATCCGGCGGTCGCCGTCCACCGCTACGGCGACACCGACGTGCACGTGCGCGTCAACCACGTGTCGCTCGCGGTGCGCGACATCGACGCAACCTTGGCGTTCTTCCGGCGCTTCTTTCCGATCACCCTCGGAGTCGCGCCGCGGGTCGGCTACGAGCCGTCGTTCCGCTTCGCCAACTTTTTCTTGAGCGGCTACAAGATCGAGCTTATCGCGCAAAATCCGGCGACACCGAACGGCTTCGTGCGCACGTTTCTCGACAAGCGCGGCGAGGGATTCCATCACGTCTCGATCGACGTCGATCGACTCGCCCCGGTGCTCGAGTCGCTGGAGCGGGCGGGCGTGCGGATCGTCGGCCGCTATCGGCGGGAGCGCGATGGCCGCGAGACCGCGTTCATCTCGCCGCGTTCCGCTTTCGGCGTGCTCATCCAGTTCTGGGAGCATGCCGAGATGGACGCGGCGCGCGGCCTCGAGTGAGCACCAGGCCGCCGCCGTCGAGTGCAGCGCCGGGGGTCACCGCGCCGGTGCGCGCGGTCTCGTTCGACGCCGCGGGAACGCTCTTCCACACCGCACGCCCGGTCGGCGAGCTGTACGCGACGGTCGCCGCGCGCCACGGCGTCGATGTCGACGCCGTGGCGCTGCACGCACGCTTTCGGGCGGCGTTCGCCGCCGCGCCTCCGCTGGCGTTTCCCGGAGCTCCGGCGGACGAGCTGCGCGCGCGCGAGAAAGCGTGGTGGCGCGACCTCGTCGCGCGCGTGTTCGCGAGCGCACGCTTCGCGGATTTCGACGCCTTCTTCGCCGACCTCTTCGCGTTCTTCGCGAGCCCCGCCGCCTGGCGCGTCGATTCCGACGCGCACGCGCTTCTCGCCACGCTGCGTGCGCGCGCGCTCACGATCCTCGTCGTTTCGAACTTCGACGCGCGCATCCGCAGCGTGCTCGCGGCGCTCGACCTCGCCCCGCTCGTCGATCACGTCACGATCTCCAGCGAAGCGGGCACCGCCAAGCCCGATCCGGCGATCTTCCACCGTGCGCTCGCCGACCTGGTGCTCGAGCCCGGCGCTCTCGTTCACGTCGGCGATACGGTGCGCGAGGACTTACAGGGCGCGCACGCCGCCGGCGTGCGCGTCGTCCTCGTCGGCGGCGCCGAACTCGCCGCCGAGGCGCCGGACGCGCTGGTCGTCACACGCCTCGGCGAGGTCGCGAACCGCCTCGCCGAGGCGCGTTGAGCGACGATCCTCACTCTCGGCGAGGTCGTGGGCGCGTCCTTGACCCGAGCGCAACCTCACCGTACCAAAGCGCCCATGAATTCTCGGCCTCTCCTCGTCCGCATCGCGAGGGTCGTGCACCGACATCGACTCGATGCCGTGCTCGTCGGCAACGCGGCGGCAGCACTCCAAGGAGCGCCCGTCACAACTCTAGATTTCGACTTCATGTTTCGGGAGACGCCTGGGACCATCCGGAAGCTCAAGCGAGTGGCAAAGGATCTCGGGGCGGTGATCTTGCGGCCGTTTTATCCTGCCTCGAGTCTCTTCCGGCTGGTCAATGACGACGCGGGACTTCAACTCGACTTCATGCCGATCCTACACGGGATACGCTCGTTCGAGTCCTTGCGTTCTCGAGCGACGCCCGTCAAGTTCGGCAGTGTCGCACTCCTCGTCGCCGACTTGCAGGACATCGTTCGGAGCAAGCGAGCGACGAATCGCCCGCGCGACCGGGCGGTGCTCGGAATCCTGGAGGCCACGCTCCGTGAGAAGGCAAAGACCGACTGATCTGAGCCGCCGGCGGCGACTCGCCGCCCTGCGGCGTGAGAGCGAGCGAGCCCTCAGCGATCAGATTCGGCGGCTCCTCGCGAAGCCGATGCACGAGCGCACGCATTTCCTCCGCGTGCGTCTCCCGGGCGGCGGCTCGGCTCTGTAGGCTGCCGGCCTTCTCGAATCACAGCTGCGGATCTAGCCTACCGAATCCCCCGAGCTTCACCATGGCCGCGTCTCGCCGAGCGGCGGCGTCCAGACTCTCTCGGCGGTGAGACCGCGACGGCGCGCCTCCTCCTGAAACCGGCGTGGCGGCTCGTCGAGCGGCTCGTCGGTCAGATCGAACGTCCCGTAGTGAACGCCGAGCATGACCGCGGCGCCGACGTCGAGCCCCGCTTGCAGCGCCTCCTCGGGATCGAGGTGGACGGGGCGCATCATCGCCTGCGGCTCGTAGGCCCCGATCGGCAGCGCCGCGATCCCGAACGGCCCGAGGCGCCGCCCGATCTCGCCGAAGCCCGCGAAGTAGCCGGTGTCGCCTGCGAAGTAAAAGCGGCGCGTCGGACCGACGACGACCCACCCGCCCCAGAGCGTCGCGCTCTGATCGGTGACACCGCGCCCGCTCCAGTGCTGACTCGGAACGAAGTGCACGTCGACCTCACCGATGCGGCGGACGTCCCACCAGTCGAGCTCCTCGACCGCATGGATACCCGCGCTCCGCAAGAGGGCGCCGACGCGCAGCGGCACGAGGAAGCGCGTCCGGTCGCCCGCCGCCAGCCGGCGCAGGGTCGCGAGGTCGAGGTGATCGTAGTGATTGTGCGAGACCAGGACGAAGTCGATCGGCGGCAACGCCGCGAGCGCGAGCCCCGGGGACGCGAAGCGGCGCGGCCCGAGGAGCGCGAGCGGGCTCGCCGTGCTCGACCACGTCGGGTCGGTGAGGAAGCTCACGTGGTCCATCTGCACCAGCACCGTCGCGTGCCCGATCCAGGTCACGGTCGGCGAGCTGTGGCGCGCGTTGTCGCGCAGGAAGGCGCCGTCGTTCGCCACCGCCGACGGCACACCGGGGCGGCTACGAAAGAACCCGGCAGTACGCCGCAGAAAGAACGGCACGGTGACGTCGAGCCCGGCGCGCGGCAGCGGCACGGCATTGCGAAAGCCGCTGCGCGTGTGGTGTGCCGGTCGCTCCGCCATCTGTTCCCTCGAAAATCGTAGCAACCTTGCGTGAAGTGAACAACTCGGGGATTGACCGCTATTCACTACCTAGGTAGTGAACTACTGTGCAAGGCTTGCTGCAACGACTGCGGGAGATCGGGTTCGGTGAGAACGAGGCCAAGCTCTACCTGGCGCTCGTGAAGCGGCATCCGGCGAGCGGCTACGAGCTCGCACGCGCCTCCGGCGTGCCGAGCTCGAAGGTGTACGAGGTGCTGGCGCGCCTGCGGGAAAAGGAGCTGGTCTTCGTCACCGATGGTGGACGCGCCACGCGCTACATCCCCGCCGATTCCGACGAGTTCGTCGAACGCTATACGCGGCGGATGACGCGTGCGCTCGACGGCCTGAAGCAGGACCTCCACGCGCTCGGCGACGACGATCAGGTCGGCTACGTCTGGAACGTCCACGCGCGCGCGGAGCTTCTCGAGCGCGCCATCCACCTGCTCGCCCGCGCCGAGCGCACCGTGCTCCTCTCCGCGTGGGACGAGGAGCTCGGCGCCCTCGCCGGGCCGATCGCCGCCGCCCATCGCCGCGGCGTGCGCATCGCGGTGATCGACTACGGCGCGCTCGCGATCGAGGCCGACGCCGTCTACCCGCATCCGATCAAAGATACGATCGCCGCCGAGAAGGGCGGTCGCGGCCTCACGCTGTGCGTGGACTCGCGCGTCGCACTGCTCGGCCTGGTCGCCGACGGCGGCAACGCGTCCGGCGCCTGGAGCAGCAACCACGGCTTCGTCGCCGCGGTCGAGGACTACCTGAAGCACGACATCTATGTGCAGAAGATCGTCGGCCGCTTCCACGACCTCCTCGTCCGCACCTACGGCCCCAACTTCGCGCGCTGGCGCGATGTCTTCGCGGATCGCGTGCTGCCAGCCGCGGACGGTGTCGACCCCCGCCGGGCGAGACGGAAGCTCGCGCGGCGGCGCATATCACGCCCCGAAAGGAAGCCTCGATGAAAGTCTACATCGACGGACGCCTCTATCCGCGCGAGGAGGCGCGCATCTCGGTCTTCGACCACGGCCTGCTCTACGGCGACGGGGTGTTCGAGGGCCTGCGAATCTATCACCGCCGCGTCTTTCGTCTCGACGCGCACCTCGCCCGTCTCGCGGCGTCGGCGCAGGCGATCGGCCTCGTGCTGCCGCTCGATCAGGCAGCGCTCGCCGACGCGGTCCGCGACACCGTGCGCGCCAACCGTCAAGAGGACGGCTACATCCGCCTCGTCGTGACGCGCGGCGACGGTCCCCTCGGCCTCGACCCGACGACGTGCACGCACCCGCGCGTGATCATCATCGTCGCCGACATCGCCGTGTACCCGCCGGCGCTGTACGATGCGGGGATACGCGTGATCACCGCGGCGACACGCCAGGTACCGACGGCGAGCGTCGATCCACGCATCAAGTCGCTCAACTATTTGAAGAACGTCCTGGCGCGGCTCGAGGCGCATGCGGCCGGCGCCGCCGAGGCGCTGATGCTGAACGCCGAGGGCTTCGTCGCCGAATGCACCGCCGACAACGTCTTCGCGGTGCGCGACGGAGTCATACGGACGCCGCCGGCGACGGAGGGGGCGCTCGACGGCATCACGCGCGCGGTCGTGCGCGAGCTCGCCGGCGCCGAGGGTCTCGACTGGCGCGAGGAGCGCATCGGACGCTACGACCTCTTCACCGCCGACGAGTGCTTCCTGAGCGGCACCGGCGCCGAGCTGGTGCCGGTCGTCACGCTCGACGGGCGCGCGATCGCGAGTGGCCGTCCCGGTCCGGTGACGCGTCGCCTGACGGCGGGACTGCGCGCGCTCGCGGAATGGGAGGGCGATCCGCTTTTCTAGGGCTCAGCCGGCGAGCTCTTCGCGACGGGCGCGGCGCTCGACCAGCTCCTCGATCTCTTCGAGCGAGACGGCACGCGCCCGGCCGAGTTGCGCCGGCAAGACCGAGTACGGCAGCGCGGTCGGCATCTCACCGGGATGACGCCGTCCGTGTGGCCGCGGCGGCGCCGCGGGCAGCTGCCAATAGTACGGAGGCGGCACCTCTCCATCGTAGGCACGCGCCAACTCGCGTTCGAGATCGCGCGCGGCACGCGTTCCGAGATTCGACGTCATGATACCCTCCTCCTCGGGAGCTTTGATCCTACAACCGCTCGGTCTGGTGAGGACATTGCGCGCAATCCCTAGACGAGGAAGAAAAATTCCCTATGGACGGTACACGACGCGGGCGCGCCACTAGCGCTCGATTCGGCTCTCCCCGATGACCATCGATCCCGAGCTCCTCGACGACCTACGCGACCCGCGCGCGTATCCGCACGTCCCGTCGACGGTGGAGGTGGTGCAGACGCACATCTCGTGCGTCTTTCTCGCCGGTGACGACGTATTCAAGGTGAAGAAGCCGGTGCGCTTCTCGTTTCTCGATTTTACGACGCTCGAGCGCCGCCGCCATTTTTGCGACGAGGAGGTGCGGCTGAACCGCCGGCTCGCGCCCGAGGTCTACCGCGGCGTCGTGCCGATCGTGCGCGGCGCCGACGGGCACCGGATCGGCGGCCGCGGCGAGCCCGTCGAGTACGCGGTGCACATGCGGCGCCTGCCGCAAGCACGGCTGCTGCGCGCGCTCGTCGAGCGCGGCGAGGCGGACGACGCCCTCATGGAACGCATCGCCGTGAAAATGGCGGCGTTCCACGCCCACCCCGACACCGAGCCGGCGTCGACGGAGTCGGCGGCGCCCGAGGAGATCGCGCGGACGCTCCGCGAGACCTTCACCGGCCTCGCGACGAACGCCGGGCGAGCGGACGGCCCGCTACCGGTTGGCGAGCGCGCCGGCGACGCACCGCCGGACGGCGGGGTCGCGGCGCTCGACGACCTCCGCCTGCTCACCGAGAGCGCGCTTGCGCGGGTCGCCGAGACTTTGCGTCGCCGCTGCGTCGCCGGCCGGGTGCGCGACGGACACGGAGATCTCAGGCCCGATCACATCTGCTGTACCGAGACGTTGCCGATCATCGATTGCGTCGAGTTCAGTCTGCGGTTGCGGACTTGCGACGTCGCTTCCGAGATCGCGTTCCTCGCCTCGGAGCTCGAGTTCCTCGACGCGCAGCCGCTCGCTGACGCCTTGATCTCGGCGTACGTGCACGCGAGCGGCGACGACGACCTGCGCGCCGTCCTCCCCTTCTTCCGCGCCTATCGAGCCGAGGTACGCGCCATGGTCGCGGCACTCACCGCCGCCGAGCCGGAGGTCGACGCCGCACAGTGCGCGCAGCAACGCGACGACGTGCGGCGCTACCTCGCGCTCGCCGCGCGCTGCGCCTGGAGGGCGCAGGGGCCGTTTCTGCTCGTCATCATGGGCCGGAGTGGGAGCGGCAAGTCGACCGTGGCGGCGGCGCTCGCGAATGCCACCGGCCTCCCGGTGCTGCGCTCCGACGTCCTCCGCAAACGCCTGGCGGGAATGGCGCCGCTCGCGCGGCCCGCTACCGACGACGCCGCGGCGCGCCTCTATGCCCCCGCTCATTCCGCCGCCGTCTACGCCGCGCTCGTCGCCGACGCCGCGCCGGCGTTGGCGAGCGGTCGCGGCGTCATCCTCGACGCGACCTTCCAACGTCGCGACGACCGCGATCGCGTCCGCACCCTCGCCGCGTACGCCGGCGTCCCGCTCTTCTGGATCGTGTGTCGTGCCGAGATCGACACCATGCACGCACGCCTGCGCGCGCGCGCCGCACGCGACGATGAGCCGTCGGACGCGACCCCCGCGATCGCCGACGAGCAGGGACGCCGCTTCGAGCCGCTCACCGAGGGCGACGAGCCGCGCCTGTCGCTCACGACCGACGAGGATCGCGATCCCGCGGCGACGGCCAGGCGCTGGCTCGTACACCGCCTCGGGGTAGTGTCCTGAAGGACACTGCCCGCTTCGGCCTGTCGTTGGACGGATCGGAGACCTCGTGCTAGACCCGCGCCCGTGTTGAGCGCGCCCTCTTCTGCGAGGAGCTGGCTGCGCCAAGCGGCCGGCCTCGTCGCGCTCGCCGCCGTCGTCGGGCTTGCATTCGGGCTCGACCTCGGACGGGCGCACCTCTGGGATCCCGGTGAGGGACGGTATGCGGAGACCGTCCGTGAGATGCTCCTCACCCACAACTGGATCGTCCCGACGCTCAACTTCGCGCACTACTACGACAAGCCGCCCGGCTTCTTCTGGATCGTCGCCGGCTGCTTCCGCGTGTTCGGCGTGACGGAATGGGCGGCGCGGCTTCCGGCGGCGCTCTCGGCGGCGCTGACCATCGCGGCGACGGTCGCGTTCGGATGGCGCCGCATCGGCGCCCGCGCGGCGCTCGGCGCCGGCGCGATCCTCGCCACCGCCGGCGAGTTCGTCGTCCTCGGACGCTCGGTGCGGATGGACATGCTGCTCGCGCTCGCGGTGAGTGGCACGCTGTTTTACGCCTATGCGCTCTGGACCGACGATGCCGCGCCCGTCGGCGAGCACGCACGGGAGACGCCGACGTGGCCGCTCTACGTCCTGCCCGCAGTCGGCCTGCTCATCAAAGGACCGATCGCAATCATCCTGCCGCTGCTCGTCCTCGCCGCCTTCACCGCGCTCACGGGGGAGTACCGTCGCCTGCACCGGCTCCGTCCGGGACCGGGCCTCCTCGTCGCGCTGGCGCTCGCGGGAAGCTGGTACCTGATCGCCGCGGTGCGCGCGCCCGATTATCTGTGGTCGTTCCTCTGGCGGCAGAACGTCGATCGCTTTTTCGAGGGTGCGAGCGGCACCGGTCACAGCGAACCGTTCTGGTTCTACTTCTGGGTGCTGCCGCTCACGTTCCTCCCGTGGACCTTGTTTCTCCCGGGCGCGCTCCGCCGCAGTGTACAGCGCGCCCGTCACGGCCACGACCTCGACGTCTTCCTGCTCGCATGGCTGCTCATCGTCTTCGTGTTCTTCACGCTCTCGCGCGCCAAGCTCGCGACGTATCTCTTGCCGATCTTCCCGGCGCTCGCGCTCATGGTCGCGACGTATCTGCGCGACGTCCTCGCCGCCCCCGCCGTGGTGCGCGCGCGGGCGTTCGCGATCCCCACTATGGTGTGGGCGGCGGCGATTGTCGCGCTCACGGCGACAATCGCGATCGGCACCGCCGTCCGTTACCCGGCGTTCGGCTGGCGCGCGGCGTCCGGACTGACGCTGCTGGTCTTCCCGCTCGCCGGGTTTGCGCTCGCGCGGCGGCAACGCTGGCAGACCATCCCCGTCCTGATCGCGGTCGCCGCGCTCGCATCGCAGATGCTGTTCTATCGGACCGGCGTGCCGATCGTGAACGAGTTCAGCAGCCTGCGCGCCGCGGCGGAAGTCGCGCGCGCGCTCCCCGAGAACGCCCGCATCCTCGCCTACAAGACACGCGGCCACTCGTTCACCTTCTATGCCGGGCGCACGTTGACACGCGTGCGCGCGCCGGAGGCGGTCGCGGCGGCACTCGAGGGCGAGGCGCCGGTCGGCCTCCTCACCAAGGCGAAGTACCTCGACCGCATCCAGACGCATCTCACCGAGCCAGCATGTGTGTGGTGGCAAGGCGTGTCGGGACGCGTGTTCCTCGCCAATCGACCGTTCCCCGATACTTCGCGCCATGCGGCGCTGATTCCGGGTACGGATGCCGCCGAATCCATCGTCGCGAACTCGCCGCACTGCTGACCCGCGTTTTGACGCCGCGGAAGTCCGTCGCTAATGTTTCGGCCGTGGAACGTCCGCTCGACGTCTTCTGGGGGTACGCCCTCGAATTGATCGTGAGCGCGCTCCGCGGCTTGCGCTTCGCGCTCGGGCGGCTGATCGGCGACGACGAGGGCGACGTGATGCGACCCGCGGCCGCGTCCGGAGCGCCCGCGCCGCCCCGCAATCGTCCGCCGGACGCGCAGACGTTGCGACGCGCATTGGCGACGGTACCGCCGCTGCCTGCGAGCTACGGCGACGATCGCCTCGTCCTGGTGGCGCGCGACCCCGGCACGCTCTTCGTCTCCTGGGATCTGCCGGCGGGTGTCGAACGCCCGGCGGGCGCCGTCGACGCGCGCTTCGTCCTGCGCATCGAGGATCTCACCTTGCTCGACTTCGCCGAGGCGCGCGCCTGGCGGCATCACGACGTCGAGGTCGAGGGCGCCGCCGGCTCCCAGTACGTGCGGCGCGCGCGTCCCGAGGGCACGTACTGCGCGGAGCTCGGCTGGCGCGGCGCCGACGGCACGTTCGTCGCACGCATCCGCTCGGCGGTGACGACGACGCCGCGCGCCGAAGCGCCCGGTCACGATCCCACGCGGTGGATGACCGTGCGCGTGGAGCACACGCCGCTCGGACACGCGAGCGCCGACGCAACGACGCGGCTCTCCGTGCGATTGTCGCCGGCGCCGTCCGCTGCCCCGGGCGCCGCGTGGATCACGCACAACGCCGCACGGCGGTCGCCCTCCTCTGAAGAGCGGCACCGCCGTGACGGGTGAGCACGGGCTCCTCGCGCTCGTCCTGCACGCGCACCTCCCGTGGGTGCGCCACCCCGAGTACGAGACGTTCCTCGAGGAGACGTGGCTCTTCGAGGCGATCACCGAGTCCTACCTGCCGCTCCTCGAGACGTTCGAGCGGCTCGCGGCCGACGGCGTCACGTGTCGCGCCGCCGTCTCGCTCTCGCCGCCGCTGCTCGCGATGCTCGCCGACCCGCTCCTCCGCACCCGCTACCAGCGCCATCTCGAGAGCCGCATCGAGCTCGCCGACCGCGAGCTGCACCGCACCCGCGGCGACGCGCGATTCCACGCGCTCGCGGCGCGCCATCATGCAGCGTTCACGGCGGCGCGTCGTCGCATCCTCGATCGCCGCGACGGCGATCTGATCGGCGCGTTCGCGCGCCTCGCCGACGCCGGCGTCTTGCGCCTGATGACGACCGCGGCGAGCCACGGCTTGCTGCCGCTCCTCGCGCCGACGCCGCAGGCCGTGACCGCCCAGATCGCGATCGGAATGGCGGAGTTCCGCCGCGTCTTCGCCCGCGAGCCGGTGGGCTTCTGGCTTCCCGAATGCGGCTACTACCCCGGACTCGACCGCCCGCTCGCCGACGCGCACGTGCGCTTCGTCTGCGTCGAGACGCAGGCCGTCGCCCTCGCCTCGGCACCGCCGCTCTACGGGGTATATGCACCCATCTATTGCCCGTCCGGAGTCGCGGCGTTCGCGCGCGACGCCGCCGCGTCGGCGCAGGTGTGGAGCGCGACGACGGGCTACCCCGGCGATCCCGCCTACCGCGACTTCTATCGCGACATCGGATTCGACCTCGACTACGCGTACCTCCGCCCCTACTTGCCGCCGACGGGTGAGCGCGTCGCGACCGGTCTCAAGTATCATCGCGTCACCGGCGCCGGTGATCGCAAGGAGCCTTACGATCCCGAGCGCGCCCGCGCCACCGCGGCGGCGCACGCCGCCCACTACGCACAGTATTGCGCCGACGAGCTCGAGCGCCTCGCCGCCGCCTTCGATCGTCCGCCGCTCCTCACGCTGCCGTTCGACGCCGAGCTCTTCGGTCACTGGTGGCACGAGGGCCCGCTCTGGCTCGAGCTGCTCTGCCGCGAGCTCGCGGCGCGGGGTCGGGTGCGCATGATGACACCCGACGAGTACCTCGACGCCTACCCGACGAATCAGGTCGCCGAGCCGAACCCCGGAACCTGGGGCGCGCACGGCCATCACGAGGTCTGGCTCACGGAGGCGAACGACTGGATCTATCGCCACCTGCATCACGCCGCCGATCGCATGGTGGCACTCGCACGGCGCCATCCGGCCGCCGCGGGCACGACGCGGCGGGCGCTCGATCAGGCGGCGCGCGAGCTCTTGCTGGCGCAGGCCAGCGACTGGCCGTTCATGATCTCGCGCGGCACGACGGTCGCCTACGCCACCAAGCGCGTCACCGACCACGTGGCACGCTTCACACGGCTCGCCGACGAGATCGAGCGCGGCGCCGTCGACCTCGAGTGGCTGCGCGCGGTCGAGGCCGCCGACGCGCTCTTTCCGGCGCTCGACTACCGCGTCTACGCGTGAACGGGGGCGCAGGCGCCGGACGCCGCGCTACTCGAAGAATCCGCCGACGATCGGCACCCGCCGCACGCACGGCAGCGCGGCGCCGATCACACGTCGCGGATCGGGAAGCACGCGCACCCACCCGACGACGGTATCGGCCGCATCGATCGCGAGCTCGCCGGCGTAGCCGACGATTCCGGCGACGCTCCACGACGCGGCGGACGCCGCCGCCTCGGGGCCGACGCCGAGGTTGTCGCGGGCGTTGTCGATATCGCTCCACAACCGACGCATGCGATCGGGCTCGAAACCCCGCGGCCGATCGTCCTCTCCAGGCACGGCGCGACGGGATCGCGCGCGCCGGCGCGCGCCGTTCGATGTGCCGTTGCGGGTGACGTCGTCGGTCGGCGACACGGCGCGCGACCTTAGCATCGGCGTGCGCGCCTTTCGAGCGCCGACACCTTCCGCTAGGATCCGCGCCGCATGCGCCGCCATCCCACGCTCACGTCGCTCGCCGCGCTCTTGCTCGTCGCGGGCTGTCACTCGTCCGATCCGCGGCAGGCGATCGCCGAACGCTTCATCGACGCGCTCTTCATCAAGATCGATCAGCCGGCGGCGCGCGAGCTCGCGACCGGTCTGGCGGCGTCGAAGATCGACGAGGAGACGCGCCTGAAGGCCGGGCAGGCGATCGACGAGTCGACACGCCAGCCGAGCATTCACTACACGTTCATCCAGCTCGGCGGCGCACGGGAGGAGAGCCCCTCGCTCGTCTACGACCTCCACGTGTCACCCGACGGCGCCGATTCGTTCACCCGCCGCCTCATCCTCACACTGCGCCAGGATGCCGCCAGCTGGAAGGTCGCGAACTACACGCTCGAGTCGCCGCCCGTCCCGGAGTGAGCTGTCAGCGCGCGAGGGCGCTCTCGCGAAGCCGCGTCTCGAGGAGCGGCATGCGATCGTGCCCCCAGAACGGCTCACCGCGAAAGACGAAGAACGGCACGCCGAAGACGTGGTCCGCCTCCGCCTCCGCGACGCAACGCGCGTACGCTGCTACGCCCTCGCCGGCGAGAAACCGCTCGTACGCTGTTGCCGAGGTGCCGCAGTCGGCGAGCAGCGCCGCAATCGCCGCCGGCACGTCGAGCTCGAGCTCGCGCCGGAAGAAACGCGCGTACGCTTCCTCGGTGTAGCGTCGGAAGCATCCCTCACGCATCGCGAAGAGCGCACCGATCAACGCCGGTTGGGTATCGTACACCTTGCGCGGCCCCTTGATGACGAGCCCGCGCGGCGCGGCGGCGCGGCGCGCGTCGAGGTACGAGTAGCGCGCCTTCCATTCCGAGTTCTGGCTGCGCTCACCCTTCCCTTTGATGCGCAGCTGGTACGGGATCCAGCGGACGCGGACGTGGAAGCGCGCGTCGAGCGTGGAGGCCGGAGCGCTCGCGAGGTAGGCGAACGGACTCTTGTAGTCGAAGTAGAGCTTGATCTCGTCGAGCGGCGCGGCGGCGGTGGTCATGCGCGCCTACTACGAGCGTGGCGGCGGCGAAGCAAGGAACGCGCGACGCCGAGAAGAAGGGCGGGGGTGAGAGCCCCGGGCGTGGCCTCCCGGGGCTCTCTGGCGACCTGTCGTGAGGAGGGAACGGTCACCGCTCTGGAACGCCTCATCGATGCCAGCGCCCGCGCTGGTGATCAATCCCGCCTTCGATGAATATTCGATGACGGACGGCCGATGACTCACTGCGACGGCGGAGCGCCTTCGGCGCCTTCAACTGGATAGCGTCGCGCCCTGACTGAAACGGCGTCTCGCCGTCGCTGGCTTCCGGTCCATTTCGGACTGCGCTAGTATCCGCCCTTGCTTACGTAGCACCCCGCATTCAACGTAACGGCCACGGAAGGAGATCGCGATGACGGAGGACATCCGTGAACTTCGCGAGAAGGTGCTCGCACTCGCCGGCACCCTCGAGAGCCGCAAGGCGAAGTATCGCCTCCTCGAGATGGAAGAGCGCTTGACCGAACTCTCCCAGACTTCCTCCGAGTCCAAGGGCGCACGCGAAAACCCGCCGTCGTCCTGACGATCTCTTCTGAATCCATCGCGACCGCGGGCGGTGGACATGGCGAGTCACGGACGGCGCGCAGCGAAAGTCCGTCGCGCACCGTCCGCGATCGCTGCGCATCAGGCGCTGGCGCTGGGGCGCTTTTTGAACTCGGTGTACCAGCGCGTGAGATTCTTCCGCGCCGGGTCGAGGGGAACCTGCGCGAACTCACCGAACTCGAGGGCGGCGAAGAGCGTGCAATCGGCGACCGTCGGCCGCTCGCCGGCGACGAAGGGACGCGCGCCGATCATCGTGTCGAGCACCGCGACGGAGTTCGCGAGCACATTGCGGGCGTTCTCGGCGGCATCCGGAGACTGCTTCAGGCGGCCCGCCATGAACGGATGCGTGTTCTGGAAGATGACGGCGATGCGGTTGAACACCCCGAGCTCCACGATGCGCTCGAGCTCGCGGACGCGCGCGCGCTCGAGCGGCGTGGTACCGAGCATCGGCGGTTTCGGGTTGAGCTCCTCGAAATACTCCGTGATGGCGAGTGACTCGGTGAGGTAGCTGCCGTCGTCGAGCTCGAGGACCGGCAGGCCACCGAGCGGATTCTTCTTCAGGAACTCGGGGGTGCGGTTCTCACCGGCCACGATGTTGACCGGTTCGTAGGGTACGCGGATGCCCTTCTCCGCAAGGTAGACGCGCAGCCGCTTGGGGTTGGGCGCGCCGACGAAATCGTAGATCTTCATGGCTCGAGTCCTCCGTGGGCACGTCCGTCGTGCCGCTCGCCGCTTCTGCCAGCGCCGGCGAGCTGACACAACTCCCCCGGCTCGCACCGCTCCGTCGGACGAGCGGACCGCCTAGCCGAAGATGCGCTCGAGCTGCCGGAGCTGCACGCGGCGCGCGCGCCACGTCGCGAGCGCGTCGCGCGTCGCCTGCCAGAGGGCGGCGACGGCGAGCCGCATCTCCGCGTAGAAGCGTATCGGACTCACGACGGCTCTCCCGGGAAGAGCATGCATGACACGTCGTCGGCGATCGGCCGGCCGAGGAGGGAGCGGTCGAGGGACTCGTCCTCCGCGCAGGCACTCAACGTCGAGAGGACTAGGCGCCGTGCCGCGAGGTCCTGGCGCACGAGCGGCTGAGCGCCGAGCGGCCGGAGACATGCGATGCATCCCGTGCGCGCCGCCTCGCCCACCTCGACGACACATTCGGCGTCGTAGTGTGGGCAGCTCACCAGCCCGTAGCCGCGTCCGCCGACCACCGCCTTGTTCGACCACTCCGCCACCGCGCACATGGCGACCGCGGGCCACCCGTCACCGCGACGACCGGCCTCGCCGAGGCGTTGGACGCAGCCGACGCAGGCGGTCTCTTCGAGTCGTGCGCCCGCGGGCAGCACGCACTGGGTACCGCAGCGATGGCAGACGATCTCGCGACCGGACCCGTCGCCCCACGACCGCTCCCGACTCGCGAGCTTTTCCAGTGCTCTCGCCATGACAGGACCTCCTATGTCCCCAAATATCCCCGGAGCGGTTATCGGGATCGTGAATACGCAATGACGTGAATATTAATTGGACCGACAGAGCCCTCGACAAACGTGTGATATCGCTCTGCAGCACGGCCCATTTAACATTCCGGACATATCGCTCTCACGCTATGGTCATATCCTGGATCTACGTTGTGGGGCGTTTGGTAGGCTTCGACGATCACACGCGCAGGGTCGGCGACGGCGAGGCGTCCTTCGACGGATCGCGCTTCCGCATCGCGCTCGCGCGCGACGCAGCCGATGTCCTCGAGGCGCAACGGCTCCGCTGGCGCGTGTACCGCGAGAGCTTGGACGCCGACCTCCCGGCGGGCGGAGTCGACGCCGACGCCTTCGACGGCTTCTGCGACCACCTGCTTGTCCGCGACTCCGATACCGACGCCGTCGTCGGCACCTATCGCATCCTCACTCCGGAGCGTGCCCGCGAAGCGGGTGGCTACTACTCGGAGACCGAGTTCGATCTCGGGCGCATCGTCAGCCACGGTGCGCGCGTCGCCGAGGTGGGGAGGGCGTGCGTGCATCCGGCCTACCGCAAGGGTGGCGTGATCGCGCTCCTCCTCGCCGGCTTGACGGCGCATCTCGTCGAGCGTCGCTGCGAGTACGTGATCGGCTGCGCCAGCGTGAGCCTCACCGACGGCGCCGGGCGTGCCGCGAGCGTCTGCCGGCGCCTCACGCGCGACCACCTGAGCCCGGTCGAGTGGCACGCGTTTCCACGCGCGCGCTTTCCATTCGAGTCGATCGAGCCCGACGACGGCGCACCGCTGCCGGCGCTCATCAAGGCCTATCTGCGTCTCGGCGCGACGGTGTGCGGCGAGCCGGCATGGGACGAGCAGTTCAAGACCGCGGACCTCTTACTGATCCTCGCGATGGCGCGCATGGCGCCGCGCTACCGCGCTCGGCTGCTGCGCCAGGCGCTGCCCGCATGACCGCGCGCGCGACCCCGGCTCCCGTCGCGTCGACGACGCCGATCGAACGGGCGCAACGCCTCGGCCGTCTCGCCTCGCGCATCCTCCTCACCTGGGCGCGCGCCGCGCGACCGGCGGCGGATTCTCGGATGACGGCCGAGCTCGCCGTCGACTGCGCACGGCGAACGCTCGCCGCGCTGCGCGTCACGGTCGCGCTGCGCGGCGAGGCGGCCCTCGCAGGTGGGCCGCTGCTCGTCGTCGCCAACCACGTGTCGTGGCTCGACGTGTATCTGCTGAACGCGCTCGGGAGCGCGCGCTTCGTCGCCAAGTCGGAGGTCGGACGGTGGCCGCTGGTCGGCCCGATGGCCGCGGCGTTCGGGACCTTCTTCATCGTCCGCGGCAGCTACCACGACGCCGCCCGGGTGAAGGACGCGATCGCCAACGCGCTCCGCCGCGGCGAGCGCGGCGCCGTCTTTCCCGAGGGGACGACGACGGACGGAACGCGCGTCGGGCCGTTCTACGCGGCGCTGCTGCAAGCGGCGATAGACGCCGGCGCACCCGTGCAAGCGGTCGCGATTCGTTACGTAGGATCGAACGGGGAACCGGACGCCGCGGCGGCGTTCATCGACGAGATGTCGTTCGCGGAGTCGCTGGCGCGCATCCTCCGACGACCGGGCCTCGCCGCAGACGTGCACGTCGCCCCACCGTTCCCGTCGACGAGACACACCCGTCGCGAGCTCGCGTTCGTGACGCGGCGCTGGATCACCGCGGCGCTTCTCCTCGAGGACGCGCCGCAGCCCGAGCGCCGGCGGCGGACCATCACACGGCGCGCCGCCTGACCCGGCGGCGCTCTACGCGTCGCGCCGGGGCCCGAGCCGGCTGAGGAGATCGTCGAGCGTGAGCTCGTGCTCCCGCACCTGCCCGCCGAGCGCGAGAAAGCGCGTCATGCGTTCGCGCGCGGCCGCGGTCGCGACCGCTCGGTCGAAGCAGTGCGCCTCTTCGAGAAGCCCCTCGATGGTCGGTAGCTCAGCGGCGTTCACCGCCTCTTTCGCGAGCGCGATCGCGCTCGCGGGAAAAGACGCGATGCGGAGCGCGAGCGCCTCGACGAACGCGCCGATCTCGTCCGCCGGTAGCGCGCGATTGACGTAGCCGTAGCGCTCGGCGAGATCCGCCGGGAAGTCCTCGCAGCCGAGGATGACCTCGAGCGCGCGCCCGCGTCCCATGAGGCGCGGCAGACGCTGCGTGCCGCTGCCGCCGGGGATGATCCCGAGCGCCACCTCCGGTTGCCCGAGCAGCGCGCGTCCGTGCGCCGCGAACCGCATGTCGAGCGACAGCACGAACTCGCTGCCGCCGCCGCGCACTCGCCCCTCGATCTGCGCGATCGTCGCTTTCGGCATGGTGCGAAAGCGGTCGACCATCGCGTGAAAGATCCCGAGACGGGTCGGCTTCGGCGGCACCTCGGTCGGCAGGAGTTGGATCAACGCCACGTCGGCGTGCGCGATGAAGAACTCGGGGTTGGCGCTGGCAAAGACGACGACCCGCACGTCGTCGTCCGCCGCGAGGGCTCGACCGAGACGGTCGATCTCCTGGATGAGCGCGAGGTCGAAGAGATTGATCGGCGGGTGATCGATGGTGACGAACGCGACGCCGTCGCGGACGTCGACGCGCAGGCACGCGTAGCCGTCGTGACCGACGGTACTCAACGCGCGACCCTCCGCGGCATCCGGGCCGTCGGCGCCGCACGCGGGCCGTGACGCTTCGCTCGTGTCTCGTCGGGCGTCGCGCCGGTCGCGCCGACGGGCATGCTGTCACCGCCCGCGCCGCCGCGAACCACCGCGGCGAGCTCGGGTGAAGGCGCGTCTTCGACGACCGACGTCACCGCCGCGGTCGCCGGCGCCATGACCTGCGACACGCGCTTTTCGAGCGCCCGCCGCACCCCTTTCCATCGCTGGCCGGTCGTCGCACGGTAGCGCTTGGGGAATCGCCGGCGCAGCCGCTTCGCCTCGCGCTCGTAGCGCTCCGCGATCTTGCCGATCACGAAGATCGCCCGCCGGCTGAGCTGAGGACTCCGACGCTCGCAGAGCTCGCGCAGGTCGACGATCGCGACCTCCGCGTCCTGGTGGTCGCCGAGGAGCTGCTGGAGGTTCGTCACCGCGGTCGCGAGCCGGCGCACCGGCTTGCCGTACACCTCGGCGTGCGCCTCGAGGGCGTAGCGGAGTTTCTTACAGCGGATGCGGAGCTCGTGGTACGCCGGCGGCGGTGACGTCGCGACGATGGCGTCACCCGCCTTCCGCACCTTGCGCATGCGCCTGCGAATGAGCGTCGGCGCGACGTCGACGATCGGCCGCTGCGCGATCCCGCGGCGCGGCGGCGAGCCGCGAAGCAGGACGCTGAAACGGTGGACGAACGCATCGTAGCGCGCGCAGTCGAGCGCGCGCAGCATGCGACGTCTGGCGGCGACGCGCCGGCGACGGAGCAGATCCGCGACGGTGGAGAGCGCCTCGGCGTCGCCCGCCTCCATCTGTGTACGCCAGCCCTCGAGATGCTCAAGCTGCACGTCCAAGTCGCGCACCGCGCCGAGAGCGCCGGCGAGCCACTCGAGGGTCGCGCCGTACGCGGCGGCTCGCCGCGGCAGCGCCTCGGCGAAGAGCGCCAGGGCCGCCCGCAGGCGCCGGATCGCGACCCGCATGTCGTGCAACGCCTCCGCATCGTCGCCGAGGCGCGTGCCGGGCTCGTGCTCGAGCAAGCTCACGAAGTGCCGCCGCAGCGACGCCAGCGCGACGGCGCCGGTCGTCATCGAGGCGTCGATCGCGAAGGACCCGAGGCTCGCGACGGGGTTCGGCACGACGCCGCGGACACGCATTGCGGCCTCGAACTCGGATTCATCGGTCGGCGCGAGCATGACTTCGCGGCGGCAGGCTTCGGCGAACGGCTCGAGCTCCGCCGCGTCGACGCCCGCCGCGACCTCGACCTCGACGCGATGGAAGTGTGCCGGACCGGGCGCGCCCTCCACCGGCACGCTGGTGACGTCGAGCGCGAGCTCACCGAGCACGCGCCCGTCGCGCTCGATCGCGAAGCGGCGGCGGCGCGTGCGCAGCTCGACGATCGGACGCACCGCGTGGGTACCGGCGACGGCATGGATACGGTCGGCGAGAAGTCCGTCGAGCCGATCAATCACGTTCCGCGGACGCGGGCGGTCCGCTTCAACGCGCGCGGTCGCGATCGCGAGCGGCGCGGTGAGCTCGCGCCGCTGGTGGCGGCCATTGCGCGCGGCGGCGAGCTGCTTCATCGTCGCCTCGCGCTCGTGGCCGGTCTGCCGTACGCGGAGCGCGTAGCCGGCGCGGTAGAGACGCCAATCGTCGGTGTCGTAGTAGGTGTCGGCGATCTGCCCCCCCTTGATCGCGACGAGCGCGAAGCCGGCGGGGAGCTCGGCGCGGTGGAGCCAGCGCTGCGGCGGCTCAGCGCTCTCGAACTGCCACTCCGTCTCGACGTGATCGGTCATTGGGTATCGTCCTCGGACGAGGCCCCGTACTGGATGACGCTGCGGATCGCCTCGCCCCGGTGCATGAGATCGAAGGCGGTGTTGATCTCGTCGAGGGGCAGCCGGCGGGTGACGAGCTCGTCGAGCTTGATGCGCCCCGCGAGGTAGCGATCGACGAGGCGCGGGAGCTGCGTGCGCCCCTTGGTCCCGCCGAACGCCGAGCCGCGCCACGAGCGGCCGGTCACGAGCAGAAACGGCCGCGCGTGGATCTCCTCACCGGCGCCGGCGACGCCGATGACGATCGACTGCCCCCAGCCCTTGTGCGTGCAGGCGAGCGCCTGGCCCATGACCTCGACGTTGCCGATGCACTCGAACGAGTAGTCGACGCCGCCGTTCGTCATCTCGACGATCGCCGCGACGACGTTGTCGACGGCATTCGCGTCGAGCGTGTCGGTGGTGCCGAGCGCGGTCGCGAGCGCGAACTTCTTGGGATTGGTGTCGACGCCGATGATGCGCTCGGCACCGGCGAGGATCGCTCCCTGGATCACCGACAGCCCGATGCCGCCGAGGCCGAAGACGGCGACGCTCGCGCCGGGCTCGACCCTCGCGGTGTTGAGCACGGCGCCGATGCCCGTCGTCACCCCGCAGCCGAGCAGGCAGACGGTCGCGAGCGGCGCGTCGGGACGAATCTTCGCGAGCGCGATCTCGGGAACGACGGTGCGCTCGGCGAAGGTCGATGTCCCCATGTAGTGATGGAGCATGCGGCCGTGGTGCGAGAGCCGGCTGGTGCGATCGGGCATGAGGCCGAGGCTTTGCGTCTCGCGCAGCCGTCCGCAGAGGTTGGTCTTACCCGAGAGACAGAACTCGCACGCGCGGCACTCCGGAATGTAGAGCGGAATCACGTGGTCGCCCGGACGCAACGACGATACGCCCGGGCCGACCTCCTCGACGATCCCCGCGCCTTCGTGGCCGAGCACGACCGGGAAGCGGCCCTCGGGATCGCGACCGCTCATCGTGTAGGCGTCCGTATGGCACACGCCGGTCGCAACCAGACGCACCAGACACTCGCCGGCGCGCGGCCCGTCGAGGTCGACCTCGTCGACCTCAAGTGCACGCCCGGGTTCCCAGCAAATCGCGGCGCGCACTTTCATCGTCGCCCCTCGTCGCGGTGGGTCATGCGGCGGGACCATGCCACATGGGCGGCGACTTGTCGCGGGCGGCGCCTCCGGTGTAGAGCCGACGTGAGGAGGAGCGCCGTGCCCTACGCCGAACACCGCGTCATCCACGACGCCGACTCGCACATCGTCGAAACCCCCGACTGGCTCCTGCCGTTCGCCGACCCCGGCGTGCGCGCACGCATGAAGCCGCTCTTCGTGAGCACCGTGAAGCCGGGAGAGGAGCGTTCGATCGACGCCATCCGCGCCCGGCGCGACGACCCGGCCGAGCGCGCCGCGGCCGAGCGCGAGATCATGTTGCGGAAGAATTGGCGCGCGCTCGGGTCGTTCATGAAGGAGGACCGGCCGCACGCCCTCGACCTCCTCGGCTTCGCGAGCCAGCTCGTCTTCAACACGTTCGCGACCGACTATCTGCTACGCGCCGAGCTCGACGACGATCTCGACTTCGCCTACGGCCTGGCGCGCGCGCACAACCGCGCGATCGTCGACTTCTGCGCCACCGACCGCCGCCTGCTCGCGGTCGGCTACGTGCCGCTCGCCGACTTCGAGCGCTCGCGCGCGCTCGCGGGCGAGGCGATCACCATGGGCTGCCGCGCGCTCCTCGTCCCGTCGGCGTGCCCGCGCCGTCATTCGCCGAGCCACGTCGGCCTGTTTCCGGTGTGGGCGCAGGCGGAGGAGGCGGGGCTGCCGATCGTCTTTCACGTCGGCGGCGGCGGCCGCCTGCTCGACCCGATGTACTTCGAGAACGGGCTTCCCACCGTCCTCGACTTCCACGGCGGCGCCGAGAACTTTCGCTCCGTCGACTACATGGCGATCCCCTACCCGCCGATGCAGACGCTGGCGACGATGATCATCGACGGCCTCCTCGACCGCTTCCCGCGCCTGATGATCGGCGTCATCGAGCAGGGCGCCGTCTGGGTGCCGGGGTGGATGCGGCAGCTCGACGCCGCGCACGAGGCCTTCGCGAAGCACGAGGAGCGCTTGCAACGCCTGCAGCTCAAGCCGAGCGAGTACGTGCGGCGGCAGATTCGCGTCACGCCCTACCCGACCGAGCCCACCGGCTGGATCATCCAGCAGACCGGCCCCGAGGTATGCCTGTTCTCCTCCGACTACCCGCACGTCGAAGGCGGACGGAACCCCATCCGCCGCTTCGAGCAGACGCTCGACGGCGTCGACGAGGTCGCGAAGGAACGCTTCTACTGTGACAACTTCGTCGAGCTGATGGGGAGCGTGCTCGCATAGCGCGACGCCGCGCGCGCCAAGTCGGGGCCCGGCAGCGGTGCGCTCTCCTACCGACACGTTCTCGGTACAAGCGAACCGGACGCCCGCCGGTCGACCGGCGGAGCGTTTCCCGGATATTCCCAGCTCCTCGCAGTCTATCGGCGCGGAGGTCGCGAGACGCATGAGAGGGTATACAAGCGGGCTACGGGGACTTTGCGAACAGTCCGCAGCAGCGACCCGTCGTGATAGGCTGCGTGTGTTTGCGATGTCGGCGGGACTATACGGAACCGTCCAAGTTTAGGCAGGTGGCCCACCAGGAGGCGAACCGTCGTAACACTCGGCTCTCGCGAAAACGGAAGGTAAAATGAGATGAGCGTAGATCTTGCGACTTGGGCTCATTTGGAGAAACTCACTTGGCAACACGTGTTCGTCGCTCTCATCGTGCTGGTCGCGGCGAGGCTCCTGTCGTTCGTTCTTCGAGGCTTGCTTCGCCGCGTGGCAGAAAGCGCCTCGCCGCACCTACGGCTCTCGATCCTGCGCGCGACGCCGATCGCTCGTCTTCTAATCGGAGTTGCGGCTTTGATCATCGTCGTACCGATCTTTGTCGAGCCCACATTCCGCAATGCCGTTGCGGTGTTTGCGAGCGTGGGTCTAGCGCTTGCCTTTGCGCTCAAGGACTACGGAAGCAGCCTGGTTGCCGGACTCGTGACCGTGCTGGAGAACACCTATCAGCCGGGGGATTGGATCGAGTTGGGCGGAATCTACGGGGAGGTCAAGTCGATCGAGCTGCGAGCAACGCGCATCGTGACGGCCGACGATACGGAGGTGATCGTCCCCAACTCACAGACCTGGTCAGGGATCATCGCCAACGCTACCAGCGGCCATCGGAGCCTGCTGTGTGTCGCGGAGTTTTACCTGCACCCCGACCATGATGCTGTGGGAGTGCGGGCGCAGCTGGCGCAGATCGCAGAGACGAGCTCTTATCGGAAACTGGAAGCACCCATTTCTGTGATCGTCATGGAAAAACCTTGGGGAACAAAATACCGGCTGAAGGCTTACGTGAAGGAAAGCCGCGACCAGTTCCTCTTCATCACCGACTTGACGGTCCGAGGCAAAGAAGCTCTCCGGGTAATGGGCATTCGATTTGCGCAGGCGCCCTACGCAGTCACGGAGCCCGGCTGAACCGTGTTGACCTCTCTCGGTTGGGCTCTTCGGAGCGGGCCCCTACGGCGCCACCTACTTAATAACAGCGGCTGCACCCGACGGCGGCCGTGTGGCGAATAGGCTGAGGAGAACGTCGGTGATCGGCCGCCGCGGGTGAGCCCCAGGCGTTGGACGGCGGGCAAAAGAGATCATGAAGCCGACGCTATCGCTCGATCGCCTCAAGGCTGAGGCTCAACGCTTCGCGCAGATCGAGTCTGCGCACCGGGAGCCGTCGCTTTATGGCGTGACGGACGGCAAAGCAGTCGGCACCTACTTCGAGCACAAGTTCCGATCGTACCTGCACGACCGCTACGAGTTCGCCGAAGGGAACTCTGCCAAGGGCATTGATTTTCCCGATCTCGATGTCGACATGAAGGTCACCAGCGTCAAGCAGCCCCAGTCGTCCTGCCCGTTCAAGTCTGCACGCCAGAAAATTTACGGTCTCGGCTACTCGGTCCTGGTCTTTGTCTACGAGAAGAGCGACGACGCAAAGGCGAGGACCGGCCATCTCGACATCCTCCACGCGATCTTCGTCGAGAGTACTTGTACTGCCGACTACCAGACCACAACAGGCATCCGCCGGATTCTGGAGAACAACGGGAACAAGGATGATCTTCTGGCGTTCCTCCAAGAACGGATGCTCCCGGTCGACGACATTGAGGCGTCCAGCATCGCAGATGAGCTCCCCAAGAGGCCACCGGATGTGGGCTACCTCACCATCTCGAACGCCCTTCAGTGGCGGCTCCAGTACAGTCGTGTTATCGAGAAGGCTGGCTCGGTCGCGGGGATCCAACGAATCACATGACGGACCACGGATTTGCCGGTAGGGTGCGGGTCGAGTTCGGCGACTTCCAGACACCGCCCGATTTAGCGAGTTCACTTTGCTTGCTGCTCCGTGATCTCGGCTGCCGGCCTGCATCGATCATCGAGCCCACCTGTGGCACGGGTGCCTTTGTGCGTGCGAGTCTCGAGGCCTTCGCGGAGGTTGCTCACGTTGAGGCGGCGGACATCAACACTGCTCACCTTGAGTGGCTGACGTCCTCTCTCGCCAGCATATCAGCCGGGGAGAGAGTAAGTGTTCAGGTCGCTGACTTCTTTCAGCATAACTGGCGGCAGATCGTCGCGAAGCTCCCAGAACCCGTCCTCATCATCGGCAATCCACCCTGGGTCACAAACTCGGGTCTCGGTGTGCTCGGCAGCGGCAATCTGCCCGAGAAGAGCAACCTCGATGGTCTTCGCGGGATCGAGGCGCTCACTGGCAAGAGCAATTTCGATATCTCCGAGTGGATGCTCCGCCAGAACATTGAGTGGTTGCGCGGCACGACTGGAATGCTCGCCGTCCTTTGCAAGACCGCTGTAGCGCGCAAGGTCCTCCAGTGGGCATGGCGCCAGCGAGCTCCGATTGGTTCGGCGTCGCTCTATCGAATCGATGCCAAGAAGCACTTCGCGGTATCTGTCGATGCCTGCTTCCTAGTTGTTCAGACTGGCGTCCCTAACCTAGAAGCGACGTGCCTTGACTATCCCTCGTTGCAGGCCTCGGCACCGAGCACGAGGTTCGGGTTCCGCGACGATCAGCTACTCGCGGACGTCGATGCTTACAACCGCCTGCGGCACCTCCGAGCACGCGGCCTTGCCGGCTGGCGGTCGGGCGTAAAACACGACTGCAGCAAAGTATTCGAGTTCGGCCGAGATAGCGGCTCGCTTCGCAATGGCCTAGGCGAGATGGTTGAGCTCGAGGAGGCGGTCGTCTTTCCCCTGCTGAAGAGCTCCGATCTCGCGAACCGCCGCTCGCCGACCCGCTGGTTACTCGTTCCACAGCGTCAGGTCACCGATGACCCAAGCCGCCTTTCGACGTCAGCTCCCAACGCGTGGCGGTACCTCAACTCCCACGCCGCACTCCTTGAGCAGAGATCGAGTTCGATCTATCGGGGGCGGCCGCCCTTCTCAATCTTCGGAATCGGGCCGTACTCGTTCGCCCCGTGGAAGGTTGCCATCTCGGGCCTCTACAAGCGCCTTAGTTTCACTCGGGTTGCCCCGCACGAGGGCAAGCCGGTTCTGTTCGATGACACCTGTTACTTCTTCCCGTGCGAAACGGAGGAGGAGGTGGACACGCTGATGCGCCTGCTTGAGAGTAGGCCGGCGCTCGAATTGCTGTCGTCCCTCATCTTCTGGGATGCGAAGCGGCCGATTACGGCTGCCGTTCTGAACTCACTCGATCTCTCGAAGTTGTCGCAAATGCTCGGGGAGACTTCGTTGAGCGCAAGAATACTGATGCATCGGCAGCTCGTTGAGCGCACCGCTGACCAGCAGCAATTCCTATTGCGAGAGTCGGCGGCTGGGTACCACGGCAAGGCGGCAGCGACGGTCGGGGCAGCCCGCGGTCCGACAACCCGATGAAGCTGGGGGTCGCCTTCGGCGCCCGCAGCTTATCCGCGGTCCATTGGGCGACGCACTCATCTGTTCGACATGGGGCACGATGTACTTCGAACTGATTGGGGAGATCGGCCACGTCGAGACGATCGCGAGAGGCCGAGGTATTCGCAACCTCGCTCGATTGCGCAAGCGGCATGGGGCTGGGCGATGGCGGAAGCTCAAGGGCACCGCGCTCGTCCGTCTCGACAGTGGTAGGAGAAGGCGAGCCGAGGTACATTGGTATGAAGCCCACGGGGTCGGGCGAGTGCGGATGAAGATCAAGAGGTTCCTCGACTGATGGCTACGGCACGAAGGAAGAAACGGTTCCTACTCTGCGTCCGGAACAGAGGGTGCGAGGATCTCGAACTGCGGAAGCTCTACGAGCAGCTCCCGGATCCACGTGCTGCAGAGGAAGGATTCGTCAGGGTAGTCGACGAGTCCAGCGAAGACTACCTCTACCCGGCCAGACAGTTTGTCGGCGTCGAGCTAACCCGAGAGGCTGAACGTGCCCTCGCCGGCAACTCACGCAGACGGTCCGCGGCGTAACCCGTACACTCCGCGCCAAGTCGTCAAGCAGTTCACGGATGGCGGTGAGGCTCCGGTACCATGACGCGTCAGCTCTTCTCGACAGGATCTTCATACGAACCGCTCATCGGTTGTTCGCGCGCGGTTCGCTCCGGCAACCTCCTGACGATCTCGGCTACCGCACCGCTCGCGACCGACGGAAAGACCACAGCCGCAGCGGACGCCTATGGTCAGGCGAAACGTTGCCTGGCGATCATCGCCGACGTCATTGCTCGTGCTGGGTTCTCCCTCGATGATGTCGTGAAGACCAGGGTCTACTTCAAGTCGCACGCCGACTGGGAGCAGATCGCCGAGGCACACGGGGAGGTCTTCTCGACCATACGGCCGGCAAGCGCCTTCATTCAGGTCGTTGGCTTCGCCAATCCCGAGTGGCATCTGGAGATCGAGGCGGAGTGCCATCGGAGCACAGGTGACTAGCTGCAGGTAGCGCCGCGTCTCGTTCCCCCGTCCGCGCGGCGCAATCACGTGGGCGCGATCTCGCTGGCGGTCGCGGTCGCCGGCGCCGTCGGCTGCCGGGTCGCCCTCGTCCTCGGTGTCGGACCGCCCTGGTGGCTCGCGCTCGGCGCCGCGGGGTTCGAGGCGGCGGTCGTCGGCGGCCTCGCCGACTGGTTCGCCGTGACGGCGCTCTTCCGCCACCCGCTCGGGATCCCGATTCCTCACACGGCGATCATTCCGGCACGGCGGCAGAAGATCGTCGAGGGCATCGTCTCGATGATCGAGGACGAGTGGCTGTCGCCGGAAGTGATCGGATCGCGCTTGCAGCGGATCGCGCCGAGCACCTTGATCGTCGAGTGGCTCCGCGACCCCGGCCACGTGCAGCGTGTCGGAGAGCCGGTCCGCGACCTCCTGCGCGCCCTCGCCGGAATCCTCACCGAGCCCGAGGTCGCGGAGTTCGTCGACCGCACCATCCGGCAGCAGCTGCGCGAGCTCCCGATCGATCCCGCCGCGGGACGATGGCTGGCGCGCGCCGTCGAAAACGAGAGCGCGGCGACCGCGTTTCGCACGCTCGCCCTCTCGCTCGCGAATCTCGCCGAACGTCCGCGCACCAGCGCGCAGCTCCAGTGGTGGCTCGAGCGCACCGCGCGCACGCTACGCGCGGAGGGCAAGCGCCTGGTGCCATTGTTCCTGCGCCGCAAGATCGTGCAGCGAAAGATCATCGAGGCGACGTGCGGCTATGCCTCGGCGGAGCTACGCGACGCCGCGCGCGACCCGAACCATCCGCTGCGCGCGACGCTGCTGAACGCCGTCCGCGGCTTCGCGACGCGGCTCGCCGACAGGGATGCGCCGGCGCTGGCGCAGGCGGAGCAGCTGCGTCAGGCGTTGCTCGAGAGCTTGGAGGCGATGCCGCTGGTGCAGGGTATGCTCGGACAGCTGCGCGCGCGCCTCGAGCAGGACCTCGACGAGCCCGACGGGTATCTCGCGGCGCTCGTCGATCGCGAGCTGCGCGCCGGCATCGTCGATCTGCTCGACGATGCGGAACGAAGCGCAGCGTTCGATCAATGGGTGCGGCAGACCGCCGACGATCTGCTGCGTCGCCATCACCATCAGATCGGCGTGACGGTGCGCGAAAATCTCGAGGCGCTCGAGACCGACGCACTGGTCGCGCAGATCGAAGATCGCGTCGGCGCCGATCTCCAGTTCATTCGCTTGAACGGGGCCGTCGTCGGCGGCTTGATCGGTCTCCTGCTCGCCGCCCTTCGTCTGCTGGGCGGCTGATCCGCACCGCTGGCGGCGTCACGTCCGCCGCCGCGGACGGATCGTCACTCCGGAACGTCGCGATACGTCTCGCCGGCCGGAGTCACGACCTCGTTGCGTTGGAGTTGCTCGATCACGCGCGCGACCGCCTCGGGTCCGAGGTCGGAGAGAGTCTGGACGAGATACGGAATGCTGACACCGTCACCGGCGTCACTCAGCTCGCGCACGATGTGCCAAAGGATTCGGTCCTCCAAGCTCTGGAATTCTAAACGCATCGCAACGCCCTCCAATGGCCGCGGCACGCGCGCGCCGCGGTCGCATGCTCCAGCTCAAGCAACAGCCGTGCCCATCGCGGGACGCACGCTAGCCAGTGTCTGATCGACGATCGATTGAGCGCGGGTGCACATTTTTTCGACCGCCGTGCACTTCTTACGAGCGGTGCGCGCCCGCCCCCTCTCGTGACGTGAGTGGAAAACCTCCCCATTATCGCGGAGGTCGCACCGCAAGGGTGCGAGTCTCTCTGTAGGTTCATATGACGACCCCAGACGTGCACGCGTCTTGCACCGAGTGTCGGCAGGTGGCGGATTCATGACGCCATGCGGAGGATCGATCATGCGGCCGAGCAATGAGATGGCGGAAGACGTGCTGCTTCCCGAGCAGTACTTCGATCGCTGGGCGAGGCGCGCGTCCGACTCGCCCGAGAAGCGGCTCATGTTCGCCGTCCTTCTCGACGCGGCGATGCAGGTCCAAGGGCGCAAGCGGAAGGACGCAGCTGCGGCGGAGGAGTGGATCCGGGGCACCGATTGCGCGAACGCGCCGTTCTCGTTCCGCAGCATCTGCGAAGCGCTCGACATCGAGGCCGACTACCTCGCACGCGGGCTGCTGTCGTGGAGCACGCGGACGGCCGCGATGCACCATCCGGCACCGCTCCGCCAGCGCCGTGCGTCGCACACGCCCGTCACGCCGCGGCGCCGCCGGGGCCTGGCGCTCCGCAAGCTGATCGAGACCCGCGGCACCTGGCGCTCGCGTCACGTGACCGCCTGACGTCAGCTCGTCGCGATGCCGTTGTACCGGCGTTCGGTGCTCGCTAGAAGCTTGCATGGTGCTCGTGGAGGTCGCTGCCGGTATCATCCGAGACGAACGCGGGCGCTACCTCATCGCGCAGCGTCCCGCCGGCACACCACTCGCCGGCCTCTGGGAGTTTCCCGGAGGCAAGCGCCACTCGGACGAGTCGCTCGAGGAGTGCCTCCGTCGCGAGCTGGCGGAGGAGCTCGGCGCGAGCTTCCACGTCGGTGAGCGCGTCGACACGGTCGTCTGGACGGACACTGAGACGACCCTTGCGCTCTCGTTCTATCGATGTCTGCACGAGAGAGGAGCGATCGAGGCACGGGTCGCGCAGGCGCTCGCATGGGTCGAGCCCGGCCGCCTCAGCGACTACGAATTCCCACCCGCCGATCGCGCCCTGGTCGAACGCCTGCGGGCCGACGCTTGAGTGCCACACACACGCCGTTCGCCGCCGCGCGATTGCTCCAAGAGCGCCAGCTTGGCAAATTTCGTCACATGTTCGTCGGTCGTTACGCGGCTTTTCCTGGCATGGGGGTTGCTGCTGAACCAGCTCTTGATGGACACTTTCACCGCACACCTCATGAGCTCGCCCGTGAACTGCGCCTTCGGCAGACGTCTTCTCGGCGTCACAGTCCCCGGCCTCGCCGCGCTGGCGACGATCGCCTCGGCCCTCACGGCCACCGGGTGCGCTCCGGCGACGACCGGACGCCCGCGACCGGCCGCGTACCGGACCGCGACCCACCGGGTGATGACACCGCTCCCGCCGGACGCCTCCGCTCGTGAAAACGGCCTGCCGACGACGGCGGCGTACGAGACGCAGCCGATCATGCGCATCACGGCCGTCACCGTGCGCGTGCCGGAGAGCTGGGAGACGCCCCCGCTCGTCGGTCGTCTGCAACATCACCGCGTCGTCGCGGGCGAGAACCTGCTCGAGCTCGCGCGCGCCGGCGGTCTCGGCTTTCGCGAGGTACGCGACGCCAATCCGACGATCGACGAATGGGAGCCGCGCGCCGGCGTCGACATCCTGCTGCCGTCGCGCTCGATCGTACCGCGCACGTCGTACCGCGGCCTCGTCATCAACATCCCCGAGATGCGTCTCTACTTCTTTCCGACCGACGCCATGCCCGGCGAGCGCGTGCCGGTGCTCACCTGGCCGATCGGCATCGGAGCGGAGGAGGCACCGAGCCCGGTCGGCGCCTTCACCGTCAAGTCGAAGGACGAAAACCCAACCTGGGTCGTTCCGGCGTCGATCCTGCGCACGATGGAGCATCCGCAAGCCGTCGTGCCGCCGGGACCCGACAACCCGCTCGGCGACTACCGCATCCGGCTCTCGATCGACGTCTACGCGATCCACGGAACGAACGATCCGTGGACGGTCGGACGGCTCACGACGCACGGCTGCATCCGCCTCTACCCGGAGGACATCGCGACGCTCTATCCGCTCGTCGAATCCGGGACGCCGGGTGAGATCGTTTACCAGCCGGTCAAGTTCGGCCGGGCGGGCGGACACGTGTACGTCGAGGTACACCAGGACGTCTATCAGATGTACCCCGACCTCGAGCGGTACGCGTTCAGGGTCCTCGCCGAGAGCGGTCTCGCCGATCGCGTCGATGCTGAGCTCGTCCGTACCGCCGTACGTGTCAAGACCGGCGTCCCGACCGACGTCACCCGCGGCGCGCCGCCGCGCGGGGTAAGCCTCGTCCACACCACCGCCCCCGAAGGCGACGTGTAGCGTCGCGCCTCACGCCGCTACCGAGCGCGGCGTGTACGTCTGTCTGGGGTTCAGCCTTCGTCGAGACCGGCCGTTTCGCGCTCCTCGGAATGCGTCGAGGCCTCCCGCGGCGCCGCGAGCACTTCCACGCCGCGAGTGGGCGCGCGAAAGCGTCGTCGACACCATCGACAGGTGTACGGCCGACGACGAAAGACCGCGGCGATGTAGTCGCCGACACGCGAGCGCGGTATCGGTTTCACGTGCGGACTTCGACAACGCGGGCACCGCAGGAGCGGAGCGCGATTCATCAGGTGCCCCCTCGCTCCCGGTCGCAAATGGCGTGATTCTTCATCGAGTTCCTCTGCTCCCGGCGCATCGCATGGCTCCGCGACGCTCGACTATAGTCGCGCCGGAATCGCTTGACAGCCCAGGTCGGCGCGCGCCACTGGTGCGCTTTCTGCCCCCCGTCACGAAAGGAGCGAGCCATGACCTTCCACGGTGTCAACGCGGCGAAACAGTTCAAGTACATGCGCGAGCTCGTCCCGGAGGCGTACCGCGCCTTTCTCGAGTTCGACGGCAAGGTTTTCGCCGAGGGCGCGCTGCCGGTGAAGACGAAGGAGCTGATCGCCCTCGCCGTCGCGCACATCACGCAGTGCCCTTGGTGCATCGACGCGCATGCCAAACGCGCCGTCAAAGTGGGCGCGAGCGACGCCGAGATCGGCGAGGTGATCTTCGTCGCGATGGCGATGGCCGCGGGCGCGGCCTGGAGCCACGGCGGGCTCGCGCTCCAGTGCACCGAAAAGCACCGCGGCGCCACGGGGTGACGGCCATGGCGTCGTCTTCATGGTCCACATTGGGGCAACTCGGAGACGGCACGGACACGACAATCGACTTGACGATCGAGCTGAATCCGACCATGTCTCGACACCGATGGGGTGATGATATGAGCGAGGTCAGGTCGTCGGTGCGGCTCGGGGGGACAGGCTCAGCCGAGCGCCGTCATATCTGCGCCTTCTTCCCCACGCCCGAGGAGGAGTACCGCGTGCTGCTGCCCTTCGTGAAAGAGGGCATCGATCGCGGGGAGAAGGCGTTCCACATCGTGGATCCCGCACTTCGCGCCGACCACTTGAGTCGCTTGCAGGCTTCAGGCATCGACGTACGCGACGCCGAGGCGAGCGGCCAGCTCGAGATCCGCACCTGGGAGCAAACGTACCTGCTGGGCGGGCGTTTCGATCAAGGCGCGATGCTGGCGGTGGTCGAGCAGACCCTGCGCGACGCGAGAGAACAGGGGTTTCCTCTCACGCGACTGATCGCGCACATGGAATGGGCCCTGCAGGACCGACCGGGAATCGGCGACCTCGTCGAGTATGAAGCGCGCGCGAGCGTCGTCCTCGAGCGTTACGACGATCCTGTCGTCTGCGCGTACGATCGCGCGAGGTTCGGCACCGAGCTCGCGATGGACGTCGTCCGCGCCCATCCGATGGTGCTGAACGCCGGAACGCTCATGGAAAACCCTCTGTTCGTCGCCCGACACGCGTTCCTCGGCGAGCTCCCTGCTCGCAGAGGAACTCGGAGGGATACGCCGAAGCGGTTCTCGGCGCGGTGCGTTCACTGCAAGCACGCGATCCTCGCGGGCGTCGAGCGGATCGGTGACGAAGAGGCGCACGTCCTGCGCGAACACCTGCGCGCCTGCCGACCGGCGGTACCAATGGATCGTCAGCGTGACGAACAACTCGGTCGGCTTCTCACCAACTACGAGCTTGCCGAGGAGTAGGCCGGGATCGCGCGGCGGCAAGTCATCCGGCGGCTCCATCGGGCACTCGGGCGCTCGGCCGTCCACCGAAGGCCCGGTGTCTTCAAGTACTCATCGATCGATGAGAAGCAGTGTGCGACGCGCGCGTGACCTGCCCGCTCGATCACGATTCCAGGATAGACCTCTCGGAGCGAGCCAACGACGAGGTCGGCGTCGGCGTAAGCGCGTTCGGTCCATCCCCCCCGCGCCGAGGCACACCGCGACGGCGGCGGGGCGATCGCGGGCGCGCGGGGCGAGGATCCCGTGGTAGGCAGACCCCACACGGGAACGTAATCGAGCCGGCCAAGGTGCCGCGGTCGCCGAAGCCGTCGTCGTCGACGTCTAGGCAGCAGTCGCCGGAGAACATCGAGCATCACGGGACTCCGGGTTGATCGCCTGGAGGGGGCTGCCGAAGGTCGAGCAGGCGAGACTGAAGATCATGCGCCCCGGCAAGACGATTGCCGAGAGCGCGAGGAGGGCGGCGCGGGTGAGCCGTTTGCGCGTGCGCTCTCTCTCGTGCACCGGCAGCCCGCGCGTCAAGTGGCGGCGGTTAGGCGAACTCTAGGATTCCACGCACCGCGCCAGTAGTCTCCGGATCGGCGGACACCCGCCAACCTGCGCCGCGTCTTGACGTTGCTTCGCGGGCCATGCGATCTCACCAGTCGAGATGGCAGTAGGGGAACGCCCGAGACGGACGACGATGGCAACTCGCTCCGCCGAAAACGCAGCTCGAGTTCGCTCTCAACCGTTGATCGCATCGACGCCGAGGGCGCCGACGCTCGCAGCGCAGCCGGCGTATGTGCCGCCCTTGACGCCGGAGACGCTGCAGCTGAACCCTGTCGATGCTCACCGCTCTGATGGCGGCGGGAGGCACCGCGATGGAATCGCATTCCAAGGCTCTCGCGTATGGATTGGCAGCGACGTGGTTGGGGCTCGCGCACCCTCCGCGGGCTTCCGCCGTCGACTTCCAGTACAGCTTGCCCACCTCGACACCTGAGGGGCTCGCGGTGTGCAGCTTTCGCAGCAAGGTGAAACGAGTCGTCCCCGGCACCGCGTTGCAACTGACCTTGAGCCCGTCCATGGGGGAGGCGGTCGTCGAGATCGGATTCCTCGACGGGAGTTCGGGATTCGCGGGGGCAGGCGTCCAGCCCGGCTGCGATATCTTTCCCGATTCCCCGAGCACGTTCGGGCTGCCGGTACCGGTACCGCCTACCGGTTCCGCCGCGCCGTTCACCGGGCTCCTCGAGATGCATGCGCACCCGGGGACGGACTGCGCCTCGGGCGGTCAAGGCGAGGGGATGGTGACCGTCGTCCTGACGGGTGCGTCCGGGCCCAAGCTCGCTCCCTTGAAGCATGTGCGCTGCGACCAGGACGGAACGCACGGCAACCTGCGGCTCATGCCCTTCACCCCACCAACAGGAACCCGCGGCGAGACGCTCTTCGACTCCGTGCGCATGGAGAACCGCGGTCCCGGCGATGCCACGGGGGTCGTCTTCGCGGTGAAGATCCCGAAGACCCTGTTCCCCATGACGTTCACTGCGGACCATGGCACCTGTCACTTCGACTTCAAGCGGCGCGAGCTGCTCTGTGACCTCGATACCATCCCGCCGTTCGGCGTCGTGAACGTCGAGCTCGATGTCATCCCGCTCAAGCAAGGGAAGGCGAGCTTCATCAACACCGTCGCCGCCGACAACGACGGCATGGTGTTCGACAAGAAAGAGAAGATCACGAGTGACATCGCGAAGGGGAGCAGCGCCATCCTGACCGTCGAGGTGAAGTGCAAGGGCGCCGCCGGGACGGTGACGATCGACCCGAACGCCAACGGGGGCAAGACCACGTGCACCTGCCCCGATCCCAACGACGCCACCCGCGACAGCGTGACGTGCATCGAGATCTACGACCAGAAGACCACCGTGACCTTGACGCCGGCCGCCACGACCGGGCAGTTCGACAAGTGGAAGGGCGCCTGCGCCGGAAATCCGGCCGCCTGTAGCGTGACGTTGGACCCGGCGGCGCAGCATCCCGACGTGAGCACGACGGCGAAGTTCAAATAGCGCCGACGCCACCCGCGTCGATAGAACGCATTAGCCGGCGGTTGACAGAAGCTGCCTTTGGGGGTATCCATCTAAGCGGAGGACGGCAGGCCAGCGGCTCTCCAGGGTCGGTTCGCAGGGGGGCGTTCGAGGCTGGCCGGGTGCCCGCGGGTCCCCGGTGGCGTAGGCGGCCTCGACTTGGGCTGGGGGTTGACGAC
>JACQEO010000020.1 GCA_016200545.1 Deltaproteobacteria bacterium | reverse complement strand
GTCGTCAACCCCCAGCCCAAGTCGAGGCCGCCTACGCCACCGGGGACCCGCGGGCACCCGGCCAGCCTCGAACGCCCCCCTGCGAACCGACCCTGGAGAGCCGCTGGCCTGCCGTCCTCCGCTTAGATGGATACCCCCATGCCGCTGATAGGGTGGGGTCCGCGCGCCAGCAACACCGCAACACAGTGAAGGCAGCGGGCAAACATCGCCTCGCGCCCTACCGGGATGATCAGCGCCGACCAGCGTCCCGTTCTGAGGGTTAGATTGCGTCTCGATTCCATGCCGGAAGTCCAGTACGATGAGTCGTTCGTATGGAGGTTGGAATGGCGAGGTCTGGGATCGTGTCTTTGGCCGGTGAGTTTTGGAGCTTCCTCCGCGTCCGGAAGAAGTGGTGGCTCGCCCCCATCGTCATCATCATGGCCCTCTTCGGATCGCTGATCGTCTTCACGCACGGCTCCGCGCTGGCGCCCTTCGTCTACACGATCTTCTAGAGCGAATCGTGCACCAGTCGTCACGCGATCTCCGCAAGTTCGGAGTCACGGTCGGGCTCGCGTTCCTCGTGCTCGGAGCCGTGAGCCGATGGCGCGGCCACGAGCTCCCCCCGCGCGTCCTGTGGACGCTCGGGACGCTCCTTCTCGTCCCGGGTCTCGTGGCCCCCGCGCTCCTCGGACCGGTGCAGCGCGCGTGGATGGCGGCCGCCGAGGTCATGGCGAGCTTCAACACGCGCGTGATCCTCGGCCTGCTCTTCTACGTCGTGTTCACGCCCGTCGGATTCGTGATGCGGCTCTTCCGCGACCCGATGACGCGTTCGATGCGCGATACGAAGCGCAGCCA
This sequence comes from Deltaproteobacteria bacterium, assembly GCA_016200545.1. GTDB lineage: Bacteria > Desulfobacterota > Binatia > UTPRO1 > UTPRO1 > DP-19. The sequence goes on along the minus strand of JACQEO010000020.1, from coordinate 59,847 downwards.
TTGGATTCGCCGCAAGCTCGAGCCCGTCGATCGCGCGCGCTACGAGCAACAGTTCTGAGGGCGGCGTGACGACGATTCTCGGCATCTCCGCCTTCTACCACGACTCCGCCGCCTGCCTGGTGCGCGACGGAGAGTAACTGCTCGCCGCGCCCCGTCTGGTGATCGCTGACGCGCGTGCGCTAGGCCTGTCGCCAAGGAGGCGGCGGCGATGGGCGATGCGAGCGGAGCGATGCGACGACGGATTCGGCAGCGCGTGGCGGCGTTGGGCCCGCGCGGCGTGACGAGTCGGGTCCCGGACGCGATCCGGGCAACGATCGTGGACTACGCGCGGCAGCGGCAGGCCGCGGGGGCGGGCTGGCCGACGATCGCGCGCGAGGTGGGCTTCTCGGTGGGAGCGATCACGAGCTGGGCCCGTGCGGGGACGCCGCCGTTGCGGCTGCGGCCGGTCGCCGTGCGTGCGGCGGCGCTGGTGACGCTCCCCGCGTCGGGGCTCGTCGTCGTGCTACCGAATGGCGTGCGCATCGAGGGTGTGTCCGTGGCCGACGTCCCGGCGCTGCTCGCGCAGCTCGCGTGATCGGCAGCACGCGGACGCTGCGGGTGTGGGCGTACCCGGCGCCAGCGGATCTCCGGAAAGGTTTCGACGGGTTGCAGGCACTCGTCGCGACCCACCTCCAGCGCGATCCGCTCTCCGGCGACTGCTATCTCTTCGTGAATCGCACCCGGCGGCGTGCGAAGGTCCTGCTCTGGGACGGCACCGGCTTGTGCATCTATCAGAAGCGGCTCGAGCAAGGCCGGTTCGCGGCGCTCTGGGTCCAGACGGGGGCGTCCGCGGTGGAGCTCACGCTGAGCGAGCTCGCGCTCTTGCTCGAAGGGTGCGCGCTGCTCGCCCAGCGGCGGCTCTCGCCGACGGTCGTGACCCCGCGGACCCTCGGGGCGACGCGATAAGCGTCTGACCTAGCAGAATCGTATTGCTATTCGTCTACATATCTGCCATTACTCTCCCGTGGTGCAGATCGAGCAGGAGACCGACATCGAGCGCCTGCGCCAGGTGGCGTTGCTCCAGCACGCCGAGCTCACCCGCCTCCACCAGCGCCTCGCGGAACTGACCGCCGCCCTCGCTGCCGCGCGCGGCGACATCGCCACGACCACCCTCCAACTCGAGCTCCAGCTCCTGCAAGAGCAGCTCGCGGCGAAGACCCGGGCGCTCTTCGGCCCCAGCTCAGAGCGGCGCCCGCGGGACGGTGCCGGCGCGGACGACGCGCCGCGACCCGCCCCGCGCGGGCACGGCCCGCGGCCCCAGCCGACGCTGCCGCTCGTCGAGATCGTCCACACGCTCGAGGCCGCCGATCAGCAGTGCTTGCAGTGCGGCGGCGCCCTCACCGTCTGGGAGGGACAGACCGAGGATGCCGACGAGATCGACGTCGTCGAACGGTCCTTCCGCCTCGTCCGCCATCGGCGGCAGAAATACCGCTGCCGCTGTAGCGGGTGTGTCGAGACGGCGCTCGGCCCGCCGAAACTCACGGCCGGCGGGCGCTACTCGGTCGCTTTCGCCGTCGGCGTGGCGCTCGCGAAGTACGCCGATCACCTGCCGCTCGCGCGGCAAGTGAAGCAGATGGCGCGCGCCGGCCTCGCGATCGACACGCAGACGCTCTGGGATCAGCTCGCGGCGCTCGCCCACCATCTCACGCCGACGCACGACGCGCTCCATGCGTATGTCCTCACTACCCCCGTCCTCGGTGCCGACGAGACGCGCTGGCCGTTGCTGGGCCAGCCAGGGGCAACGAAGTGGCACGCGTGGGCGCGCGCGGCGCCGGACGCGGTCTGTTACCGGATTGCCGGCTCGCGCGGGGTCGCCGCAGCGGCCGCAGTGCTGCGGGACTATCAAGGCTGGCTCGTCGCCGACGGCTACCGCGTCTATCCGGCGCTCCGCGATCAACACGCGGCGGCGCGCGCCCCCACCTTTCGGCTCGCGCACTGCTGGGCCCACGTGCGGCGGAAGTTTGTCGAAGCCGCGCCGCACTACCCGGAGGCTGGGGAGGTCGTGCGACTGATCGGCGAGCTGTACGCCGTGGAGGCACGGAGCCGCGCGCTCCCCGAACCGGCCCGGACCGCCGAGCGGGAGGCCGGACGGCGGACGGAGGGCACGGCGCTCGTCGCCGCGATCCGGGCGTGGTGCGTCGCGCATCCGGTGCTCCCCGAGTCGGCGCTCGGCACGGCGATCCGCTACACGCTCGACCTCTGGCCGGGGCTCACCGCCTTCCTTACCGACCCGGCGCTGCCCCTCGACACCAACCATGTCGAGCGCGGGATGCGGGCGCTCGCCGTTGGTCGCAAGAATCACTACGGCTCGCGCTCTGAACGCGGGACCCGCGTCGCCGCGCTCTTCTACAGCTTGATCGAGTCCGCGAAGCTCGTCGGCCTCGAGCCCGGGGCGTATCTCGCCGAGGCGACGCGCCGCGCGATCGCGACGCCCGGCACTGTCACGCTGCCCGCCGCGCTCCGAGCCCCGTAGCCGCTCCCGCATCGCGGGCCAGTGTCGACATTGACGTCACGCCTGTCCAGACGGGGCGTGGCGAGCAGTGACGATGGAGAGATCGTCGCCGCCGCGCAAGAAGAGCGCTTCACGCGGAAGAAGCACGACTCCGGTGTCCAAAGCACGCGGTCGAGTATTGCCGCCGTGAAACGGGTCTCGGGCTCGCGGAGCTCGACTACGTCGGCTTCTACGACAAGCCGCTCCTCAAGTTCGAGCGCATCCTCGAGAACTATCTCGGGGTCGCGCCACGCGGCATCAAGTCGTCCTCACCGCGATGCCGGTATGGCTAAGCTCTTCACGCGTGACCGATCCGGCGCGAACTCGCTGACTACCCGGGACCGATCCTCTTCAGCGAGCATCACGAGTCGCATGCGGCGAGCGCGTTCTATCGCTCGCCGTTCGCCGAGGCGGCGGTGCTGACGCTCGACGGCGTCGGGCGCGGGCGCAGCGCGCGTGGCGCGCCGAACGACAATGGGAGGGCGAACGCAACGAAGCTGCGCGGTGGAAGATGTCGTAAGCGGTACGCGACGCTCAGGATCGGCCCGTTGCGGGTTCGGAATCCCTGTTGACCATTGAGGTTCGCGGCGATCTCGGATCGCGCGATGTACGAATCGCATCGCCGCCTTGACCAGCGCTGGTAATATTGAGCCGCGCCGAAAGTTCTGTCGGGTGTCCGCACTCGTCGATCACGGTAACGCGGTCATATGACCTGGAATCTCCACGCGTCCGAGGCCGGGCCAACCGAAGGTAGAATTCAAGAATCCGCTGCTGGTTGGCGGGACGCAGAAGAGTGCCGCCGCGGTCGGGTCGGACTGGTCGTTGACCGGAATATCGGCGGCGCCGGTCGCGTTGATGCTGTTACCGCTCACCCCGTTGTCCGTGAAGCAGTCGCGGAACTTGCCGATGCTGCAGTGCTCGAACTGGCCCCCCACCTTCGAAGTGCACGCGCCGCCGGGACACTCCGAGGCCGCCGCGCAGTTGTGCCCGGCGTTGCTGCCGCCGACGCACAGATTGTAGGGCGCGCATTGCGTGTCCGCCGTACACCCTTGGAACGTCGCGTTCGGCCCGCAGAACTGATTGAACGGCCCGCCCGCGCACACCCCTTCGTTGCCCGCGACACACGCGCCCCCGGGACACTCGGACGCCGCGCTGCAGTTCGTGTTCACATTGCTGCCGCCGACGCACGTGTTCGTCGGGGAACACACGGAGCCGGCTCCGGAGCACTCGTTCGGGCGCGTCGCCGCCCCCGGCACATTGCACGCCGTGACTTGGCACGTGCCGCCGCCGGGACAAGCCGAATCCGCCGTACACAGCCCCCCGGCATTGCTTCCCCCGGAACACGCGCGCGGGCATTGCGAGCTGCTGGTACAACTGCTGCCGGGACATTCGGAAGTGACGGTACACGGGTTGCCGACATTTGCGCCGGCAGCACAGGTCAGACTACACGGATTCCCCGCGTTCGTGCCGCTGCTACACCGGCGGCCCCCGCACACCGTCGCCCCCACGGCGACGCAGTCGGCGTTCGTGGCACATATGGTCCCCACCCCGTTGTTGCAGGTATCGCAGAAGCACTTCGAGGTGGTGAAGCCGTTGGCGCGACAATTCGGGCTCGCCGCCGAGAGCGTCTTCGTCCGGGTTCCCGTCGAGTTCGTGAGGTCGATCGCCAGCGCTGCGATCAAGGCCCCCGACGTGGGCGGACAATCGAGACTGGTGTTCGCCCAGAAGGGATTGGGGGAGGTGCCATTGACGTCGCACTTCAGCCCGACGTTGTCGCCACTGTCACACGTGCCGCCCCGCGTGCCGTCGTTCGCCGTGGTGTCCCCGATGCACCGCGGACACGGTGCGTCGCTCGTGGTGCCGGTGTACACGGTGGAGATCAGGCTCGCCACCGTGGCGGCGCTGCCGGTCTCGATGTTGGCGGTCCCGGTAATGAGGCCGTCGATCTGGTTTCCGAGGCAGGTCGAGACGGCGCCGGCAACCAGCGGGAGATAGCTGCCGAAGTAGTACTCGCAGGTGCCGTCCGCGGCGACGCACGTCCCCCCCGGACACTGCGACGCCAAGCTACAGGTCGCCCCGTCGTTCGTGCCCGCGAGACAGCGCGTCGCCGTGCAATTCGCGGTGGTGGTGCACTGGGCATGGGTGTTGCCGGTGCAGCGGTGGTTGTCGATGTCGCCCGCGTCCGCCGCGAGGTTGTCGACTGGACCGAGCAGGTCGCAGACGCCACAGGGTCGGTTACTTCCGGCACAGCTCGTGGCCCCGACGGTCACCTTGCCCGCGTTCACCAGGGTGGAGTCGTGTCCTTGACCCGTCCATCCGAGGTCGAGGACGCCGGCGCTCCCCGGAGTCCCGACGAACTCGACGAACGACGGGCAGGCGCACTGACACGCGATACACGAATAGCCCGGACCAGTATTCGACGCGATCTGACACGTCACTGAGCCATCGCAGTCCTCTCCGACGTTCCACGCTCCGTCCCCGCACGTACCGCCCGGAATCGGAGTAGGCGTCGCTATCGGTGTCGGAGTCGTGGTCTTCGTCGCGGTCTTCGTCGGTGTCGGCGTTGCGGTCTTCGTCGGTGTCGGAGTCTTTGTCACTGTTGGCGTAGCGGTCTTCGTCGGCGTCGCGGTCCGTGTGACGGTCGGGGTCGCCGTGAGCGTCGGGGTTGCGGTGAGCGTCGGCGTTGCAGTCACCGAGGGGGTGGCAGTCAGCGTCGGGGTTGCCGTGAGCGTCGGCGTTGCAGTTACCGACGGGGTGGCAGTCAGCATCGGAGTTGCGGTCCGCGTCGGGGTCGTGGTGAGCGTCGGCGTTGCAGTCACCGACGGGGTTGCAGTCGGCGTCGGGGTGGCAGTCAGCGTCGGGGTGGCGATCACCGTAGGGGTTGCCGTGAGTGTCGGCGTTGCAGTTACCGACGGGGTGGCAGTCAGCGTCGGAGTTGCGGTCCGCGTCGGGGTCGCGGTGAGCGTCGGCGTTGCAGTCACCGACGGGGTTGCAGTTAGCGCCGGGGTTGCGGTGAGCGTCTGTGTAGCAGTTACCGAGGGGGTTGCAGTCAGTGTCGGGGTTGCGGTCACCGTTGGGGTCGCCGTGAGGGTCGGGGCCGCGGTAGACGTCGCCGTCAGCGTCGGGATCGGCGTGGGCGTGATCGTCGCAGTTACCGTCTGCGTAGAAGTCGCCGTCGGTGTCGGAGTCGACGTTGGCGTCAGCAATATTGTAGCGGTCGGCGTCGATGCGGGGCTGAATTCCACAGCACCGATGTCAGGCTTGGTGCCAACCCATGGGACATGCACCATGGCGTTCGCCGAGACATTCACACACGGCTGATCAACGAGGATGGAGGTCGCCGTCTCGCTCACGACCGTCCGGACGTCTGGGAGATTGCCGAACCCGCCATCGCCGCCGCACCCTTCAATTTGAATGTCGTAACATCCTTCGAGCGCGCCGATGCCCTCAATGTCGCGCACCCCCTTCCTGGCGCAGTCGCCGTTCGCAAGGGCGTAGTAATCGCTTGGCTGCGGGAAGAAGTGTCGCGGATCGGTCGACGCGCCCCCGCACGTTACGTTGATCGTGTAGCCGCTCCCGGGGGCCGTCGCATGGCAGAAGGCGTCACCCGCATCGATGTACTCCACACTTGCGCTCGTAAGCGCATAGTCCGCGAGATTCGGACCGCCACGGTTCGCGAAGTGTGGATCGGCGCGGAAGTTCCCGGCGTTGGAGCCGGTATGGTTGAAGTCGGCGCCGCTGCCGACGCGCGTGAGATCGACATTGAAGCGTAGGGCGCCGAACGTCGAGGTCACCCAGGAGAGGAATCCCGTTCCCGATGTCAGATTGGGGAAGTACCAGCCGTTCCCGACCCACTTGCATGCGGTCGCCGTGCACCCGGTTGCGTCCCCGGCCTCCATCGTGCATGCCTGCCCACTCGTGCATCCGACGCTGTCCGTGCTGTCCGAGAGATTGTAGAGCACGGGGAGGTTGCCGCCAGTGCCGGCACCGCCCTGGGGCATCAGCGTGCCGCGCGAGCCGTCGGCCGTGTCGTGGATCACGTCCCAGCAGGTATTGTACCAGAGATCGGTGTCCTTCGTGAGTTCAGTCAGCCAAATGCAGCCGTTACGGTTCGCGGTTGACGTGTAGCGAGAGATGTTTTTGTAGAGTGAGATGTCGAAAGACGCCGTTCCCGCAGGATCGCCATTCTGCGGGAAGTCGCCCGAGACCTTGATGTTCTGACTCGTCCAATCGCACGAACAGTGATTGTTGTTGCTGACATTGGCCCCGCAGTCTGCGCCGACGGTACAGGCGGCATTCTCTACGCATGACGTATTGGGATCGCAGGCGCAGCCACAGCCCGAAGGAAAGGCGCGAATATTCCCGCAATCGACGGCGTCGTTGTAGCGCATGATGATACCATGCAACGGGTTAGCGGGGTCTGCGGTCTGGCCGATGTCAAGGCAGTTGGTCTGCGGTCCCTTGGTGAGATTGCCATCGACCAAGGCGCGGTTGTTGTTTTGGAGCGTCAGACTGTCGTTGTTCGCCGCATCGCGCTGGTATCCGTGTATGTTCGGTCCGAGCTTATTGTTGACCAAGGCGATGTTGCTGGTCTGGGTGTGCCCGAAACATCCATAAGAACCGTTGCCGCAATTGTAGATCGTGTTATTGACCAAGGTATAGAAGGCCGTCGGCGCCGGTCCCCAAATCGTACAATCAATGTCGCCTGTGCCGGTGCAGTCGACATCCATGTCCTGGACCCGAAAGTGATTCGCGCGACCGCGAACCCGTAAAGCAGAGGATCCGGCAACGGGATTGCGGATCTTGAATCCCCGGAGCTGGACGAAGGAGGTCGGCGTATCGTTCGTGCCCGAGGGGTCGCCGTCGATCGTGATCAGCGCGTACTGCGATTGGGCGATTGTCACACCGACACCGTCGATGGTACATGCCCCCGGCGTATAGGTGCCGTCCCCATCGGTGCATTGAAAGAGGACTTCGGCTCCGGACGGACGCGGGAATCCGAGTCCTACCATGTGGCCGTTGCCGTCTCCGTGATAGAGGCCGCCGATCCAATTGACATTGACGCGCCCGCCCACGGAACCAATGTTGTCGCGGCATCCGTTCGCGTCGCAGCCGCACGTCGGACATCCCGAGGATCCGATCAGGCGCGAGTAACTCGGGCAGGCAGTCGCCGCGCTCGTCCCGCAGTTCGCCGCCACCGGCATGCTGCTGTCGATCCAGAAGCTAGTAACTGGTGACGTGCTCGTTGGAGTGGGAGTCGGCGTGCGCGACAGCGTCGGTGTCGGCGTCGGCGCGGTGCTAGTCGGCGTTACGGTCGCCGTTGCAGTCGGGGTCGGAGTCTTGGTTGGCGTCGGGCTTGGCGTGACGCCGCTCATGAGCCCCGCGTGCACCTGATTACAGGCGGTGGGCATCGTGCATCCGTTGCAGAGTGAGTGGCGCCGCCCCTGGCAGAATCCCGAGGTCACGTCACAGGATCCCGCCGCGCCACCGCATTCCGCATCCGTCGAACAGGCAGTGTAGTTTGTCCCGCTACACGCCGCGCTGCCACACTCCGCGCCCTTGAGGCCGCAGGCGCAGATCGAACACAGGGACGGGTCATCGATCGCGGCGCCGACGCCGGCGGTCGTGTCGTAGAGGCCCGCCACGTAGTCGCCGGGATTCGGAAACGTCAGGACGTCGGTGTTGTAGATAGGCGTGCCACTCACCGTCGCATCGGTCTTGGTGGCGTCGACGATCGCACTCAGCGTGTTCCCGAAGTGCCGGCAGGTGACCACATGGAACGCCCCCGTTCCCCATGCGGCGCCCGTCACCGTCTGGAGCGCCGTGCCGTTGCCGAAGTCGCACTCGAGATTCCCGACAACCGATCGGCGGATCTTGTATCCGATGGAGTTGTTGGTGTGATTGCCGTAGTCGAGCGTCTCGCCCGTCGCGTCCGTGCCGGTGACGTTCACCATCTGCACTAGGGTGAAGTTTCCTGCGAAAGCCGTCTGCGACACGTGCGCGCAGCTCTGCCATCCTGTCGTCGGAGAATCGAGCACGGACATCGCAAAGCTCCCCGCGATGTGGGTCGTCGACCGCGTTGTCGTGCCGTTGACTGAACAATTGGAACACGTCGCCCCGCAGGTGGTGCTCGCTTCGTTCGGCGCCGCCACGCCACTCGCCTGTTCCTGCTCGTAGTCGTAGGCGAAGTCCCCGGACCAGTCCGGGCGGGCAGCGACGCTGGCCGTCGCCGTGGGAGTGGGCGTCGGCGTTTCCGTGACTGTCGGGGTCACCGTCGGGCTCACCGTCGGGGTCACCGTCAGGGTCGGCGTCGGCGTGGGCGTCGCCGCGCCGGTGGGCGCGAAGGCGACCAGGATGTGTCCCAAGCGGTTCGTGTTCGGGACGCTGCTCGTCCAGGTGTTCGTGACCGTCCCGGCGCTCGCGACCTCGCGCGTGCTCCCGGCACTCGAGGAGGAGCCCCCGGTCGCCAACTGATCCCAGCGTTCCGTCTGGCTCCCGTCCGCCGTGTGCGTCGCACCGTTGCCATCCGCAACGATGTCGAACACCCACGCGCCGTTGGTCGAGGTCGTGATATTAGTGCTGATCGACGTCGACAAGAGCGCGCTGTTTTTTGCCTTCGCCTCGTAGGTGCCCTGTGCTCCGTAGACCGACACGCACCCGATCGATCCTTCGATGACGTTGCCCAAAAAGGTGACGATCACGTCATCGGTCGCAACCGCCGGTGCGCTCAGGTACCACAGGCTTGCGCACATCAGGGTCGTGGTGCCGTTGAAGACGTTGTCGACCTGCGTGAGCGACGCCCCGTGAAACGTCACGCTGCTCGGGATGCAGTTCGTGCTGCTCGGATCCTCGACCTGTACACCGCAGACGAGGAGCCGATCCGCATGGTTCCCCACCGTGAAGTTCGTCAGGTGGATGTTGTTCAAGCTGAGCGTCGTGCCGAACGACGCTGCCGCGTCGAACACGACGCCGGCCTCCACAGTCGCCGCAGCGAGGATGCCGAGAACGAACGCGAGCGCGCCGAGCGCGCGCACCCCTCGTGTCGTGGCGCGCTTCGCGGCGTCGGACTCGTAGGAAATTAGGTCGGCATCGGCCGCGCGGAACGTGTAGCCCACCATGGGAATCTCCTCGAAAACAGCATGCCGCTTACGGACCCGCTGCCCGGAATAGCACTGCGAAGCCTGAGGCAACAACGACACGGGCACAAAGCGCATTGTCCGCTCCATTTTGGAACAGGAATTGTATCTGGAAGGTCTCGATCGCCTCTTGGTCTTCGGCATGCTCGGTGTGGGGCTCGTCGTCGGGATTGTTTTCGCCGCGTTCGGGGGGCAACCCAACGCTCTTTGTCTCGACGGCCGTCGGTCTCGGCATGCTCTTCGTCGCATTCGCGATCCGTGCGCGCAGCGTGCGGAGACCGGCTTACTACTTTCTTGAATGGCCGATCCACGCGGCAATGCTCGTTCGCGGTTTCTTCATGCGGCCGCGATCGAGCCGAGAGTATCCGCTACCTCCTCAGCCGCCGTCCCCATGACCACTCATCCCTCGCAATAGTGACGCCGACGACGTGCGGCGAAGCGTTGGCCGCTGCACCGAAAACGCCTCGATTAACTGAAGTAAATCCGCTACGGTAGTTGGCATCTCTGGAGGGTTCGATGGCGCAGTCTGGACTGGTATCTCTCGCCGCCGAGTTTTGGAGCTTCCTCCGCGTCCGGAAGAAGTGGTGGCTCGCCCCCATCGTCATCATCATGGCTCTGTTTGGATCGCTGATCGTCTTCACGCACGGCTCCGCGCTGGCGCCCTTCGTCTACACGATCTTCTAGAGCGAATCGTGCACCAGTCGTCACGCGATCTCCGCAAGTTCGGAGTCACGGTCGGGCTCGCGTTCCTGGTGCTCGGGGCCGTGAGCCGCTGGCGCGGCCATGAGCTCCCCCCGCGCGTCCTGTGGACGCTCGCGATGCTCCTCCTCGTCCCGGGTCTCGTCGCGCCCGCGCTCCTCGGACCGGTGCAGCGCGCCTGGATGGCGGCGGCCGAGGTCATGGCCAGTTTCAATACCCGCCTGATCCTCGGGCTGCTCTTCTACGTCGTGTTCACGCCTGTCGGACTCGTGATGCGGATCTTCCGCGACCCGATGACGCGTTCGATGCGCGATACGAAGCGGAGCCACTGGATCCGCCGCAAGCTCGAGCCCGTCGATCGCGCACGCTACGAGCAGCAGTTCTAAGCGCGACATGACGACGATTCTCGGCATCTCCGCTTTCTACCACGACTCTGCCGCCTGCCTGGTGCGCGACGGAGAGATCGTCGCCGCCGCGCAAGAAGAGCGCTTCACGCGGAAGAAGCACGACTCCGAGTTTCCGAAGCACGCAGTGGAGTACTGCCTGCGCGAGGCCGGTATCGGGGTCGCGGAGCTCGACTATGTCGGCTTCTACGATAAGCCGCTCCTCAAGTTCGAGCGCATCCTCGAGAACTATCTCGGGGTCGCACCACGCGGCATCAAGTCGTTCCTCACCGCGATGCCGGTATGGCTGAAAGAGAAGCTCTTCACGCGCGACCAGATCCGGCGCGAGCTCGGCGGCTACACCGGACCGATGCTCTTCAGCGAGCACCACGAGTCGCACGCGGCGAGCGCGTTCTATCCGTCGCCGTTCGCCGAGGCGGCGGTGCTGACGCTCGACGGCGTCGGCGAATGGGCGACGTCGTCCTACGGCGTCGGGCGCGGGAGCTCGCTCGACCTGCTCGCCGAGCTCCACTACCCGCACTCGCTCGGCATGCTCTACTCGGCGTTCACCTACTACACCGGCTTCAAGGTCAACTCCGGCGAGTACAAGGTGATGGGCCTCGCGCCCTACGGTGAGCCGCGCTACGTCGATCTCATCCTCGAGAAGCTCGTGCAACTCCGAGAGGACGGCTCGTTCAAGCTCAACATGGAGTACTTCAACTACCTCCATGGGCTGACGATGACGAACGGCGCCTTCGATCGCCTGTTCGGCGGGCCGCCGCGTCAGGCGGAGTCGGAGCTCACGCAGCGCGAGATGGATCTCGCGGCGTCGATCCAGGTGGTCACCGAGGAGATCATGCTGAACATGGCGCGGCACGTCCATCGCGAGACCGGCATGGAGAATCTCTGCCTCGCCGGCGGTGTGGCGCTGAACTGCGTCGGCAACGGACGCCTGTTGCGGGAAGGTCCGTTCAAGCGGCTGTGGATTCAGCCCGCGGCCGGCGATGCGGGCGGCGCGCTCGGCGTCGCCTTGACGATCTACCACAAGGTGCTCGGCAACGAGCGCCACCATCGCTCCGAGGGCGACAACATGCGCGGGTCGTACCTCGGCCCGGCGTTCTCCGACGACGAGATCGAGAGCTTCTTGAAGTCGGTCGGCGCCGTCTCCGAGAAGCTGCCGATGCCGGAGCTGATCGACCGCACCGCCCGCGCCCTCGCCGACGAGAAGGTCGTCGGGTGGCTGCAAGGCCGCATGGAGTTCGGCCCGCGCTCGCTCGGCGGTCGCAGCATCCTCGGCGATCCACGATCGCGGAAGATGCAGTCGATCATGAACTTGAAGATCAAGTACCGCGAGAGCTTCCGGCCGTTCGCGCCGAGCGTGCTGCGCGAGCACCTCGCGGAGTACTTCGAGCTGGACGTCGACTCGCCGTACATGCTGCTCGTGGCGCCGGTGCAGAAGAGCCGCCGGATCGCGATGAGCGACGACGAGCAGCGTCTGTTCGGCATCGCCAAGCTGAACGTGCCGCGCTCCGACATCCCCTCGGTCACGCACGTCGACTATTCGGCGCGCATCCAGACCGTCCATCGCGAGACGAATCCGCTGTACCATGCGCTCCTCGAGCGCTTCCACGCCCTCACCGGCTGCGCCGTACTGGTGAACACCAGCTTCAACGTCCGCGGCGAGCCGATCGTCTGCACGCCGCGGGACGCCTACCTGTGCTTCATGCGCACCGAAATGGAGCATCTCGTCCTCGGACCCTACCTGCTCGACAAGACCCGGCAGCCTGCACTACGTGATGACCTAGACTGGAGAACTCAGTACCAACTCGACTGACGTCGCCGGCGCGAGACCGCGCCACCAGCTCGCTCGCGTCACGACACGGCGGAACGCTTGCGCTGATTCTTCTCCTCGGAAGCGTCTTGCTGCTGTCCCGCCTCGCCTCGCAGAGCCTCTGGCTCGACGAGATCCTGACGGTCGGACCGGCGCTCGAGGCCACGAGCGTCGCCGACTTGATCGCTCGTGTCCGTACGGTGGACACCCAGCCGCCTGCCTCGCATCTCCTGCTCTATGCGTTGCGCGGCGCGGATCTGCATCGAGAGTTCGTCGCACGACTGCCTTCCCTCATCGCCGTCGAGTTCGCGATCATCGTGCTCTATTCGCTGGTCGCGCGACTGTGGAACCGAGAGATCGGCCTCACGGTGGCGGCACTGGCGCAAACCTCCCCCTATCTCTGCTTCTATGCGGCGGAGGCGCGAAACTACGGACTATGGCTGCTGGTCGTGACGACGTCGCTCTGGCTCGCGACCCGGTGGTACGAAGCCGCTCTCCGCGAAGGCGCCGGCCGGACGTGGGGTCTCGCACTGCTCTGGGGGATCACGAACGCGCTCGGGCTGTGGATCCATCTGTTTCACGCCTTCGCGATCATCGCGCAGCTGATCGTGCTGGCGATCGTGATCGCGGTGCGGCGCGCGACGTTGCCGTCCCTGGGTCGCTGCCTGGCATCGGCCGCCGCCGCCCAGATCGTGACGGCGGCGCTCTTCGCCCCCTGGGCGCTGTTCCTGGCCCGAGCGGTCGGCACCGGGCGGGTCGGCGTCCCTTGGACGCGCGAATTCTCGCTGGGAAGCATCCTCTACTACGTGTTCGCCGCGCATTTCGGCACCTCGCTCGGACCGAGTCTGCGGACGCTCCATTTCGTCTCGTTCGCCGACGTGCTGCGGAGCAATCGCGTCGCGCTCACGCTGGCGGGCGCGGCGATCGTCGTGACCGGCTGCACGTACGTGTCGCTGCTGCGGAAGGCGGCAGGCGACGCGGAGCGCCGATGGGAGTTGCTGCCCCTACTCGTGTGGCCGCTCGCCTCGATCGCGGGACCACTCGCGTATGCCGCCTCGACGCAATTTCCACTGCACCCGCGACATCTGATGCTCATATGGCCCGTCCTGCCGCTCGTCCTCGCACTCGGGCTCAGCCGATATCGCCGGCTGCACGTTCCGCTCGCGGGTGTGATCGCGCTGCAACTCGTGGCGCTGGGAAATCTGCTCTTCAACCCGCACTACGCCAAAGACGACGAGCGCGGCGCCGTCGCGTTCGCCGAGCACCACTCCGGCGCCGTCGTGTACGTCCTCGGTGACGTGGCGCCGTACTATGCCACCCGCGGCAAGGGGCGGCCGAAGACCTTCCGAGACTTCGCACCCGACACCGACGACGTGTGGCTCGTCGACAACCGGTCTTGGGAAGAGCCGAACCGACGTGCTCGCCGCACCCTCGCGCTGCACTTGGACGACCTCGGGCTCGTGTACGACGGTGGCACGACACGCTTTCGCGGCATCGTGCTACGCCACTGGACGGCCCGGCCGCAGCCTCGGCGCCCCGAAGGGCGTTGAGTGTCCGCCCGTTCCCTCGCCGTTCTCGGATTCGTGATCGCGCTGACGGTGGTCTCGTTTCGGACATTCCGCAACGCCGAGATCCCAGGATCTCCCATGCTGCCGCGCTATGGCTTGTGCGACTTTCGCGACGCCGTGTACTACCCGGTTCGCGCACTGCTGGAGGGCGACAATCCCTACAGGCCGTCGACGTATCGCGCGCGCTACCCCGTCGGATCCAAATTCCCCCTCTATGCGCCCCTCATCCTCGCCATCGATCTGCCGTTCGGTCTGCTTCCCGAGCGCGTCGCCGGCATCGCGCACTATGCGTTCAACGTACTCTGCATCCTCCTGGTGGCGCATCTCAGCCTGCGACTGTGCGCGGCGCGCAGCGATCTCACCCTGACACTCGCGCTCGCCGCGGCGATTCTGCTCGGCCGCCCGGGAAACACGACCCTGTTCACCGGCGAGTGCACCGCGTACCTCTGCATCGGAACGTTCCTCGCGCTCGGGTGGGCGGAGTCGCGTCCGTGGATCGGAGGATTGGGCGTGGCACTCGCGTCGTTGAAGCCCACCTTCGGCGTACCGCTCGGCCTCCTCATGCTGGCGCGACGCGACCAGCGCCGCGCGCTCGCGAACGGGGTAATGTTGACGACGGTGGGATCGGCGGCGATCGCGGGCGTCCTGGTGCACGCGGCCGGTGGCGTCCTGCCGTGGCTCGAATCGCTGCGGGAGAACTACCTGACGCTCAGCGCGACGTCCGAGACCTACGCCGGTGCAAGCGTTCTCGCGCTCGACGCCGCGGCGTTCGTCGACCGCCTGCTCGGGCATGCGCCGGGGGCCGCTTTGGCGCGTGTCGAGGCGGTGGTGAGTCTCACGGTTCTCGCGATCGGAATCGCAGCCGTCGGGTTCGCCGCCCGGGCACGCAACCGCGACCGCCACTTCGTCGCGGTGACGGTCGTCTGTCTGACCGTTCTCCTTTCCGTCCATCACCAAGCCTATGATGCGCTCCTCCTCACCCTCCCCATCGCGGCGATCGCATCCGGTCGGTGCTCGCCAGCCCTAGGGCCACGCACTCGTTGGTTCTTGCTCTTCCTGCTGCTGGTGCCGTGGGTGAACTACGCCGCGACCTATGGATTCATCGACCGCCTGCAAGTAGCTGGATGGACGAAACTCCTGATCACCTCCGCCAACGGCGGGGCGCTGCTGACAGCATTTGCCGTGAGCGTCACGGTGCTCTTGGCCGGCGATGACGCCGGAGTGGCCGAGCCGTCGGTCGGGACCTAGCGCCCGGGCATTCGCTGCAGCACCCGACATCGACCCGGACGCGCCTCCGTTGCGATGAGAGGCCGCAATTGCACGTGTATTTGTTGCATATCTGACCACAAACCAGTAGGGTCACTCGGCCCAGACGGATACTGTAGCCCGATACCTCTGAAGACACCCTGATGCTCGCGGCCCCCCGTCCCGATCGCCGCCGGCAGCGCGTACTCCTCGCACTCGCGCTGCTCGTCGTCGCTACACTGAGCTTCACCGGCTCGGCGCTCGCGACACTTCCCTACGGCTTCCAAGAATCAATCGTTTTCAGCGGCCTCGTCCAACCGACCGCCTTCAAATTCGCGGCCGACGGGCGGGTTTTCGTCGCCGAGAAGAGCGGCCTCATCAAGGTCTTCGCCAACCTCACCTCGCCGACGCCGACGGTCTTCGCCGACTTCCGCACCAACGTACACAACTACTGGGACCGCGGCCTTCTCGGGCTCGCGCTCGATCCCAACTTCCCGACGACTCCGTACGTCTACATCCTCTACACGCTCGACGCGGCACCGGGCGGCACGCCGCCGCGTTGGGGTATCGCCGGCGCCACGTCGGACGACTGCCCCGATCCGCCGGGCGCCACCACCAACGGTTGCGTCGTCGGTGGGCGACTGTCGAGGCTCCAGGCTTTGGGTAGCGTCATGACCGGCTCCGAGCAGGTGCTGCTCGAAAACTGGTGCCAGCAGTTCCCCAGCCACTCGATCGGCACGCTCACGTTCGGGGCGGACGGGGCGCTCTACGTGAGCGCAGGCGAGGGCGCGAGCTTCACCTTCGCCGACTGGGGGCAGACGGGCTCTCCTCAGCTCAATCCCTGCGGCGACCCGCCGAGCGGCGTCGGCGGGACCCAGACATCGCCGACCGCGGAGGGCGGCGCGCTCCGCGCCCAGGACATCCGCACCACGAGCGACCCCGTCGGTTTCAGCGGCGCGATCCTTCGCGTCGATCCGGCGACCGGCGCCGCGATGCCCGACAATCCCCTCGTCACCACTTATCCGAACGCCGGCCGGATCATCGCCTACGGCTTGCGCAATCCGTTCCGCATGACGACGCGTCCGGGCACGAACGAAGTCTGGATCGGTGACGTCGGGTGGAGCGACTGGGAAGAGATCGACCGCATCGGTGATGCGAGAGACTCGATCGTCGAGAATTTCGGCTGGCCCTGCTACGAGGGCATCGGACGCCAACCCGCCTTCCAGAGCGCGGGGTTGAGCATGTGCCAGGGGCTCTACAACTCTCCAGGCGCCGTCACCGACCCGTTTCTCACCTATTATCATGGCAATCAGGTGGTCCCCGGCGAGTCGTGCAGTGCCGGCAGCTCGTCGATCTCGGGGCTCGCGTTCTACGGCACCGGAAGCTACCCCGCTACCTACAGTGGCGCGCTCTTCTTCGCCGACTACAGTCGGAGCTGCATCTGGGCGCTCCTCACCGACGTTAACGGCGATCCCGACCCGACTGCCGCCGTCACGTTCGATGCCGGCGCGTCGGGGCCGGTCGATCTCCAGATCGGGCCCGGGGGCGACCTCTACTACGCCGACCTGTCCAATGGCACGATCCGTCGCATCCGATACACCGCGAACAATCAGGCGCCGATCGCGTTCATCCGAGCCGACAAGACCAACGGCCCGAACCCGCTCACCGTCAACTTCGACGCTTCGAGCTCTTTCGATCCCGATGCCGGCGACACGATCACGTACTCGTGGGATCTGAACGGCGACGGCATATTCGGCGACTCGACCGCGATCGCCCCCACGCGTGTCTACACGACCTCCGGCACCTACACCGTGGGCCTGCACGTCACCGACTCGCACGGCGCGGTTGGCAGCGACTCGATCACGGTGACGGTCGGCAACTCGTCGCCCACCGCGACGATCAACACCCCACTCGCCTCGACACATTGGAACGTCGGCACCTCGATCAGCTTCTCGGGCTCGGCGACCGATCCGGAGCAGGGTACCCTGCCGGCCTCGGCGCTCTCCTGGACGTTGATCGTCCACCACTGTCCCTCGAATTGCCATACGCACACCGTGCAGACCTTTGCGGGAGTCGCGAGCGGCTCGTTTGCGGCGCCTGATCACGACTATCCGACTTTCCTCGAGCTACAGCTCACCGCGACCGACTCCGGCGGACTGACCGACACCAAGAGCGTGCTACTGTACCCGAACACGGTAGCGCTCTCCTTCGACACGGTGCCAACGGGCTTGGCGCTCACGGTCGGCTCGAGCGGCTCGACCACGCCCTTCGGGCGGACGGTGATCATCAACTCGGTCAACTCGATCTCCGCAGCCTCGCCTCAGACGCTCGGCGCCGTCACCTACACATTCGGCTCCTGGTCCGACGGTGGCGCCGCCAGCCACAACATCACGGCGCCCGCCGCACCGACGAGCTACATCGCGAGCTTCTTCGTCAGCAGCGCCACCCCGACCGCAACGCGCACGGGAACCCCGACGCCGACTCGCACGGCCACGCCAACGGTCATAGCGACGCCAACCGTCACAGCAACGCCAACTGCAACCGCGACGCCGACGATCACGGCGACGCCGACGATCACGGCGACGCCGACCGTCACGGCGACGCCGACCGTCACGGCGACGCCGACCGTCACGGCAACCCCGACCGTCACGGCAACCCCGACGATCACGGAAACCCCGACGATCACGGCGACCCCGACCGTCACGGCGACCCCGACGATCACGGAAACCCCGACGATCACGGCGACGCCGACGATCACGGCGACCCCGACCATCACGGAGACCCCGACCATCACGGCGACTCCGACGATCACGGCAACCCCGACGATCACGGCAACCCCGACGATCACGGCGACCGCGACCCTCACCACGACGCCAACAATCACCGCAACACCAACAGTCACGGCGACGCTGACCCCCAGTGCAACCCCGACCGGCGCCGAGACACCCACGCCAGCGGATACGGCAAGTGCAGCGGAAAGCGCGACCCCGATCGAGACGGCTACGGCGGCTCATACCGCGACACCGACCGACACCGGAACGCCCACGATCACGGCAACACCGACGGACACCGCGACACCGATCCTCACGGCAACGCCCACCGGCACAGCGACGCCGACCCACACGGTGACGCCGACTCTCACGGTGACGCCGACTCTCACGGCGACACCGACTCTCACGGCGACACCGACCGACACCGCGACGCCGACCGACACCGCGACCCCGACGCGCACCGCAACGCCGACTCTCACCGCAACGCCGACTCTGACGGCAACGCCGACTCTCACTGCGACGCCGACTCTCACCGCAACGCCAACTCTCACCGCAACGCCGACTCTGACGGCGACGCCGACTCTCACCGCGACGCCGACCGACACCGCAACCCCGACGCGCACGGCAACGCCGCTTCCGACCGTCACACCGACCACGACGTCCACGCCGGTGCCGACCCAGACGGTTGTCGCGCCCACATCGACATCGACACCCGTGACCTGCGGCAACGGCGTGCTCGACGCGGGTGAGCAGTGCGACGACGGCAATGCGGTGAGCGGCGACTGCTGCTCGGCGACGTGCCAGATCGAAGCGACGCCGTGCACCCTCACCCAACGCGGCACCGCGGTCGCCCTCGTCACCGCGCCGCTCGGCGGCGGCAACAAGAGCCTCGCGGTGATCCACGATGGCGACAAGCCGCCCGTCGGCACAACCGACACCAGCCGCCAGTACGACACCTATACGGGCCTGGCGCTCAGCGAAGACTGGATCGGTTACACCTATCCGACCGCGCAGACGTTCACGCGCGTCGTCTTCCAGGAAGGCGTCAACTTCGCCGATGGTGGCTGGTTCACCACCCTCGCCGTGCAGGTCCGCCAAAACGGCGTGTGGACCGCGGTCGCGGGCCTCACGAGCACGCCCGCGTATCCCGCCAACGACGGCGTCAGCTACGAAACCTACACCCTCAACTTCCCGCCGGTCACCGGCGACGGCATCCGCCTCGACGGCGCCCCGGGCGGTAGCTCCGCCTTCATCTCGGTCGGCGAGCTCGAGATCTACGGCGGCCTCGTCATCGGTGCCGGCCTGCCGACGCCGACGCCGACCGCAACACCGAGCGGAGCGAACCTGGCGCCGCTCGCAACCACGATCATCGCACGCATCACCGCGCCGACCGGCGGCGGTAACAAGAGCCTCGAGGTCATTCGCGACGGCGACAAGCCGCCGGTCGGCTCGACCAGCTCCAGCCGCCAGTACGACACCTACACCAGCACCACCACCGCCACCGAAGACTGGATCGGCTACACCTTCGCCGCGTCGCAGACCTTCACGCGCGTCGTCTTCCAGGAAGGCAGAAACTTCGCCGACGGTGGCTGGTTCAACACTCTCACCGTCCAGGTTCGCCAGGGCGGTGTCTGGATCGCCGTCGCGGGACTCACCAGCACGCCCGCGTATCCCGCCAATGACGGCATCAGTTACGAAACCTACACGCTCGACTTCCCGCCGGTCACCGGCGATGGCATCCGCCTCGACGGCGTCCCCGGCGGTAGCTCGGCCTTCATCTCGGTCGGCGAGCTCGAGGTCTATGGGCCGAGCGGCGGCGCGACGCCGACGCCGAGTGCTACCGTCGCCGCCCCAACGGCAACGCTGACGAGCCTGCCGACACCGACCAGCACGCGAACCGCGACACCGACGCCGACCAGCACCGCGACGCCGACATCGGGCGCCACGGCGACGGCCACGCGTACCGCGACTCCGGTCGTAACCGCGACGGCGACCACTACCGCAACGCCAGCCCTGACCGGGACGCCGACGATCACCGCGACACCGACGATCACCGCGACGCCGACCAGCACCGCAACGCCGACATCGGGCGCCACGGCGACGGCCACGCGTACCGCAACTCCGGTCGTAACCGCGACGGCGACCGCTACCGCAACGTCAGCCCTGACCGGGACGCCGACCGTCACCGCGACACCGACGATCACTGCGACACCGACCATCACCGTGACACCGACACCGAGCGCCACGGCGACGGCCACACGCACCGCGACGCCGACCGCCACCGCAACACCGGCTCTGACCGCGACGCCAACTCGCACGGCGACGCCGGTGCCGACGATCACCCCGACGCCGGGCGCAGGCACGTGCGGCAACGGCGTGCTCGACGCGGGTGAGCAGTGCGACGACGGCAATGCGGTGAGCGGCGACTGCTGCTCGGCGACGTGCCAGATCGAGGCGACGCCGTGCACCCTCACCCAACGCGGCACCGCGGTCGCCCTCATCACCGCACCGCTCGGCGGCGGCAACAAGAGCCTCACGGTGATCCGCGACGGCGACAAGCCGCCGGTCGGCACAACCGACTCCAGCCGTCAGTACGACACCTATACCGGCCTGGCACTCACCGAGGACTGGATCGGTTACACCTATCCGACCGCGCAGACGTTCACGCGGGTCGTCTTCCAGGAAGGCATCAACTTCGCCGATGGTGGCTGGTTCACCACCCTCGCCGTGCAGGTCCGCCAAAACGGTGTGTGGACCGCGGTCGCGGGCCTCACGAGCACGCCCGCGTATCCCGCCAACGACGGCGTCAGCTACGAAACCTACACCCTCAACTTCCCGCCGGTCACCGGCGACGGCATCCGCCTCGACGGCGCCCCGGGCGGTAGCTCTCACTTCATCTCGGTCGGCGAGCTCGAAATCTACGGCGGCCTCGTCATCGGTGCCGGCCTGCCGACGCCGACGCCGACGGCCACACCGAGCGGAGCGAACCTGGCGCCGCTCGCGACGATCATCGCACGCATCACCGCGCCGACCGGCGGCGGCAACACGAGCCTCGAGGTCATTCGCGACGGCGACAAGCCCCCGGTCGGCTCAACCAGCTCCAGCCGCCAGTACGACACCTACACCAGCGTCACCACCGCCACCGAAGACTGGATCGGCTACACCTTCGCCGCGTCGCAGACCTTTACGCGCGTCGTCTTCCAGGAAGGCAGAAACTTCACCGACGGCGGCTGGTTCAACACCCTCACCGTGCAGGTTCGCCAGGGCGGTGTCTGGATCGCCGTCGCGGGACTCACCAGCACACCCGTGTATCCCGCCAACGACGGCATCAGCTACGAAACCTACACGCTCGACTTCCCGCCGGTCACCGGCGATGGCATCCGCCTCGACGGCGTCCCCGGCGGTAGCTCGGCCTTCATCTCGGTCGGCGAGCTCGAGGTCTATGGGCCGAGCAGCTAACCTCGCGCTGATCGGTCTGGTACTCGCGGCGTCCGCGCCGCGGGCCTTCGGGGGTTCGGTACCGACGGGTTTTCAGGATACGCCCGTGGCGAGCGGCCTCACGGCACCGGCGACGCTCGCCTTCGCACCCGACGGTCGGCTCTTCGTGGGCGAACAGACGTCGGGAAAGATCCGCGTCGTGAAAAACGGCAGCCTGCTGCCGACGGCGTTTCTCGACGTCAACACCGTCGTCCCCGCGGGGACGAAGCTCGACACCTACTTCGAGCGTGGCCTTCTCGGCGTCGCCTTCGATCCCTCGTTCACGACCAACGGCTTCGTCTACATCTACTACACGCTCTGCAAGCAGCCCCCGGCGAGCGGCACGTGTCCGACGGGGCAATCGAAGAACCGCGTCATCCGCGTGCATGCCACGGGCGACGTCGCCGACGCGACGGCGCAGCTGATCATCGACAACATCGACTCCGACGCCGGCAATCACAACGCCGGCTGGATCGGCTTCGGCCCGACCGACGGCAAGCTCTACGTCGCGACCGGCGACGGCGGACAAGATCACACGAAGTCGCAAAACCTCGCGTCGTTGAGCGGCAAGATTCTCCGCCTCGAGCGCGATGGCTCGGTACCCACCGACAATCCGTACGCCGGCTCGCAGAGCGCACGCGGTGAAGTCTGGGCGGCCGGGCTCCGCAACCCGTGGCGTTGCCGCTTCCGCGACGACGGCCGCATGCTCTGCGCCGACGTCGGCCAGGACACCTGGGAGGAGATCGACGTCATCTTCGAGGCCAACAACTACGGCTGGCCGACGACGGAGGGGCCGTTTACCTTGGCGCAGTTCCCGACGTTCACCCCACCCATCCACGCGTACAACCACAACGGCAGTAGCGCGGCGGTCATGGGTGGCGACTTCGGGGAGAAAACGAGTTTCCCCGGCGACTACGCGGAAAGCTATTTCTACGGCGACTACGCCCTCGGCGTGATCCGGCGCGTCGTCCTCGATTCGACCGGCACGGCGGTCGTGGCCTCCGCCTCCGACTTCGTCACTGGGATCGGGGTCAACTCGGTGACCGACATCGTCGCCGGTCCGGACGGCGCGCTCTACTACACGAACATCGGTGCCGGGACGATCCGCAAGGTCTCCTTCGCCTCCACCAACCACTCGCCGGTCGCGGTGGCCGACGCGACCCCGAAGGCCGGAAACCCCCCGCTCACCGTGAGCTTCTCGAGCGCGGGCACGACCGATCAGGACGGCGATCCGCTCACTTACACTTGGGACTTCGGCGACGGCAGCGCGCTCACGACGGGTCCGAGCCCCACTCATCAATACCTGACGCGGGGCCAGTACCTCGCGGTCCTCACCGTAAGCGACGGCAAGGCGAGCCCGGGTCCCGGCATTGCGGCCGTCGACATCACCGTCGGCCACCCGCCCAACGCAACGATCACCCAGCCCCTCGATCAGACGCCGTACGCCGCGGGCGATGCGTTCACGCTCACCGGCAGTGCCACGGACACCGAGGACGGATCGCTCGCCTCCTCGAGCCTGAGCTGGAAGGTCGTCTTCCACCACGCCGAGCACACGCATCCGTTCCTCAATTCCGTCACCGGGTCGCCGCCGAGGTTCACGACCGCCAACGTCGGCGAGACCGATTCGAACGTCGGCTACGAGATCATTCTGAGCGCCACCGACTCCGACGGCATGACCGGGAGCGCGTCGGTCTTCCTCGTGCCGCGCACGGTAGACCTCACGTTCCAAACGACGCCCGCGGGACTCGGCGCGACCCTCGACGGCCAGCCGAAGGTGACGCCGTTCGTGGTGACGAGCGTCGTCGGCATGTTGCGGCAGATCGGCGCCCCGGCGCCGGCCGGCTACACGTTCAGCAGCTGGTCCGATGGCGGCGCGCAGACGCATACGATCACCGCACCTCCGACCCCGAAGACACTGACCGCCGCGTTCGCCACCGTACCCACTCCAACCGCGACCCCGGTCGCGACCAGGACGGCGTCCACTACCCCCACTCCCGTCGCCACCGCGACCCTCGTCGCAACACCGACGCCCTCGGCTTCGCGAACCCCAACCCCTTCGCCGACAGGAACGGCTACACCATCGCCGACCGCGACGCCGACGGCGACTGCAACCGCGACGGCGACGGCAACGCCGACACCCACTATGACCGCTACGGCGACACCGACGCCTATACCCACCGCAACGCCGACGGTTACATCGACCACGACATCGACTGTAACGATAACGGCGACGGCAACCCCAACGGCAAAGCCGGTGCCGACGCTTACCTCGACCTCGACACCCGTCGCACCGCCCCCGACGTCGATTCCGAGCGCGACCGTGACTCCCGCACCGGTTGGCAGCGACGTGACGATACGCGGCACGATCATCGCCAAGATCACGCAACCAACGGGCAGCGGCAACCACTCACTCGAGGTGATCCGCGACGGTGACATGCCGGCGCCGGGCACCAACGCACCGCTACGGCAGTACGACACCTATGACGGCACCAACACCGCCCCCGACGATTGGGTGGGGTACACCTTCACGGGTACGGTACTCTTCCGCCGCGTGCTGTTCCAAGAGGGCATGCACTTCTTGAACGGCGGCTGGTTCACGTCGTTGCGCGTCGAGGTGCGTCAGGGCGGCCAGTGGTTGGCGGCGACGAGCCTCCAAGTGTCGCCCGCGTATCCCGGCACGGGCAGCGGCCCCGGTTTCGTGACCTACACGCTCGATTTCGCGCCGACGAGCGGGGACGCGATCCGCCTTGCGGGGGTGCCCGGCGGCAGCGATGCGTTCATCTCGGTCGGCGAGCTGCGGGTCTTCGGCGACGTGGGCAACAACTCCCCGTCCGCGACCCCAATCACAACGGCAACCGCGACGCCGACTGTCACCGCGAGCCCGACCGTCACGGCGACCCCGACTGCCACCGCGACGCCGACTGTAACCGCGACGCCCACCGCAACCGCGACACCGACTGCAACTGCGACGCCGACTGCGACCGCGACCCCAACCGACACTGCGACGCCCACTGCGACCGCGACCCCCACTGACACCGCGACGCCCACTGACACAGTGACGCCGACCGACACCGCGACGCCCACCGACACTGAGACCCCTACCCTCACCGCAACGCCGCTGCCGACCGAGACCCCGACAGTAGAATCGACACCGGAGGCACCAGCGAGTGCCCCCGCGCCGGGCATCGGCGCCTGCGGCAACGGCGTACTCGAGGCTGGCGAGCAATGCGACGACGGCAATACGGTGAATGGCGACTGCTGCTCGGACAGCTGCCAGCTCGAGGCGACGCTCTGCAATCTCACTCAGCGTGGCACGATCGTCGCTCGCGTCATGGTCCCCACTGGCGGCGGCAACAAGAATCTCGAGGTGATCCGCGACGGCGACACGCCGCCCGTCGGCAACCTCGACTCCAACCGCCAGTATGACAGTTACCACGGCGTCATCTCCGCCCCCGAAGATTGGATCGGCTACACCTATCCAACCGCGCAGGTCTTCACCCGTGTCGTCTTCCAGGAAGGCATGAACTTCTACGACGGCGGCTGGTTCGACACGCTCACCGTCCAGGTGCGTCAAAACGGTGTCTGGAGCGGCGTCGCGGATCTCACCAGCACACCCGCGTATCCCGCCAACGACGGCGTGAGCTACGAGACCTACACCCTCGACTTCGCGCCGGTGACCGGCGACGGCATCCGCATCGACGGTGCGTCCGGCGGCAGCTCTCACTTCATCTCGGTCGGCGAGCTCGAGGTCGACGGCGGACTCGTCATCGGCGCGGGCTTGCCGACGCCGATCCCGACCGCGACGCCGATGGGTCCGAACCTCGCGCCGCTCGGGACGATCATCGCGCGCGTCACCGCGCCGACGGGCAGCGGCGCCACGAGCCTGGAGGTGATCCGCGACGGAGACAAGCCGCCCGTCGGCACGTTCGACTCCAGCCGCCAGTACGATACCTACGACGGGGACAACACCGCTCCCGAAGACTGGATCGGCTACACCTTCGCGACCCCGCAGACCTTCAACCTCGTGGTGTTCCAGGAAGGGATGCACTTTCCCGACGGTGGTTGGTTCGACTTCATCACCGTCAAGGTCCGCCAAAATGGTGTCTGGAACACCGTCAACAATCTCAGCATCATACCCATGTACCCGTTCATAGACGATGGTATCAGCTATCAAACCTATAGGCTCGGCTTCCCGGCCGTCACCGGCGACGGCATCCGCCTCGACGGCGTACCCAGCGGCAGCGCGAGCTTCATTTCGGTTGGTGAGCTTGAGGTCTACGGCCCGAGCAACTGAGCTCGCGCTCGCGTCGATTTGCCTGACGCTCGTGGCACTCGTACCGCGGGCCTTCGGCGATTCCGTGCCCGCGGGTTTTCAAGACACGCTCGTGGCGAGCGGCCTGACGGCGCCGGCGACCCTTGCTTTCGCGCCACCCAACGACGGTCGGCTCTTCGTCGGCGAGCAGACGTCGGGGAAGATCCGCGTCGTGAAAAACGGCAGCCTCCTGCCGGCCGCGTTTCTCGACGTCAACACCGTCGTGCCGTCAGGTATGGCGTTCGACAACTACTTCGAGCGCGGCCTCCTCGGTATCGCGCTCGATCCCTCGTTCGCGACCAACGGCTTCGTCTACATTTACCACACACTCTGCCGACAGCTGCTCGTGAGCGGCAGCTGCCCGACGGGTCAGTCGAAGAATCGCGTCATCCGCGTGCACGCCACGGGCGACGTCGCCGACGCGACGCCGCCGCAGCTGATCATCGACAACATCGACTCCGACGCCGGCAACCATAACGCGGGTTGGATCGGCTTCGGCCCGATCGACGGCAAGCTCTACGTCGCGACCGGTGACGGCGGAGAGATCCACACCAAGTCGCAGGACCTCGCCTCGCTCAGCGGCAAGATTCTCCGCCTCGAGTCGGATGGCTCAGTGCCCACCGACAATCCGTACGCCGGCTCGCTGATCTTTCGCGGCGAGATCTGGGCCTCCGGGCTCCGCAATCCGTGGCGCTGCCGCTTCCGCGACGATGGCCGCATGCTCTGCGCCGACGTCGGCCAGGACACCTGGGAGGAGATCGACGTCATCTTCGAGGCCAACAACTACGGCTGGCCGACGACGGAGGGGCCGTTTACCTTGGCGCAGTTCGCGACGTTCACCCCACCCATCCACGCGTACAACCACAACGGCAGTAGCGCGGCGATCATGGGTGGCGACTTCGGGGAGAAAACGAGTTTCCCCGGCGACTACGCGGAGAGCTACTTCTTCGGCGACTACACCCTCGGCGTGATCCGGCGCGTCGTCCTCGACTCAACAGGTACAGCAATCTTGTCTTCCGCCTCCGACTTCGTCACCGGGATCGGAGGCAACTCGGTCACCGACATCGTCGCCGGTCCGGACGGCGCGCTCTACTACACGAACATCGGTGCCGGGACGATCCGCAAGGTTTCGTTCACCTCCGCCAACCACTCGCCGGTCGCGGTGGCGGACGCGACTCCGAAGGCCGGAAACCCGCCGTTCACGGTGAGCTTCTCGAGCGTCGGCACGACCGATCAGGACGGTGATCCGCTCACCTACGCGTGGGACTTCGGCGACGGCAGCCCGATCGACACGAATGCGAACCCGACACATCAGTACACCACCCGTGGCGAGCGCCTCGCGATCCTCACTGTGAGCGACGGCAAACAAGTTCCGGGTCCCGACATTGCTGCGGTCGACATCACCGTCGGCCACCCACCCGACGTGACGATCACGCAGCCCGTCGATCAGACGCCGTACGCCGCGGGCGAGGCCTTCACGCTCGCAGGCAGCGCCATGGACGTCGAGGACGGATCGCTCGCCTCCTCGACGCTGACGTGGAAGGTCGTGTTCCACCACGCCGAGCACACGCATCCGTTCATCAACGCGCTGACCAACTCGCCCCAAAACTTCACGACCGCGAACGTCGGCGAAACCGATCCGAACGTCGGCTACGAGATCATCCTGAGCGCCACCGACTCCGACGGCATGACCGGGAGCACGTCGGTCTTCCTCGTGCCGCGCACGGTCGACCTCACGTTCCAAACGACGCCCGCGGGACTCGGCGTGACCCTCGACGGCCAGCCGAACGTGACGCCGTTCGTGGTGACGAGCGTCGTCGGCATGCTGCGGCAGATCGGCGCGCCGGCGCCGGCCGGTTACACGTTCAGCAGCTGGTCCGACGGCGGCGCGCAGACGCATACGATCACCGCACCTCCGACCCCGAAGACGCTGATCGCGGTGTTCGCGACCGCACCGATCACGACGCCGACGTCTTCGCCGACGCCGTCGTCGGCGCCCACTCCGACGGCGACGGTATCGGTGACGCCAACGGCGTCACCGATACCAACCGCCACGCGGACGCCGACGCGGACTCCCACGCCGACACCGACGGTGACGACGACACTGACACCGACGCCGACAGCCACACCGACCGACACCGCGACACCGACCCATACGGCGACGGCGACACGTACCGCCTCCCCCTCGGCCACGTCGACGCCGTCAGCGACGACAACCGCACCCACCGCGACGACGACGGCGACGCCGATCGTCCCGACGGCGACACCGACACCGGTCGGCCTTGCCGACCCCGTCGCCGCACGCGCCACCGACGTCTGTCAGCGGACGATCACGCACGCGACGTTGAAGGTCGTGCGTGCGGCGCTCGGCAACTTGACCCGCTGTACGAACGCCGTTCAGCGCTGCATTCAAAGTCGGCCTAACGATCCGAAGTGCCTGCCGAAGGCGCAGACCGTGTGCGCCAAGGCGCTCGGCGGAATCTCGGGTGCGACGACGAAGATGCTGACGACCATCGCTCCACGCTGCACCAGCACGGTCGATCTCGTGGCGGCGCTCGGACTGGGCTACGGCGAGCTCGCGGACGAGTGTGCCGCCGCGGGCAATCCCGCCGGCGACGTCACCGGGCTCGCCATCTGCATCGCGAAGCGGCAGCGCTGCACGAGCGAGAAGCTCTTCCAGCTCGAGATGCCGCGCGTCGGCGAGCTGCTCGGCGTTGCGAGCATCGCCATTCCGGCCGGGTCGTGTCTCACCGACCTCGGCGGGAGCGGCGCCGGCGAGCCCGCGGTTGCGAAGGCGCTGACGAGCTGCGCCGCCGCGATCCCCAAGGCCGCAAGTGCCTTCGTCGCCGCGCGTGTCGACGCGATCGGCGGCTGCGCGCAGAAACTCTTCGACTGCGCGCAGCGCAAGCCCGATCCCGCGGCGCTGGTGGCATGCACGGCGAAGGCGGAGAGCGCCTGCGCGCGCGCGATCGACCCGGCGGGCGCCAACGCCGAGCTGCGCGCCGCGATCGACGCCCGCTGTGGCGAGGCGTTGCTGGCGTATGCGACACTGCGCTCGGACCGAGGTGCGAACCTCGACGGGATCGCCGGCGCGTGCAATCGCGAGGGCGTCACCGACCTCGACAGCCTCGGGCGTTTCGAAAGCTGCGTCGTCCACCACCACGAGTGTCTCGCGGAAGACTTGATAGGCACCGCGATCCCGCGCGCACCGGCGCTGCTCGCGATCGTCGGCCGCACGCTCGGACCCACCGACTGCCCGTCGACCGGAGGCGTGCAGCCGCAGTAGCTCGCGGCGATTCGGCATGGAACAGCCGGACGCTCGCGGCTAAGCTCTGAAACGATGTCCGATCCGCGTGTCGTGCTCTCCGTCTTCGGCACCCGTCCGGAGGCGATCAAGATGGCGCCGGTCGTGCACGCGCTCGCGGCGCGCGCCGGTCTCGAGCCGCGCGTCTGCTTGACGAACCAGCACCAGGAGATGCTCGACCAGGTGCTCGAGCTTTTCGCGTTGCGCGCCGACCACAACCTCCAGGTGATGACGAGCGGCCAGACGCCGACCGAGGTGGCGATGCGCGTCCTCGAGCGCCTGCCGCCGGTGCTCGCCGAAGTCCGCCCGGCGGCAGTCCTGGTGCAGGGGGACACGACGACGGCCTTCGCGGCCGCCCTCGCCGCCTTCTACGCACGCGTGCCCGTGGGGCACGTCGAGGCGGGGCTCCGCACTTGGCGTAAGGACTCACCCTTTCCCGAAGAGCTGAATCGCCAGATGACGACGGTGCTGGCGGAATGGCATTTCGCGCCGACGGGTTGGGCCCGCGACAACCTGCTGCGTGAAGGTGTGCCGGCCGATCGCGTCGTCGTGACCGGCAACACGGTCACGGACGCACTGCAGTGGGTCGCGGCCCGCGTGCCCGCGATACCGCCGGGTATTCCCGATCTCGGCGACACCCGCGTCATCCTCGTGACCGCGCACCGGCGCGAGAGCTTCGGCGCCGCCTTTCGCGAGCTCTGCGAGGCGCTGCGCGCCCTCGTCGAGCGCAACCCCGACGTGAGTCTCGTCTATCCGGTGCACCTGAACCCCAACGTCCAGGAACCCGTGCGTGCGATCCTCGGAGGCGTGGGGCGCGTGCACCTGGTGCCCCCGGTCGACTACGGAACGATGGTGAGCCTGCTGCGCCGCTCCTACCTCGTGCTCACCGACTCGGGGGGCATTCAAGAGGAGGCGCCGTCGCTCGGGAAGCCCGTCCTCGTGATGCGCGACACGACCGAGCGACCCGAGGGGGTGGATGCCGGCACGGCGCGGCTCGTCGGCACGGGGCGGGAGCGCATCGTCGCCGAAGCCGAGCGCCTGCTCCGCGATCCCGCGGCCTACGCCGCCATGTCGCGAGCACACAACCCCTACGGGGACGGCCATGCCGCCGAGCGCATCGCCGACGTCCTGGCGAGGGTCCTCTCCAGCACCCCCGACGACGGCTAGGAACCACCTCGATGGGTCTCGCGGATGCATGATAGGAGAGACCGCGCGTCGATGCGGAAGCTGATTCCACCCAACTTCCAGGATCCCGTCGGTCTCGCGACGAGGCTCGTGCGGTCACGCGATCCCGCCGCCTTGTTCGCAATGCTCTCGACGTTTCTGGCAGCAGTCGCCATCCCGCTCGACGGCGTGCTCGCGGCGTCGGAGCGCCGCCTCTACGAGCAGGCGTCGGCGCCGCGGATGCCGATCGTCATCGTCACCGGCGCCCCACGTGTCGGTACGACAATCGTGTCGCAAGTGCTGAGCGCGCATTTGCCGGTCACCTTCTTCAACAACCTGACGGCGATCTTCCCGCGTGCGCCGATCGTCGCCAACCGCCTCTTTCGCCGCCTGCTCCGCCACCGTGCCACCAACTATCGAAGTTTCTACGGGCGCACGCACGGCTTCGCTCGGCAAAACGACGGCCTCCATCTCTGGGACCGCTGGCTGGGTGAAGACCGTTACGCCGTCCCCGCGGAGCTCGCACCGCCGGTCGCCGAGCGCATGCGGCGGTTCTTCGCCGCCTACGAGACGGCCTTCGGCAAGCCGATCCTCACCAAGAACAACGCGCTCGCCACCCACGCGACGACGGTGGCGCGCGCGCTCCCGACCTCGCACTTCGTATTCGTCCGCCGCCAGCCCGAGTATGCCGCGCAGTCGATCCTGCGGGCGCGCGAGGTGATCCAAGGCTCGCGTTCCGTACCCTACGGCGTCCCCGACCCACGGTGTGGCACCGTCGGCAAGGACGCAGCGAGCCCGATCGAGGCCGTATGCGCGCAGCTCGCGTACCACGACCGGCGCATGCGCGAGCAGCAGGAGGAGCTCGGACCCGGGCGCTTCTGGGTTCTCGAATACGAAGACTTCTGCCGCACGCCGGAGCGGATCGTCGAGCGCGTCGGCCGTGAGATCCTCGGCATCGAGGTCGACGCCGCGGCGGTGCGCGCGGCGCTGCCATCGTTTCACTCCACCAATCGCGTGTCCGTCTCCGCCGCCGATTTCACGGAGATCCGCGCCACGCTGGCGCGGCTCGACGTCCCGCTCGTAGCAGACGATCGCTGAGCGAAGACGCATGCGCCTCGACGCGGCGTCCACGCGCCGCCTCGCGTAACGTCGCACGACTTCCCGAGATGTCGCGCGACTGCACGATCCGAAGGCGAGCGGCTGGCTGATATCCCTCGCAGCGCCCGCAGCGACAGGCGGCAGCGCAGGACGCACGACAACGCCCGCAGCATGAGACAGCGCACGCGTCCAAGTCCTCGGACGTACACGCTGTCGCTCTCCAGTCCCAACCGCCCACGCGGCGTGGAACAGACGCACCGGGAGCGCCGCGGATCGTGCAGGATTGATGGCATGGAAGTTGGTCAATACGACCGCGACGACCCGTCCGCGAAGGAGACCCGACCAAATGAGACGATCCCCGTGCCTGGCAGCGTTTCTGGTGACATCCGCGTGCGTCGCCCTCGCGTCGACGGCACCCGCCGCGCCGCGGCTCTTCACCGTCACCACCGGCCAAGGGGTGATCTGCGAGATCGATCCCGTCGCCGCGACGGAGATCCAATCGTTTCACACCGTCGGGACCGGATACCACCCCGGCCTCGCCTTCAACGGCACCGATCTCTTCTACAGCGACGAAACGATACCGGTGATCAAGGTCTTCCTCGCGGACGGCACCTTCCTACGCGACTTGCCAAAGCCTTCGGGCTCCCTCGAGGGCGCGGGTCTCGGCGTGTCCAGGACATCGCTGTACGTCGTCGGCGACGACCAGATGATCACCGCCGTCGATCCGCTCGACGGTTCGATCCAGAACACCTTCTACGTACCCGGGGCAAAAGAGGCCCTGACGTTTGCCGGGTCGCGTGGCACAATGTTCGTACGCGTCGGTGACAGCGCCCAGCTCGCCGAAGTGAAACCCGACGGCACCGTGGTGCACACCATCGACATCCCCCTGAACATCACCGGGCTCGCGTTCTCTTCATCCGCGAACCGCCTCTTCGCCGTCGTGACCGGCCACCTCTACGCGTTCGATCCCGACACCGGGGCGCTCGAACCGAACTATCCGGTCGACGTGTACGGCACGGACGGGTATCGGGTTGCGAAGACAGGCGCGGCCGCCGCCGACGAGAGCGAGCCGGCGGTCTGCGGCGACGGCTCCGTCAACGCTCCCGGTGAGAACTGCGACGACGGCAACCTCGAGGACGGAGACGGATGCACCGCCAATTGCAAGATCGAGCGCTGCGGTGACGGAATCGTGCAGCCGGCGCTCGGCGAGGAATGCGAGCTGCCGTCGACACCCGGCTGCGATGCCGAGTGCCATCGCGTGGAAATATGCGGCAACATGATCGACGACGACGGCAACGGCCTCATCGACTGCGAGGACGGCGATTGCCCGCCCTGCCTGCCGATCGAGAAGGATCCCGGCATCATCCGCTTCGGCACGCCCGCTGCCGGCCACGATCTCCTCATGATCCACGGTAGCCTCTCGCCGGACGAGATCCTCGACGTCGCGGGCGAGTCCGCCGGCATCCTGCTCACGAACGCCGATGGCACGATCTACAGCGCGGAGCTTCCCGGCGGCTCGTTGCTCACCCAGTCGAGCACGTTCTTCGAGTTCCGAGACCGGAGCGCGCTGGTGGCGCGGCGGGGCATCTGGAAGATCGACGTTCACCGTCGCCGCCGCGGCGGTTACACCTTCCGCCTGAAGGCATACGGCGATCTCTCCGCCGCGACCGACCCGCTGATGACGGTGCAGTGGCATCTCGGAGGCGTGGTGTTCATGAATCACAGCGTGTGGCAGCAGACGCGGCACGGCTGGAAGCTGGAGCTTCCCGGCGAGTGATCGTCCGATGGAGAGCGGGGCGTGAGGATTCGGATTTGCGGAAGTTCTAGCCCGACCCGACCGATCGTTCGGCTCCGCACCTCTACCCTCGTCCTCCTCGCCGCCGCCGTCACTTTCCTGATCCCGACGGCGCGTGTCTTCGCGCTACCCTACGGTTTCCAGGAGACCATCGTGTGGAGCGGGCTTACGCAGCCGACCGCGATCCGCTTCGCGCCCGACGGGCACGTCTTCGTCACCGAGAAGAGCGGCATCGTCAAGGTCTTCGACAGCATCTCCGATCCGACGCCGAAGGTCTTCGCGGACCTGCGCACTGAGGTGCACAACTACTGGGACCGCGGTCTCCTCGGGCTCGCCGTCGATCCCAACTTTCCAGCGAACCCCTACGTCTACGTGCTCTACACCCTCGACGCCGCAGCGGGCGGCACACCGCCGCGCTGGGGTACCTTCGGCGGTACCTCCGACGACTGCCCCGACCCTCCCGGCGGAACGAGCGGCGGCTGCGTCGTCGCTGGGCGGCTCTCGCGGCTGCAGGCCACGGGCGACGTCATGGTTCCGGGTGGCGAGCAGGCGCTGCTCGAGAACTGGTGCCAGCAATTCCCCAGCCACTCGATCGGCACCCTGCTCTTCGGACCCGACGGTGCGCTCTACGTGAGCGCCGGCGACGGCGCGAGCTTCACGTTCGTCGACTACGGGCAGACCGGCTTCCCAGTCGTGAACCCCTGCGGCGATCCGCCGGGCGGCGTCGGCGGGACGCAGACACCGCCCACGGCGGAAGGCGGGGCGTTGCGTGCGCAGGACATCCGAACCATCGGCGACACCGTCGGCTTCAACGGTACGATCCTGCGCGTCGACCCGGCGACCGGCGGGCCCCTGCCCGACAACCCGCTCGCGGACGGCAGCATCCCCGGCGCCGAGCGCATCATCGCGCACGGCCTGCGCAACCCCTTTCGCATGACGATGCGGCCGGGGACGAGCGAGCTCTGGATCGGCGACGTCGGCTGGAGCGATTGGGAGGAGATCGACCGCCTCGACAGCGTGAGTGATCGCGTCGTCGCGAACTTTGGCTGGCCTTGCTACGAGGGCATCGGGCGACAGCCCGGCTACCAAAGCGCCGGCCTCGCGATCTGCCAGGGGCTCTATGACACCCCCGGCGCGGTGACCGATCCCGTGTACACCTACTCGCACGCCGAGCAGGTGGTGCCGGGCGAGGCGTGCAGCGCCGGTAGCTCGTCGATCTCGGCCCTCGCATTCTATCCTGGCGGCAACTACCCGCAGAGCTATGATGGCGCGCTCTTTTTCGCCGACTACAGCCGCAACTGCATCTGGACGATGTCGCAGGGCGCGAACGGCGAGCCCGATCCGGCGACCCGTGCGACCTTCGCGGCCGGCACCTCTGCGCCCGTCGATCTCGAGGTGGGACCGGCCGGTGATCTCTTCTACGTCGACATCAACAACGGGCGGATCATTCGCATCCAGTACACCGCCTCGGATCAGCCGCCGACCGCCGTCGTCGAGGCGGACGTCACGAATGGGCCGGCACCGCTCGTCGTGCAGCTCGATGGCTCGCTCTCGAGCGACCCCGACGTCGGCGACACGCTCCTATACGCGTGGGACTTCGACGGCACCGGTGACTTCCTCGGCTCGACCGAGGTGGCGCCGCAGCACACCTTCGGCGCCGGCACGTACACCGTTCGCCTGCGCGTCACCGACTCCGCCGGCGCGAGCAGCATCGCGTCGATCGTCGTCACCGCCGGCAACACCGCCCCGCAGGCGACGATCAGCACGCCGCTCGCCTCGACCAAGTGGAACGTCGGCGACACGATCACGTTCTCCGGTGGCGCGACCGATTCCGAGGAGGGCACGTTACCCGGCTCGGCGCTCACCTGGACACTCATCCTCCACCACTGTCCGTCGAACTGTCATACACACACGATCCAGAGCTTCATCGGCGCGAGCGGCTCGTTCGCGGCGCCCGACCACGACTACCCGACGTTCCTCGAGCTCCAGCTCACCGCCACCGACAGCGGCGGGCTCACCGACACGAAGAGCGTCCTCCTCTACCCCAACACCACGATGCTCACCTTCGACGGCGACCCGGCCGGCCTGACCCTCGGCGTCGGACCTTCGAGCGGCGTCGCGCCCCTCGTCCGCACGGTGATCGTCGGCTCGTCGAACTCAGTGAGCGCGCCGTCGCCGCAATCGCTCGCCGACGTCACTTACGCGTTCGTCTCCTGGTCCGATGGCGGCCTCCGCTCGCACCTCGTCGTCGCGCCCGCCAACCCGGTGACGTACGTCGCAAGCTTCACAATCGTGACGCCGACGCCGACCGCAACGCCGACGAGCTCGCCGACGGCGACAGTCTCGGCAACGGCAACGCCGTCGGCAACTGTCACGCCGTCGCCCACTGCCACCGCGACCACCACCGTTACCGCCACCATCACCGCCGCTGCCAGCGCGAGCGCGACGCCGACCCCGACGTCCTCCGACACGCCGTCGCCGACGCCGGCCGCCGCCGCGTGCAGCTCGGACGCCGACTGCGACGACGGCAATCTCTGTACGCAGGATTCCTGCGACCCCGGTGGAAGCTGCGTGCACAGCGACACGAGCCTGCCGATCGCCGACGCCGTCGTCGAACTGCGCGCGCTCGACGATCCCGGGAAGGCGGTCTTCCTCCTACGAGGCAACGTTCTGGTGCCGCTTCCGCTGTCGCCGACGCTCGATCCGTCACGCGACGGGCTGCGCGTCGACCTCATCGACACACTCGGCCGGGTGCGCGACACGCTCGAGCTTCCGCCCGGTGTGCGTGACGGCGGGCACCCGGTCGGCTGGTCGACGAACCGCTCCCGCAAACTCTGGCGCTACGCGAACGTCACGGGCGACGCCCGCGTGCGCACCGCGCACGTGCGCGTCGACGACACCACCGGAAGCGTGGGCGTGCGACTGAGCGCCCACCGCGGAACGCTTCCGCTCACGCCCGCCGACGTGCCGGTCGGGATCCGGATCCTCGTCGGCACCAATCCGGCTCGTTGCGGCGCGCTGACGTTCAATCCCGTCGGCAGCGCCCGCCCGATATGCAACTTCAGCCGGACCGGTACCAGCATTCAGTGCCGCTGATCGCGCGCGCGAGCCGAGACCCGCGGCTCTGCAATGAGCGCCGCGGCCGGGGTGAATCCCGGCCGCTCAGCGGCAGCTGAGGCCGCCGGGAGCGCGCGTCCGACACGCGAGTGCGAGGTTGCGCGCGCACGTCTCCCCGAACCGCACGGTCACCCGCAGCTCGGGCTCCGTCAGGACCTCGCGCAGCTCGACCGATTCACCGCGCGCGGTCATCTGGACGGTCTCTCCGGAAAGGAAGAGGTTGAGGACGCGGAGTCCATTGTGCTCGCGCGCCTCGCGCCGAGTTCCGACGTAGTAAAACGCGGTGTCCTCGCGCGCCAGCTCGAGCGCTTCACCGGGGATCGCGGCGCGGTAGAGGATCGCACCCGACGCATCGGCGAGCTCGAGCGCGGCGCCGGTCGCCGTCGGATCGAAGCCGGGACCGGCGAGAAAGCGGCCGCGCATGCCGAGCCGTCCCTCGCGTCGCCGCACAGTGATGCGCACCCGGGCGGAGGCGAGCCCGAGCGCTCCGCGCGCGCTCGCCGCGCACTTCCCCGCGACGCAGGCACCGATCGCCGTGCACGGATCGGCGTCGCCGTCATGCGTGCACCACGTGCCGTCGGGCACGACACCGAAGTCGCACGCCGACGGGCTCTTGCAGCGGTCGATGGCGCAGGCGTTGAGCGCACCGAGCGCGAGCTCGCCCGAGAGCGCGCTCTCGACGCCGGCCGCCGTGTCGGCGGCCACCGCGAGATGATACGTGCGGCCGGCGACCAGACCCTCGACCACCGACGAGAGTGTCCCGTCGGGCGAAGGCGCGGCGAGCCCCGCGTTGATCGGCACACCGTAGGGGCTTCCGGCGGCGCGAACATAGAGATGATACCCGGCGACGTGCGGATCGCGGCTCGCCGCCCACCGGACACGCGCGCCTAAAGCCAGCGCCCTCCTCGGCGCCGCGCCGGCGAGCGGCCCGACGACGACCAGGAAGGCGCAAAGAGCGCGCCCGAGCCTGCGGCGTCCCAGCGAGACGATTCGTTCTCGTAAAGCCGTGTGCGACGAAATGGCGGGCCCACCCCTCCTGTAGACACGGCACGCCGCGTCTCCACCACCAAGTCGTCTCGCTTACACGAATGACTGCGCGCTGGCAACGTAGACACGTAGACACCGGCGCGCGCGCCGGCCGTCACTCGACGGGATCTCGGAGGATGATGTCGCCAACCTGGAACGTGCCGCGTATGCGGATCACGAAGGCCCCCTTGACGGTGAGGCTCGGATCTATCGTCGCCAGTCCCTGCGCGAGATCGAGGGTCGCGAGACGGAACGCGCTCCCGGGAACGGCGGTGGTCACGAGCGGCAACACCGCGCTCCGGCTGCTCGACCGCGGCGTCGTGACGCGCGCGTCGAACCGCAGCTTCCGCGACCGTCCGTCCGAGGATCTAACGCCCAGCTCGACGGCGAGTCCTTGCTCGTCGCGCACCAGGAAGGAGAGCGTCTCAAAGGGTGCGACGAGCGTATCGGTGCTGGCCTTCGGGAAGGTCGCAAGCGCGGGGCCTGACGCCGGATCGGCCTTCAAGGTTGGACCGTCGACTGCGGCGTCGCTCACCTGCACAACTGCCAGCCCGCTGCCTCGCATCTTCCAGCCGCTGACGGGCAACTCGAGCGAGGGAGCGGTAGCGGCACTCCGACGCTCGCTGTCGCCGGCGGCCAAGAGTAGGTGTGAGACGCGCACGTTGCCGTACACCCGTACCTGCGAAACTTCGAGGAACGTTGCGCCGAAGGCCGCCTGCACGTCCGCCGCGAGGTCACGGTAGAAGGTGCGCCGCGTACCGTCGCCGGCGTCGGCGCCGAGCGGCAGGCTCACGCGATGCTTGCAAACGGTGGTGACGCTGTCGTCGCTGACGTATGCGAGCACGCGCTCGGGGCCCTTCGACGGCCGCACGACGACTTCCACCACGAAGGCGCCGTCGCCCGCGAGCGTAGCCGCGAGGAACGGGTAAGGGACGCCGAGGTCGTCGCTCGAGGGGTAGTCGATGCCGAAGTCGGTGGTCGGCGTCGCCAACGCCTCCGTTAGCAGGATCGGGTCGCCGGCGTCGGTCTCGATGTTCCACGTGCCGTCGCCCTGCCAGCGCGACCACCCGTAGAGCGGCAGCGCATAGAAGGCGGGGCACGTGCACGTCGACGTGCAGAGCGTGGGGCAGGCGGCGTCGTCACCGCCGTCACAGGTCTCACCGACCTCGACGTGGCCGTTGCCGCAGGTGTCCGGACCGGGTGTCGCCGTCGGCGTGGGCGGCGAGTCGCCGGCGGTGGAGGTCGCTGTCGCCGCGATCGTCGCCGTCGGCGTGGGCGTCGCGCTCTGCATCGGCGTGCTCGTCGCAGTCGCTGTCGCGGTCGGCGTCGGCGTGGTCGTCGCAGTCGCCGTCGCGGTTTGCGTCGGCGTGGGCGTCGAAGCGTCGGAGGTAGAGGTCGCCGTCGCCGCGATCGTCGCCGTCGGCGTGGCCGTCGGGACTTCGACCGTGAGCGTCGCGGTGGAAGTCGGAACGTCCGTCGACGCCGAGGTCGGCGTAACCGTCGCTGTCGTCTCCACCGTGGAGGTCGGTATCGCTGTCGCGACCGCCGTCGCGGTCACGGTCGCGCTCGCCGTCGGGACGGCCGTCGCCGTCGGTGTGGCAGTGCGGGTCGCCGTCGGCGTCACCGTCGGTGTCACGGTGCGGGTCGCCGTCGGCGTCACCGTCGGTGTCACGGTGCGGGTCGCCGTCGGCGTCACCGTCGGTGTCACGGTGCGGGTCGCCGTCGGCGTCGCGGTCGGTGTGGCGGTGCGAGTCGCCGTCGGCGTCACCGTCGGTGTGGCGGTGCGAGTCGTCGTCGCCGTCACGGTTGGTGTGGCGGTGCGAGTCGCCGTCGGCGTCACCGTCGGTGTGGCGGTGCGAGTCGTCGTCGCCGTCACGGTTGGTGTGGCGGTGCGGGTCGCGGTCGGCGTCGCAGTGCGCGTCGCGGTGCGGGTCGCGGTCGGCGTCTGGGTCGGTGTCGTGGTACGCGTGGCCGTGGCCGTGCGGGTCGGCGTCACGGTCGCGGTGCGGGTCGGCGTCGGAGTCGTCGTCGGCGTGGTCGTCGCGGTCCGCGTCGGCGTAGCGGTTGCCGGCGGTAGGCCGACGCCGATGTCGCCGAATACGCGCAATTCTCCGATCGAGATGAACGCATCGCTGCCGCCGGGCACCCCCGCAAGGCGGATCGCGTCCCCGCTCGTCGCCGCGAAATCGAGCGTGTAGCTCACGAAACCGGGGCCGCTGCCCGTGCCGGGATACGCGGGCGACACTTGGAGGCTCGTCGCCGCCAACCACTGGCCGCCCTGACGCACCTCGACGCGCAACGACGTGAACCAGCCGCCGTTCGAGAAGTGCATGCCTTCCTGGAACAGCATGCTGCGGAAGAGCACCGTACCCGTGAAGGTATACCCCACCCAATCGTCGGGGGCGGTGTTGACGCCGTCGTAGGTGTCGTACTGGCGCAGCGGAGCGCTGGTGCCCGGCGCCGGCATGTCACCGTCGCGGATGACCTCGAGCGAGTAGTTGCCCCCGCCCGTCGGTTGCGTGATCTTGGCGATGATCGCGCCGAGCGCCGTCACGTCGCCGCTGGCCGGTGCAGAGGTCGCGGTCGCGCTCGGTAGCGGCGTCGTCGTCAAGATCGGTGTCGGTGTCGCGGTCACGATCGGCGTCGGTGTCGCCGCACACAACGGCACCGCGCCCGGCGGATCGTACGGGTTCAAGGGGTTGCTGCCGGCGAGGCGTTCCGCGCCGTCGGAGATGCCGTCGCAGTCGGTGTCCCAGTTTTCGGGGTCGGTCTCGCCGGGGTCGACGACGTGATTGAGGTTGACGTCCTCCTCGGCGTCGGTGAGGCCGTCGCCGTCGGAGTCGATGAAGGGCGCGAGCGTCGCGTAGGCGATCATGACCTCGTTGGAGCGCGCGCTCTCGAAGCCCGTTGCGTCATAGGTGGTGACCGCGAAGTAGATTGCAGCGTTCCGCACCGACGTCAGCAGGTAGCGAGAGATCCCGTCGGTGCCGGGCACGACCATACCGACGTCGGCGCCGGCTCCGTACGACTCCAGAGGCGCACGCACGTAGATGCGATAGCCGCTCGCGCTTGCAACCGGTGACCACGCCACTTGTGCCTGATACGCATCCGCAGACGCCGCGTACGACAGTGCGGCGAGGCATATCGGAAGTGTGATCCGGAAGCCGTGAAGGGCGCGATTGCGGAGTCCCATGCAGAGGGAGAAAGGCAATGCACATGCCGGCGCGTTCGCTCCCGTGAAACCTCGATTTTTCCGCGAATTTCACGCGACCCTAGCGCAGGTGAGTTGTGAGCTGGCTGCATCGTAATGACGACCGGCGCTGCGGTAACACCTCCCGCGGCGCGTGCGATCTCGACGCCGCCGCGCGCTCGCAAGGGTGTGTCGGTACGGCTAGTCGATCGACGTCGCGGCGAGTGACAGCTCGTTCGAATACACGCTCGAGTTGCCGGCGGCGTCGTATGAGGTGATCGCGAAATAGTACGTCGCCGCCTGCTCATCCGCGTCGAGCGCGAGGACGACCATCACAGCACCGTGCTCATCTGCTACGGGCTTTCGCACGTCGATGTCGTGGGAGTAGGCGCGCGAGGCGGTGCCCCAGTGGACGACGTAGCCGGCGGCGGTATCGGCGCCGTTCCACGTGAGCGCGACGCTCGCCGGAGCTTGTGCGCCGGGCGCGGCACTCTCGCCCCCTGCGCTCCCTCCGCCGCCTCCACTACCGCACGAGGCGCAGATCGCGAGCACCAAGAGCGCCATCGCAGATGCAGAGACAAGTTGCGTGCGCATCCCCGGATCGTTTGCCCCCAGAGCATCACCACGGAGAGACCGCGCCCGTCAAGTGAAGATACGCGACTCCGTGGCGAGGCGGCGCGAATTTTCCGATCGGCATCACGACAACGCTCGGGCTCCGCGCCCGACGGCGCGACTCGCTGAATTAACGGGCGGAATTCGCTCGCCGTCCGTGGCGTACCCATTGCACTTCGCGTCCTCCAGACATGAAGACGCACGGCGAACACGCGCGCTGGCTGCTCACGCTTCTGACGTGGCAGTTGCTATCTCCGGCTTGCGCCGCCGCCTACAGCGTGCAGCTGCGGTGGAATGCGCCCGCAGGACCCACCGTCGCCGGCTATCACCTCTACGTTCGCGAAGGCGCCGGCGCCTACGGCCTGTGGCGCGACATCGTGGCGGACGGCACGAGCGACGGCGGCTTCACGACCGTGCTCGGCGAC
Source organism: Deltaproteobacteria bacterium (assembly GCA_016200545.1). Classification (GTDB taxonomy): domain Bacteria; phylum Desulfobacterota; class Binatia; order UTPRO1; family UTPRO1; genus DP-19. The sequence goes on along the minus strand of JACQEO010000020.1, from coordinate 18,164 downwards.
CTCGCCGTCGAGCAGACGTATACGTTCGCGCTCAGCGCCTACACGGCGGACGGGCGCGAGAGCGCGCGCTCGAACGAGCGCACGATCGACTACGCTGCGGCGGCCCTGATCGTCGACTCCGACGGCGACGGCCTCACCGACGCCGAGGAGGACACGAACCTGAACGGCGTGCAGGACCCGGGCGAGACCGACCGGCTGCGCGCGGACTCCGACGGCGACCTCGTCCCAGACGGGATCGAGAGCGCGCGCGGCAGCGATCCACTCGACGCAACGTCGCCGGCCTGCGAGGTCCTGCCGTTCACCGACTTCGCGTTCGGCTACGGCGGCGTCGCCGAGATCGCGTACGACACGGCGATCGACGACACCGTCCTGCACGTGACCGAGACGTCGCGTGCGTCTTTGCATTTCCGCATCGCGTATCCCGCGCACCGGGCGGCGGCCGTCCACGGACCGGTGCTCGCGACCGAGATCCGCAGCGCGCGCCGGTTCCGCATCGAGGTCGCCGTACGCTCGACGCTCGGCAATCGCTATATCCTGCGCTATGAGGGGAACGGCGGCACTGATCGCCGCTCCAGTCGGAGCCTGACGTTGGCGCTCGGTGATGCATTCGACGTCGGCGACGGCTATGCGTCGGTCGCTCGCGACCTCGCCGACGACCTCGCGCGCCTCGACCCGAGCGCCGTCCTCGACACGATCACCCACGTCCGCATTCGCGGCAATTACACGCTGCGCGAGCTGCGGACCTGCCAGTAGGCGCCCACGCGGGGTGAATTGACCTCGCCCGCCCAAACTACGTAAGAGGAGACGAGACGTGCGGGCGCACACGGCCCGCCGGACGATCGGCCTCGTGATGCGCGAGCGCAACTCGGACACTCTCGTCTACGGCAGCGAGCGCGGTGCGCCGGCCGACGGCATCGTGCGCATCTGGCTCGAGCAGCACGGTCGGAACGGGAAGCCGGTCTCGATCGTGCGCGGGCTCCGGCTCGACGCCAAGGCGCTCGCGGCGCTCGCCGCGCGCCTGAAGCGCACGTGCGGCGCCGGCGGCACCGCCAAGGACGGCGAGATCGTCATTCAGGGAGACCACCGAGCGCGGATCGCCGCCAAGCTCGGCAACGACGGCCTGCGAGTGAAGCTCGCAGGCGGATGATCGGAGGTTCGCGATGCGATCGACATGGAACCGGCGGCGCGCCGTCGTGCTCGCACTCGTCGTCGCGGGAGCGGTGCTCCTCGCGCCGCGCGCGCAGGCGGGCGGCGATTGGAACGATACGCAGATCGGCTGGAAATCGTACGAAGACGGCCTCGCACTCGCGAAAAAAGAGCGGAAGCCGATCTGTCTCATCTTCTACACGGAGTGGTGCCCGCACTGCCGCAACTACAGCGGCGTTTTCCACGATCCCAAGGTGGTCGAGAAGTCGAAGCAGTTCGTCATGATCCGCCTCGACAAGGACAAGAACCGCGAGATCAGCGGCAAATACGCGCCCGACGGTGAGTACATCCCGCGCACGTACTTCCTCACCGCCGACGGCGCGCTCGATCCCGAGATTCACGCGCCGCGTGGCCAGTTCAGGTACTTCTACGACGAGACGCAGCCGGGCGACATCCTGAACGGAATGGACACCGCGCTGAAGAAGATGAAGGGGTGAGGGTCAGCGGCAGGCAGCCGCGCGCGTCGGGTCGCCCGTACAGCTGACCTGCGTGTTGCGGACGCAGGCGGGATCGAAGCCCACCGTGAGCGCGAGCGTCGGCTGTCCGAGCGCGTCGAGAAGGTCCGGCGTGGAACCGCGAATGATCAGCGACCACACGCCGCGTTTCGCCTTGAGGGTGACCCCTAAGATACCGCCCGTAGACAGGCCCCCGTCTTTCGCGGAGATATGAAACACCGTATGATCCGGCTTCGCGGTGATGCGCTCAGCGGGCACCGCGGCGTGGTAGACGACGGCGCCCGTGGCGTTGGTGACCTCGAACGTGAGGCCGGTGTAGGTCGGATCGATCACGGCGTCGGTGTGAAAGGTGGCCCGCAAGTTGAAGATCGCCGCGGTGATGTTGTTGCGGAGCACGAAGCTCCGCGGCACCAAAACGTCGCAGAACTCTTGGCAGCTAACGCCGTCCGGCGTTGGCATGAGACCGCACCCGGATTGCGGATCACAGAAGGCAGCGGCGCACAACGACGCGGGGCAGATCGCGGCGATACTGACGCACGTGCCCGTGATACAGCGCTCGCCGCCGGTGCAGGCATCGGTGTCGAGACAGTCGGCGTCGGTCTGGCAGCACCCCGATTGCGCCACGTGCATGCAGCGCGCGAGCACGTCGTCGCAGTGATCGACGGTGCACGCAACCCCGTCGGAACAGTTCGGCGCCGGGCCGTTCGTGCAGACGCCGCCCTGGCAGACGGCGATGCCGTTGCAGAAAAGGCCGTCGTCGCAGCTACTGCCGTCGGCGGCGGGGTGGATGTCGCACGAGATCGGGCTCGTGCAACGATCGATCGTGCAGGGATTGATCGACCCGAGGGCGATCTCCTGCGAGAGGCTGCTCTCGAGGGCAGTGGCGGTGTAGGCCGTGACCGCGAAATGGTAGGATTGTCCTGCCGTCAGTCCGTTCACGACGTACGCGATGCTGCCGTCCGCGGCGGGGGCCGGGTTGCCGGCGTCGAGCGCCGCGCCGTACGGTACGCCAGCTTGGCGCATGTAGACGTGGTAGCCCGTGACGCGAGGGTCGGTGCTTGCCATCCAGCGGACACGCGCCCCGCCGGCCTCGGCGCGCGCCGCGAGCGCGACCACCAGCAGCGCGCCGAGCACGCTTCTGCATAGGCTAGTGCGGGACATGCTTCGTTCGTGAGCGAGAGGCGGTCGGTGCTCCTCCATACGGCCACCGATCGCAGGGTCGGGTCATGCATGGGAAATGCCAGGGCAAACCCGCTGAAAACACGCATGTCAGACTCATGCACACCTGCACGGTGCACACGATTCCGTGCGAATGCACGACGCCGGGACGATTCCTAAGACTTTCGGGCGATTCGAAAAGCGCACCCAGCGACGGTGCACGACATCGTTTCGCAGCCGTGCTCGTACCGCGGGGCGCCGCCCGCGGCGTCAGGGCGCGGTGGCATGGTGGGGATCGATGAGGACGCCGGGATTCAGAATGCCCTTGGGATCGAGCGTCGCCTTCGCGGCCGCGAGCGCGCGCGCAAAGCCGTCGGGCCGTTGGCGATCGTACCACGGCCGGTGGTCGCGACCGACGGCGTGGTGGTGCGTGATCGTGCCACCGAGCGCGAGCAAGGTCTCCGACGCCGCCGCCTTGATCTCCGCCCACTGCGCGAGCTGCCGGTCGGGGCGGCTCGGGGCAAGAACCGTGTAATAGGGCGCCGGGCCGTCGGGATAGACGTGCGTGAAGCGACAGGTCACCGTTCCCGCTCCGCACACGCGCCGGACGACCTCGGTCGTACGCTCGACGAGCGCCGCGTGGAACTCGGCGAACCGGTCCCACGTAATCGCCGTCTCGAAGGTCTCGCTGATCATCCCGAGCCCGACGATGGCGTCCCGCAGATAGGGAGCGCCGAGAAACGCCTGGCGCCACGCCCCGGCGGCGCCCTCACGTGCCGCGCCCTCGTCGGCACGCGTGCGGCTCGCACCCTCGGGCACACGCCCGCCGTGATCCCGGCAGCACTCGAGCGCGCGCTCCATCCACGCGTCGAGCGCGTGGTCGGCGGACTCGAACCCGAGCACGAGGATCGCATCCGTACCGCTGCCGGCGCCGGCGGTGAACGCCTCGCCGGGATCGAGGAGACGGCAGTTCGACGGGAAGAGACCGCTCTGACTGATCGCGTGCACCGCCGCCGCGCCCGCCGCGAAATCGGGAAACGCGATCGACGCCGACGCCCGCAACGTGGGACGATGCTGCACCCGCATCCAGGCCTCGGTGATGATCCCGAGGATGCCCTCGGAGCCGATGAAGAGGCGGTCCGGACTCGGTCCCGCTCCCGATCCCGGTAGCCGGCGCGATTCGACGATGCCGGTCGGCGTGACCACGCGCAGCGATTCCACGAAGTCGTCGATGTGGGTGTAGAGCGTCGCGTAGTGGCCGCCCGAGCGCGTCGCGATCCAGCCGCCGAGCGTGCTGAATTCGAACGATTGCGGGAAATGCCGCAGCGTGAGGCCGTGCGGGCGGAGCTGCGCCTCGAGTGCCGGTCCGAGCACGCCACCCTGGATGCGCGCGGCGCGCGCGACGGTATCGACCTCGAGCACACGATCGAGCCGTCCGAGATCGATCGAGACGACACCGCGCGCGACGCCCGCGCGCGGCGCCTCGACGCCACCGACGACGCTCGAGCCACCACCGTAGGGGATCGCCGCCGCGCCGATCGCGGCGCACCAGTCGAGGAACGCGACGACCGCGCTCTCGTCGGGCGGGAAGGCGACGACGTCGGGCGGATTTGCGAAGTCGCGCCGAAACCCCCGCACGAGATCGCGGAATGACTTGCCGTAGGTGTGTCCGGCGCGATCGTACGGCGCCGTCGAGCAGAAGGCCGCGAGCGCCGGCGGCGGCGCCAGCCGCGGCGCACGCAGGGTGAGCTCCTCGAGACGCGGCGGAGACTGCGGGTGCGGGATCGCCACCCCGAGACGCGCAGCGAGGAGCTGCGCCATGCGTTCCTGTTGCTCGCGCGTCGGGCCCTCGTCCTCGTAGCCCCAGCCCCAGAACTTACGCCGTCGTTGCGTCATTCGCGTCCGTCGCCCGGACGTAGACCATGCCCGAGGTCGGGGCAAGGCGAGCCGATCGGCACGCGCATCGCCCAGGAGGCTGACCCAAGACTCGGGTCAACCTCCTGGGCCTCGTAACGCGCGTGTGCTACGCGGAGACGCATGCGGATCTACGACAGCTTCGGACCCAATCCCCGCGCGCTGCGGATGTTCTTACTCGAGAAGGGGCTCGAGCTGCCGCGCATCACGGTCGACCTCCTCGCCGGCGAGAATCGGCAGCCGCCCTACACCGAGCGCAACCCTGGCGGGCAGCTGCCGGCACTCGAGCTCGACGACGGCCGCGTCATCGCCGAGACGGTCGCGATCTTCGAGTACCTCGAGGAGCGACAGCCACGGCCCGCGCTCATCGGCACGACGTCCGAAGAGCGCGCCGAGACGCGGATGTGGCAGCGCCGCGTGGAGCTACGGATCACCGAGCACCTGTACAACGGCTTTCGCTTCGCCGAGGGAATCGAGCTCTTCAAGGGTCGGATGCGCGTCCTCCCCGAGGCCGCCGAGGGCTTGAAAGCGACCGTGCGCGACAACCTCGCGTGGCTCGACGCGTTGCTCGGCGGCAAAGCCTTTCTCGTCGGCGACCGCTTCACGATCGCCGACATCATCCTCTACGCCGCCGTCGACTTCGGCGCCGGCGTCGGTCAGCCGCTCGATCCGGCGCGCGCGAATCTCGGCGCGTGGTTCACGCGCGTCGCGGCGCGGCCGAGCGCGGCGGCGAGCCTGCATCCGCAGAGCGCCGCCGTCGGCATGCGCGGCTGACGCTCACGCCGCAGCGGCGCGACCGGCGCGACCTTCTCGACCGTCACGCCGCAGCATCGCCCCCGAGCGCAGCGAAGGTCGCCGCGAGGCCGGTGCGATAATCGGGATAGCGCGGCTTCCAACCGAGCTCGGCCTTGAGGCGCGCGTTCGACGAGCGTGCCGAGCGAATCGCGGCCGCGATCGCGCCCTTGCCGCGCAGGAGGCGCGCGAGAAAGAGCGGCGCGTGACCGACGCCGCGCTTTCCGCACTGCCGCGCGACCTCTCGGAAGAAGTCGATCATCGGCACCGGCTCGTCGTCGACGACGTGGAAGGCGGAGCCCGCCGGCGCGGTGAGCGCGAGCGCGAGTGCGGCGGCGACGTCGTCGACGTGCACCACGTCCCACCAGTTGTCGCCGCGACCGGGCACGCGAAAGAAGCCGCGTCGAACATCCGTCACGATGTGCGCGAACCAGCCGCCCGGCCCGTAGACGTGCGATGGACGGACGACGACGGTCGGCACGCGCGCCGCGGCGAGAATCCGCTCGCCTTCGTGCTTCGCGCGTCCGTAGTCGGTCTCGAGAGGAAACGGTCCGTCTTCCGTGAGAACGCGGCCGCCGGCGTCGCCGGTGACGACGGTCGAAGCGTAGAGGAAGCACCGCAAGCCGTCGAGGTCGCGCGTGATGTCGGCGAGGCGACGCGTGCCCTCGACGTTGGTACGCTGGATCGCGGCGCTGTCGCGCGAGCTCGCGATCTCGGCGGCGAGGTGGACGATCGCGTCGGGTGCGAAGCCGCGCACGCCGGCCGCGAGCGTACCCGAGGCGTCACCGAGGTCGCCGCGCACCGGCGTGAGATGCTGCGCCGCGAGCGCCGCGGCGGAGCGCTCGGAGCGGGCGAGGCCGCCGAGCACCGCCTCGGGAAAGCGCGCGCGCAGCGCCGGAATCACCGCTTGCCCGATGAAGCCAGTCGCGCCGGTGACGAGGATGCGACGAGGAACCCGTGCGTCCATGGCATCTACTCCTCCGCGCGCGCGCCCGCCGCACGCTCCAAGGCGACGCGCAGCTCGTCATAGGTGCGCGTCACCGGGAACTGCGGGAAGTCGCGAATGACGTTGTCGGGAGGGCGAAAGAGAACGCCGGCGTCCGCCTCGTCGAGCATCGTCGTGTCGTTGTACGAGTCACCCGCCGCGAGAACATGGAAGTTCAGGAGCTTCAGCGCCGTCACGGCCTTCCGCTTTCCGTCGGCGATCCGCAGCGCGTAGTCGCGGATGCGGCCCGCGGCGTCGAGCGTGAGAGAGTTGCAGAAGAGGCACGGGTAGCCGAGCTGCGCCATGAGGGGCTGCGCGAACTCCGAGAACGTGTCCGAGAGGATGATCACCGGCATGCGCGCCCGCAGCCAGTCGAGGAACTGGCCCGCGCCCTCGAGCGGCCGGATGGTCGCGATGACGGCCTGGATGTCCGCCAGCGTCAGGTGCTCGCGCTCGAGGATCGCGAGCCGCGCGCGCATCAAGCGGTCGTAATCGGGCTCGTCGCGGGTGGTGCGGCGGAGCTCCTCGATCCCCGTCTTGGCGGCGACGTTGATCCAAATCTCCGGAACGAGGACACCCTCGAGGTCGAGGCAGGCGACGAGTGGCGCGGGCATCGTCCGCACGTAGCAAGCGGCGTGGACGAGTTCAATTGACGCCGCCGGACCGCGCGCTAACGCGCGACGCGCGCGCGCGCTTGCTCCGGTCTTCCGCGACGCCGTCCGCCGGCAGCGTCGTGAGGAAGCGTTCGAGCTCGGCCTCGAACGCATCGGGCGTCTCCAGATGCGGCGCGTGCCCGGCCGGGTAGGTCACGACGCGCGCGTTCGCGAGGAGGAGCGCGCGCTTGTCGGGGAAGTGCTTGTGTCTCGCCTGGGCGGGAGGGCGACCGGCCACCGTTCCCGAGGACGCGGCGGTCCTCCTTTTCACCCTCGAGACCGCTTCTCCTCGACAGGCCCGCCGGCATCGCTCGCCGCGTCATTGACTCCGGCGCCGCCACCCGCGACAAGGAGGATTCAGTCCTCGCGGAGCACGCAGTGGAAGGGAGGGGATCATGAGGATCTATCTCGTCACCCCCAGAAACCCCGAGAGCTTCTGGACCTACGACCGCATACTCCCAAGTCTCGGGAAGCGTTGCATCTTTCCGAATCTCTCGATGCCGACCGTCGCCGGCATGACGCCGCGCGATCACGAGATCGTGCTGTGTGACGAGAACGTCGAGGAGATCGATTTCGACGTCGAGGCCGACATCATCGGCGTGACCGGCTACATCGTCCACAAGCCGCGCATGCTCGAGATCATCGCCGAGTTCCGCCGCCGCGGGCGCTTCGTCGTCGTCGGCGGCCCGTATGCGTCGCTCTGTCCGGAAGACCTGCGCGGCACCTGCAACGTCCTCTTCGTCGACGAAGCGGAGGAGACCTGGCCGCAGTTCCTCGCCGACTTCGCGCGCGGCGCCCCGCAGGCCGAGTACCGCCCCGCGGAGAAGCCCGACCTCACCACCTCACCGACGCCGCGGTTCGACCTCCTCAAGGTCGATCAGTACCACGCGATGACGATCCAGTTCGCGCGCGGCTGCCCGTTCAACTGCGAGTTCTGCGACATCATCGTCGTCTACGGGCGACGCCCGCGTGTGAAGGGCGTGCCGCAGGTGATGGCGGAGATCGAGGAGTGCCACCGCCTCGGGGCGACGCAGGTCTTCCTCGTCGACGACAACTTCATCGGCAACAAAAAGCTCGCGAAGGAGCTGCTGCGGACGATCGCCACGTGGAGCGAGGCGCACGGCCATCCGATGTACTTCAATACCGAGGTCTCCCTGAACGTCGCCCAGGACGACGAGCTGCTCGAGCTGCTGCGCGCCGCCCGCTTCACGACCATCTTCATCGGCATCGAGAGCCCGCGGAAGGCGTCGCTCCAGGAGACCAAGAAGACGCAGAACATGCGCGGCAACCTCGTCGACAACGTCCGCAAGATCCAGTCGTACGGCATTCAGGTGCAGGCCGGGATGATCGTCGGCTTCGACGCCGACGACGAGTCGATTTTCGAGGAGCAGCTGCGCTTCATCCAAGACGCGCGCATCCCCGTCTCCATGACCGGCATGCTGCAGGCGATGCCGAAGACGCCGCTCCACGAGCGCATGGCGAAGGAAGGCCGCCTGATCGCGGAGAGCGTGGGCGACCAGTTCGTCTTCTCCAACATCCTGCCGAAGGCGATGAGCCGGATCGAGCTCTACAAGGGTTACCGCAAGCTCATCGCAGAGCTCTACGAGTTCCGGAACTTCCGCACACGCACGCTCGAGTTCATCCTGAATCGCGGTCGCCAGGTCGGCGAAGGCCTCGCCATCCGTCGCGAGGAGCTGCGCCTCGCCGCCCGCGTCCTCCGCGACACCGTCCTCTCGACGTCGCCGCGCCGCGCCTGGTTCACCCTCTCGCTCCTCGGGGCGACGCTCATGAAGCGCCCCGCCGCGATCGCCGACGCGCTCGCATTCGCGATCGTCCACAAGGCGCTCTACGAGTACATGCAGTCCCTCGACCACCACCTCGAACGGGTCATCGGCGAGATCGAAGCCGCCACCGAGACCATGACCGCGGCGGCAGTCAACGCCTGACGATCGCGACCGCGACGGAGACCTCCATGAAATTCGGCGTCCTCATGTTCGCGACGGACTACGCGCTGCGGCCCGACGAGCTGGCGGTCGCGGCGGAGGAACGCGGGTTCGAATCGCTCTTCTTCCCGGAGCACACGCACATTCCCGCGAGCCGGCGGAGCCCCTGGCCGGGTGGCGCCGACCTGCCGAAGGAGTACTGGCACACCCACGATCTTTTCGTCGCACTCGCGGCGGCGGCCGCCGTCACCAAGACCATCAAGATCGGCAGTGGCATCTGCCTGGTCGTCGAGCGTGACCCGATCGTCATGGCGAAGGAGGTCGCGACCGTCGACTTCCTCTCCAACGGTCGCATGATCTTCGGCATCGGCGGCGGCTGGAACGTCGAGGAGATGGAAAACCACGGCACCGCCTTCAAAACGCGCTGGAAGCTGCTGCGCGAGCGCGTCCTCGCCATGAAAGAAATCTGGACCAAGGACGAGGCGGAGTTCCACGGCGAGTTCGTCGACTTCGATCCGATCTGGTCGTTCCCGAAGCCGGCGCGAAAGCCGCATCCGCCGATCCTCATGGGCGGCGATACACCCCGGGCGCGGCAACGCGTCGTCGATTTCTGCGACGGCTGGATGCCGATCGGCATGCGCAGCGCCGGCATCATCGCGGGCATGAAAGACCTCGCGGAGCGCGCCCGCGCCGCCGGCAAGCAGCCGAGCGACTTCCCGGTCACCGTGTTCGGCGCCCCCGGCGATCCGGACACGTTGAAACAGTACGCCGAAGCGGGCGTCGAGCGCGCAATCTTCTGGGTGCCGCCCGAGCCGCGCGACAAGGTCCTCGGCATCCTCGACAAGTACACGCGTCTCACCAACTCATGACCACACGTGAAATCGCCGACCACCTCGTGGCGCTCTGCCGCGCCCGCAAGTACCGCGAGGCGATCCTCGAGCTCTATGCCCCGGACGCGACGCAGTCGGAGAACGGGCAGTCGATTTCCGGCGGACGTGACGCGCTCGTCGCCGCCTGCAAGGGATGGGAGGAGAGTCGGATCGTCCACGGCACCGAGATCCTCGGCGTCCACGTCGGACCCGACTCCGTCGTCGTCGAGATGCGCCACGACGTGACGCCGCACGCCACCAAGCAGCGCAATCAGTGGTCCGAGGCCGCCGTCTATCGCGTCCGCGACGGCAAGATCACCGACGTTCGCTTCTACTACAAACCCGCGGCGGCGTGAGCCGCGGGCGCGCTCGCGCCCGGCCGCCCAACGGAGTCGCCATGTCGGAGCATCCGAACGCCACCCACGTCCGCGCGATGTTCGCCGCCTTCGAGAAGGCCGATCTGCCGGCCATCCAGGCGACCATCCCCGAGCACGCCGTGTGGCACTTCCCCGGTCGTCACGGCAAGCTCGCCGGCAGCCATCGCGGCCGCGACGCCATCCTCGGCTTCCTCATGAACGTGGCTGGATTGACGGGCGGGACCTTCCACCTCGAGCTCATCGACATCGTCGCCAATGACCGCCACGCGGTCGCGCTCTTCCGCGGGCGCGCCGAGCGCAACGGCAAGGTCCTCGATAACCCGACGTGCCTGCGCATGCGGATCGAGGAGGGTCGGATCGTTGAGATCTGGGAGTTCGTCTGGGATCTCTTCACCGTCGACGACTTCTGGTCGTGAGATTGCGCGCGCGCCTGGCCCCGTGGAAGGAGTGTCGTGGAGGTACCCATACATGGACCGCATCGCCGACGTCCGCGTTTCCCGAACCCTGCTGTGTGCGCTCTACGCGCTGATCGCCGTGTTCGCTCTCGCGGCCACCTGGCATCAAAACCTCACGTACATCGGGTCGAATCCGCTGACCGGCACGGTGCAGTTCTGGCGAGAGACGCTCGCCACCCCGGCGAGCGTGTCGATCATGGTCGACATCTTTCTCCTCGGGGTCGCGGTCGTGGTGTGGATGGTCATCGAGGCGCGTCGCCTCGGAATCGGCTACGTGTGGGTGTACGTCGTGCTCGGGTATCTCGTCGCGATCAGCGTCAGCGTTCCGTTGTTCCTGATCGCGCGCGAGCGACGACTGGCGGCGCCGGGATCCTCCCCCGAGAACACCTCCCTCACCCGGGCGGATCTGATCGGCCTCCTCCTCTTCGCGTTGCCGGCGCTCGTGCTCTCGTTCTGGAGTCTCGTCCACTGAGCCCGGAGGCGGTTGAGCGGCACAATACGACCGGCGGTCTCAGTACCCCTCGAGCCGCGCTACCCGGTCGCGATGATGTCCGGCGTCGCCGAAGGTCATCTCGGCGACGCGGGCGCGCTTCAGGAAGAGGCCGATGTCGTGCTCGTCGGTCATGCCGATGCCGCCGTGCATCTGCACGCCCTCTTTGGCGATGAGATTGAAGGCGTCGGCGCAGCGCGCCTTGGCGACACTCGCGAGGCGCGCGATCGTGCCGTCGTCACGACCCTCGTCGAGGGCGCGATGCGCGCCCATCACGACCGAGCGCGCGAGCTCGGTTTCGATGTACATCTTCGCCGCCCGGTGTTTGAGCGCCTGGAAGGTACCGATCAACACCCCGAACTGGACGCGCGTTTTCAGATACTCGACCGTCATCTCGAGCGCGGCCGTCATGCCGCCGAGCATCTCGGCGGTGAGACCGATCGTCGCGCGGTCGAGGACGCGCGCGAGGAGGGCGCCGCCGTGATCGACGGTGCCGAGCACCGTCTCGGCGCCGACGCGCACGTCGTCGAGACGGACGCGGGCGGCGTTGCGGCTGTCGATGCGCGACTGCCGCTCGATCGTCACGCCCGGCGTGTCGGCACGCAGCACGAAGAGCGTGATGCCTCCGGCAGCGCGCGGCCCGCCCGACGTGCGTGCCGAGACGATCAGCCAGTCGGCGACGTGGCCGTCGAGGACGTGCGCCTTCTCCCCGCTCAGCAGCCAGCCGCTGCCGCTCTTCTCGGCGCGGGCCTCGACGTGGTTGAGATCGTAGCGGCTGCGCGGCTCCTCGTAGGCGACCGCGAGCAGGCGCTCGCCGCCGGCGACGGCCGGCAGGTGCTCGCGCTTGTGCGCGTCGGTGCCGCCGAGGAGGAGCGCGCTCGTACCGAGGAGGACGGTCGAGATCATCGGCTCGGGCATGAGCCCGCGACCGAGCTCCTCGAGGACGACCATCAGCTCGAGCCAGCCGAGCCCGGCGCCGCCGTACTCCTCGGGCACGACGATGCCGAGCCAGCCGAGCGCCGCCATCTCGCGCCACAGCTCGCGCGAAAAGCCGTCGGCGTCATGTCTATCGCGCAGCCGGCGGACGCGCTTCAGCGACGAGCGCCCGTTCACGAACTCGCGCACCGTGCGCGCGAGCAGCTCCTGCTCTTCCGAGAGTACGAGGTCCACGACGTCGCTCCGTTCAGTCCGGCAGGCCGAGCACGCGCTTGGCGATGATGTTGAGCTGCACTTCCGAGGTGCCGCCCTCGATCGAGTTGCCGCGCGAGCGCAGCCAGTCGCGTGTGAGCTTGAGCTCGTCCTCGTCGTAGCCCGGGCCCTCCCAGCCGAGGCCCTGTGGACCTGTGATCGACACCATGAGCTCGCGCCGGCGCATGTTGAGCTCGGTGCCGTAGTACTTGAAGATCGACGTCTCCGGGCCGGGCTTGTGGCCCGCCTTCATGTTGTCGCGCGAGCGCTCGAGCGTGAGGTCGAGGCACGCCTGATCCATCGCCACCTGCGTGATCGCGTCGCGCAGCAGCGGATCGGCGATGCACCCGTCCGCCTCGCCGACGTACTCGCGCGCGAGGCTCACCAGGCGCTTCGCGTCGTCGCGCTCTTTGAAGGCGTCGGCGATCATCGTGCGCTCGTGACCGAGGAGCACCTTCGCCATCGCCCAACCGGCGTTCACGTTGCCGACGACGTTCCGCACCGGTACCCGCACGTCGGAGAGGAAGGTCTCGGTGAAGGGCGACGAGCCGCTGATCAAAAGAATCGGCCGCACCGAGACGCCGGGTGACGTCATGTCCATCAGGAGGAAGGTGATGCCGTCCTGCTTCTTCGCCTCGAAGTCGGTGCGGACGAGGACGAACATCCAGTCGGCCTTGTCGCCGTAGGACGTCCACACCTTCTGCCCATTCACGACGAAGATGTCGCCGTCGCGGATCGCCTTCGTCTGCAGGCTCGCCAAGTCGGAGCCCGCGCCCGGCTCGGAATAGCCCTGGCACCAACGGATCTCGCCCTTGGCGATCGCCGGCACGTGCGCCCGCCGCAGCTCCTCGCTGCCCTCTTGCAAGAGGAGCGGCCCGATCATCGAGAGCCCGAAGCCGATGAGCGGCGGCCGGAGCCTGAGCTTCCCCATCTCCTCGGCGAGGATCTTCGCCTCCGCTTTGGCGAGCCCGCCGCCACCGTACTCCTTCGGCCACGTCGGCGCCGTCCATCCGCGCTCGGCCATGACTTCGAGCCAGCGCTTGGTGTCCGGCGGACACTGCATCTTCTTGCCGCCCCAACAGAGCTCGTCCTGCGTCTTGTAGGGCGTGTACATCGACGCCGGCGCGTTCGCCTGCAACCAGCGGCGGGTCTCCTCGCGGAAGGTTTCGAGCTCGGCCACGGCGGGACTCCTTTCGTCGAGCGGCGTCACGCTAGACGAGTCGGAGAGGTGATTCAAACGGCAAGGTGCGAGGACCAGCCAGGTGGACCAGCACCGCGCGAGCGACGTCTCCGGCACGACGGCGGTGAGCTTCGGCGTGAGCGGCGGCGCGCGGCGCGCGTCAGCCGGGCGCTTCGACGCGCAGCGCCGCCCGTGCCGCCGCGGCCGCGAGTCGATCATCATAGGTCACGAACACGCCGAGGTCCTCGCCGAGGCCGATCGCCGTCGCGAGATGGAGGGCGTCGAGCGACCGCAGAGACCTCGGTTCGACTCGCGCGGCGCGCGATAACACGTCGTCGTCGATTCCGATCACCACGACGTGCGCGAGCGTCGCCTGCGCGCGACGGTGCGCGGCGCGCGAGGCATGCGCTCGCGCCAACGCTCGTGGCACCTCGACGCGCGCGAGCGCGCTCACCACGCGGTCGGGCCAATCAGCGAGGAACTCGAAGAGCGCGCGACTCTCGGGCTCCGAGACGACGAGCTTCACCAACGCCGAGCTGTCGAGATAAGCGACGCGACCGCTCACCGCTCGTCACGTCGCAGCGCGCGGAGCGCGTTGCCGACCCGGGTCGACGGCCGGCCGCGCGGCGGCGCGAGTTTCAGCAGATCGTCCTTTGCCGGGGTCGCCCGACCGGCCGCGATCAGGTGCGCCAGAGCCGTCGTCGGTCGCGGCAACGGCGCCAGGACCGCGACCGGACGGCCGTGCTCCGTGACTTCCAAGGTGGCCCCGGCGCGTACGCGCCGCAGGTGCACGCTGAGATTCTGTCGCAGCGCTCGCACTCCGACACGATTGGTCGTCGCCGCCACGTAGCACATGGTAGCACAATGATGCGCCGACCGAAAGCTGCCGGTGCACTTCCACCGTTTCCCTTGTGCCGGGAGCGTCGGACCGATCGACAGCCGCAACCCCGAGGTGCCGCGCTTCCTCGCCGCCTGTCATGAGAGCAGCCTCACGCTGCGCGCTCGCATCGCCTTCGCACCGTTGCCTTTCCCGCGATCTCGATCGACATTTGCGGCTACCCCCTCGCCGAGGCCGCGCCCGGCGCGCCCGCCGAGGTGCGCGTCGTCCTCTTCGACTCGTCCGCGTACAGCGCCTTCGCCGAGACGCTCGCCTCCTTGGAGCGCTAGCGCATGTCGCCCCCCGCTCGCTACCGCTCGTGCTGGGCGTCGCGCCCGGGAGTGAGAATGGATGGCGCACTCTCACCGAGAATTCACCAGGTGCGCACTCGACCCAACGCCCGGCGCGGCGATGCCACGGATGTGACGGCTATTCGTAGTCTCGCTCGGGTTGTCCCCGTCGCTCATTCGGCTCGGCGTGGCCTCCGCCGAGCCTGCGCGTGTCACGAGCACGCAAGCGTACCGGCCTCGCGCCGCCGAGCACACCGTGCTCCACGGTCTCGTGCGCGAGCATCTCGCAACGTTTCTCCGCGCCGCAACCGACCATGACGAGGGCGGCCTCCCGGCCTTCGTCGAGCAGGAGTTCCGTGACTTCCTCACGTGCGGCGTCTGGGCCCGCGGCTTTGCGCGCTTTCGGTGCGCGGACTGCCACGCCGAGCGTCTGGTCCCCTTCTCGTGCAAGGGCCGCGGGTTTTGCCCGAGCTGCGGCGGCCGGCGCATGGAGCACGCTTCATGAGACGTCACCTTGCTATGGGCGCGGAATATCGAGGGAGAGCTGATCTGGCGTTGGTCCTGCGTCCTGGTTGTTGCGTCGTGCGCGCGCCCTCGTCGCTACGCGCTCGGCTGTCGCGGTTCCAACGATGTCGCTCCGCGCGAAGATCCAGGGGCCGTTGGCAAGGGGCCGGATCGCCGGCAAGCCGTTGCGCGCGGCCGCACGGCGCACCGTCTTCGGATCGACGTGCAGCAGCGCCGCCGCCTCTTCGCACGTGAGCCAGCCTTCGGCGCGTCGCCGTTCTTCCGAGCAGGCCTCGATCCCCCGCAGGTGGCGCACCGACGCCACCAGCGCGCGCGTGTAGTGCGCGCCGGTGGGCGTGCGTAGGCCGGCGCGACGTGGGCGACCTGTCCAACGCGCGCGCGTCGACGAGCAACTGCCGCAAATCCTCGAGGGCCGCGATGGAGACGGACGCTGCACTCGTACGACGCATCGCTGCGCACGCAACGGCATCGAGCATCCAGTGCGGCAGCAGGATGCTCGCACCGCTCGGATCGTCCACGGCGACGCAGCGGACCAGTTCGCCGCGGCCATGGACACGAACGACGAAGTCTCGCCCTCGCAACGGATGCCAGGGGTAGGTCACGGCGCGGACGTCAGTCCTCCGCGCATCATGCTGTGGGGTTGATGGCCGAGCGCGCCGCGCACTTGGTCGACCACGTCCTTCCCGCCGTCCCGGTCCGCCAGTGGGTGCTGGCCTGCCCTATCGTCTCCGCTATCTCCTCGCGTGGGACCACGGGCTCTGCCGCGCAGTGCTCGCCGTCTACGTTCGTGCTCTCTTGGGCTTCGAGCGCCGCCGCGCGCGCCGCCGCAGCATCGCGGATGGCCGGACGGGGGCGGTGACGGCCATCCAGAGATTCGGAAGCGCGGTGAACGTCAACGTCCATTTTCACACCCTCGTGCTCGACGGTGTTTTCGCCGCCGATGCGACCGGTGCCGTCCGCTTCGATCCGGCGCCGCCACCCACCGACCGCGAGGTGGCACGCCTGCTCGCGACCATCCGGCGGCGGGTCCTGCGCCTGCTCGGCCGTCACGGGCTCACGCTCGGCGGCGAGACCGAGGCGACCGTGCCGATCGATCCGTTCGCCGAGACCTCCCCGATGCTCGCCACCGTCTGCGCCGCGTCCGTGCAGGGCCAGAGCGTCTTCGGCACGCGTCCGGGCGCGCCGGTCATGCGCATCGGGCGCGACCCCGACGCGCCTTGGGTGACCTCGCGTGATCCGCGCCATGCGCACCTCGCGGGCTTCGACCTCCACGCGAACCGCACCGTGCGCGCCGACGATTGCGCCGGGTTGGAGCGGCTCTGTCAGTACCTGCTGCGCCCACCGCTCGCCCAAGGGCGACTTGAACGCCTCCGCGATGGGCGCGTCCTCTACACGCTGACCCACCCATGGAGCGACGGCACCCGCCGGCTCCTCTTCCAGCCGCTCGAGCTGCTCGAGAAGTTGGCGGTGCTCGTGCCCCGCCCGCGTGTCAATCTGCTACTATATCATGGCGTCCTGGCCGCCCATGCCCGCGGGCGCGCGCACACTGTCCGGACGGCCTACCCACCATCTGCCGCCGTGCCGCCAACCTGCCGATTGACACCACCGCCTTCTGGCGCGCCTGCGCCAGCCGACTGTGCTCAAGCGCTGCCCGCGAGCGACCCAACGAGTCCGCTCGGTGCAACGACGGCGGCGGTGGACACGGCGACCGTGCGGCCATCCCGTCGCTACTGGGCGTGGGCCGATCTTCTGCGCCGGGTCTTTGCGATCGACGTCCTTGCTTGTTCGCACTGCGGCGGACGTCTTCGCCTGATCGCGACGATCGAGGATCCCGCCGTCGTCACGCGCCTCCTCCGCCACCTCGCTCTCCCGACCGAGCTGCCCGACCTCTGCCCCGCGCGTCCTCCGCCCGGCACCGACGGCACCCTGGCGTTTGATTTCCCTGAGTGAGGGGAGCGCCCCGCCGGTATGGCGCGCCCCGTCCCACCCCGGCGATGCATGTTGGTCGCCGCGGTGTGTCTTGACCGACCCGTCGCGACCGTCTACACGCCGCTCGCTGATCCGTTCGGCCTGTCGGCATCCGCTCGCCGGATCGCACCCGCGGTCGACGGGGCGCCGGGAGGGGCCGTTCATCCGCGCTATAGAGGGCGAAGGTCCAATGGGGTGTCAACCCAAAAGGCCGTTCGGACTTCCTACGATCCGACGACGATCCGGACGCGGCAGGCGATGCGCTCCGCGAGGACGCCCCCCGCGCTCGCCGCGCTCGCGGCCGCGTCGGTTGCGGGGCGGAGTCTCCTCGGCCGCACGCCCGGCGCGCGCGTGCTCCGCCTCGGCGTCGATCCCGATGCGCCGGGCCCGGCCAAGGATGCGCCGTGGCACGCCCGCGACGCGGGCTTCGATCTCCATGCTGGTCGCATCGTGCGCGCCGACGATCGCGCCGGGCTCGAGCGCTTGTGCCACTACCTCTTGCGGCCGCCGCTTGCCCAAGAGCGCCTCGAGCTCTTCCCCGACGGGCGCGTCGGCCTGACGCTCGCGCACCCGTGGGCCGACGGCACCCGCGCACTTGTCTTCGACCCGGTGGAATTCTTGGAAAAGCTCGCGGTCTTGATCCCGAAGCCGCGGATCAACCTCGTCGTCTACCACGGCTTATGCTGAGATCAGCATAACCCGTGTGATGCGGAGCGCTCGATTATGCGGAGCCAGCGATCGCCGAGGCCGTGTTCTGGCGGGGCTGGCGCGGCGTTGACTCCGCATAATGTCGAGCGACCGACGTCACCTATGAGTGGGAGGCGGCGATGTCTTGCCGG
>JACQEO010000026.1 GCA_016200545.1 Deltaproteobacteria bacterium | reverse complement strand
TGCCCGGACGATCTCTGGGAACTCAGCTGGCATGCGCGCCGCGCGCTCCGACGGATGCAACGCCGTCCGCCTTTGGTGGCGGCATTCTGGAAGCAAGCCGGCCTCCTATAACCGTTACTATATTACGCAAGGCTCAATAGTGCCCCGGAACGTCGCCGGAGTCAACAGCCGAGGCCGGTCTCAGCCCGCCTTCTTCGTGAACCACTTTGGCTGCTCGGATTTGTCGACCTGCTCCTGCTGATCGATTCTCCAGTCGCCGTTCTCCTTGATGACCGTGTAGAGCTCGTACTCGTCGGCGCCGAGCTGGTTCAAAAACTTGTCCTGGGAGCTGAGAATGTTCGGGACCTTCGCCGTGCTTCCATCGATTTTCGCCGGGTAGACATCGAACTTGAAGATTTTCACCTCGGCCGACTGCATCATGTACTTCTGCTCCTTGGCCCAGGCTTCGGAGTCCTTACCACCGGCCATCGCCTTGGAAACCTCCTTGTAGGCCTCGTCGTACTTCTGATTCTGCATCGCCTTCAGATACTGGCGTACGGTGTCTTCAGGGGTGCCGGCCGCACGAACCGTCGCCGTGATGACGATCACGGCCGCGCTCGCGAGCGCGAGCACCACCAACGTTCGTAGCTTCGTCATGACTCTCCTCCTTCGTTCTGTGCGGAAGCGCATGCAACAACGATAGCGAAACACGGCTCTGCAAGGCAACGGAGGCGCGGGCGCGCCGCTGTCACTCGCTTGGCGACTCGCCATCATGCTGCCGCTCGTCCGCAACCGACCTCGGGGCGTGCCGGCGTTCTGCAATGCACCTGGCGTGGCACGCGGGTTGCTGCCTGCCACTGCACCCGCCGTGGTCTACACGGCGGCACCTGACACCGAGCGGAGGACAGCGACGTATGGATCGCGAGAGTGACCCGGGCTCCACGGAGAACCCTACGGGACCCCAATCCATCCGAGACCTGCGCCGCCGCCTCGGCCTCACGCAGGAGGAGTTCGCACATGCCATCGCAGTCACGGTCTCGACCGTCAACCGCTGGGAGAACGGACACGCCACGCCGAGCAAGCTCGCGTGGCGCGCGATCCAGACGTTGCTGAAGAAGCGCGCCGCCGTCGTCCGCTGACCTCGGCGCGAACACCGGGTCGCATCACGAGATCCCGCTAGGCGACGCCGACGTTTGCGCGCGGCACGCGCGCGCACCCCGCCGCTTCCTCCACCGCTCGCACCACCTCGGCGTCACCGACGCTCGGCGCCACCGACGTACAGCCGCTCGCCAACGGACCGGCGGCGTCGGCGGTGAGCAGCACGAGCGGCAAGCGGCGCGTGCTCGTGTGGCCGCGCAGGAAGGCGATCGCGCCCTCCTCACCGGTTTCCGTGGCGGCGTCGACGATCGCGACGTCCGCCTGATATTCGTCGGCGCAACGCACCAACTCCCAGGTGTCGCCGGCCGTGAAGACGGCGTGACCTCCCGCTTCGAGGGCCGCGAGGAGCGGCGCCGTCGCGCGCACGGACAACGGGCCGACGGCGACCCGGAGCGCGGTGCCGGCCGCCGCTGGGCGCAGCGTGCGCGCGATGGCACGGCGCAGCTCCTCGACGTCGACTGGCTTCGCCACCACATCGGCGGCACCGAGCCCGCGTGCCAGCATGCGCTCGGGCTGCACCGTGAGCATCACCACCGGGATCTGACATGTCGCCTCGCTATGCTGCAGGATGCGCAGGACGTCGTAGCCACTCAGATCCGGCAGCACCACGTCGAGGAGGATGAGATCGGGCCGCTCGACACGCGCGACATCGAGCGCCTGCACGCCGCGCTCGACGCGCAACAGCCGGTAGGTCGCCCCGAGCGACACTTCGAGCACGGTGCCAAAGTCCGCGTCGTCGTCGATCAAGAGGAGCGTCGGCCGCGGCACCGTGAGCGCCACAGCCTCACCGCCGGCCGGTGACACCGCAGTGCCCGGCGCCACGAGCGGCAGCACGACGGTGAACGTCGAGCCCAGATCCTCTTCGCTCTCGACGGTGATCCGGCCGCCGTGGCGGTCTACGATCGCCTTCGAGATCGCGAGCCCGAGGCCGGTGCCCGGCTCCTCGCTGCGACCAGGATGCAAGCGCTGAAAGCGCTGGAAAAGACGGCCGTGATCGCAAGCGCGAATACCGATGCCCCAGTCGCGCACGGCGATGCGAAGGTTGCCCGCCGCGCACGTCGCACGTACCAGCACGCGGCCGCCGGTCGGCGAGAACTTCACGGCGTTCGACACCAGATTCGTGAGCACCTGGATCAGACGGTCACGATCGCCGGCGAGGGGCGGTAGGTCCACTTCGAGCTCGCAACCGATCGCGATGTCACGACCGGCGGCATAGGCGCGCAACCCGGCGATCGCCTCTTCGATCAACGACTCGGGCGCGACGGACGCGAAGGTCAAATCCATCTTGCCGAGTTCCAGCCGAGAGATGTCGAGGATGTCGTTGATCAGTCGGATCAAACGGTCGGTGTTCTTGAGGCTGATCGCCAGTAGCTCGCGCTCGATGGCGGAGAGCGCGGATGCTTTGCCGAGAACGAGCTGCAGGGATCCTTTGACGGACGTGAGCGGCGTCCGCAGCTCGTGGGAGACGGTCGACAGGAACTCGCGCCTGAGCGTCGAGAGCTCGCGCTCTTGGGTGCGATCGCGTAGCACGAAGCCACGTCCGACGACGCCACCGTCGGCGGCGCACACGGGCTCGCTCGTCCACTCGTAGGCGCGCAGCCGGTCGTCGTGGACGGCTGAGATCTCGCCGCCGCCGTGGGCGGTGGGGTCGGCATATAGCTGGCGCACCGCACGCGCGAAGTCGTTGGCGTCCGCCAGCGCCGCCGCGCAGCCTTCGCGCGCCGGGAATGCCTTCCCGCGCCGAATCTCGTCGCCGAGGATCGCGCGTGCCTGCGCGCTCGCTTGCACGATCGTGCCATGGACGTCGGTGACGAGCACCGCATCGGAGGCGACGGCGAGGGCCCACGTCAGCTCGGGCGCAAGCGCATCGTCGCATCCTGCGCTGACACCGGGCGGTTCGCCGCGTGCAGCCGCTCGCGTCGTCCGCGCCTGCGCCAACGCGGCACGCCGTCGACGCCACGTGAATGCTCCGGTGATCGCCAGCGCGAGCGTCACGAACGCGGCGATCACGACGTCGCGCGGCGCCGACACCAAGAGCGGCGCGAGCGCGACGAGCAGGGCTCCGCGCGCGAGTCGCATCGCGTCGGCCTCATGGACCGGGCTATGGGCGTCAGCGTGCATGAGTCGTGCACCTCGCGACCGCGACGTGGTCGATGGTCGGACGGATGATCGTCATCACGAGCGTTCCGTGCGCGATGCGAACCAGCAAGGAGCGTGCCCCGCTCTGGTACGTCATCCGACCATTTTGAACGCTCGGACGCGACGAGAACGCGCACTCTCGTCACGGGATTGACGCCGATGGCCGAGCTCGGTCACGTCGTCGTGAGATCGACGGCGCGATTGCATGCTGAAAACCCTCCGCTGTCGTGGCAACAGCCAACTAAGGATTCTGTACCGAGCTGGCTCACTGCGTGGCATGCGTCTTGCGACCCCGCCCTCTACCGCAAACGCGGCGTGCCGAGCACGACCCGGACAGGTCGGTCTCGATGGCGCACTTGCTGCGCGTGATGCGGAGTCATTCAGGAGGCTCATGGGACTGCACGACAGATATCGGGTGCTCGTGGTCGAGGACGATCCCGACATTCGGCGCATTCTGCAGCTGTTTCTGAGCGAACGCGACTTCGCCGTCACCACGGCGGAGAGCGCCACCGCCGCGCTGGACGCCCTCGCCGCCGCCCCGGTCGACCTCATCCTCTCCGACGTTCGCATGCCGGGCATGAGCGGTATTGAACTCCTGCATCACATCAAGGGACAGGATCCCGACGTCCAGCTGGTGTTGATGACGGCCTACTCGTCGGTCAAGGACGCGGTCGAGGCAATTCAGGCCGGCGCCACCGACTACATCGAGAAGCCGATCGATTTCCGCCGCCTGGAGCGCATCCTTGATGTCGTATTCGAGCGCCGCCGGCTCCGCAGCGAAAACAAGATCCTGCAACAGCGCCTCCAGGGACAGGTGGAGTTTCACGGCATGATCGCGCGCAGCCAGGAGATGCTCGAGATCTTCTCGTTCATCGAGCGTCTCGCTCGCTACCCGACCACGGCACTCATCACCGGTGAGAGCGGCACCGGCAAGGAGCTCGTCGCGCGTGCGTTGCACGACTTGAGTCCGCTCCGGGAGCGCCCGCTCGTCACCTGCAACTGCACGACCCTCGCGCCGACGTTGCTCGAGAGCGAGCTCTTCGGCCACGTGCGCGGCGCTTTCACCGGCGCCGATCGTGACCGCAAGGGCCTCTTCGAGTCGGCACACGGTGGCAGCATCTTCCTCGACGAGATCGGCGAGCTCTCGCCAGCGGTGCAGGCGAAGTTGCTACGCGTGATCGAGAATCGCGAAATCAAGCGTGTCGGCTCGCCTGAGGCGATCCGCATCGACATCCGCATCATCGCCGCCACCAATCGCGATCTCGACGCCATGGTGGAAACCGGTGAGTTTCGCGAGGACCTCTACTATCGCCTCAACGTCGGCGCGATCACCCTGCCGCCACTGCGACGGCGGATCGAGGACGTCGATCTCTTGTGCGATCACTTTCTCGCCCGATTGTCGCGTCGACTGCAGAAGGACGTCAGCGAGATCTCCGAACCCGTCCTGCAGGTATTCCGCACCTATTCGTGGCCGGGAAACATCCGCGAGCTCCTGAACGTGATCGAGCGTGCGCTGATCGTGGCACACGGGCCGGTGATCCTGCCCGAGCATCTACCGGTGCAGTTCTTCAGCGCCGCGCCCGAGGCCGCAGCGCTCGCCGCCATACCCGCGTCGCTCGCGCTCGCACCCGACTTCGACCTCACGATCCAGGCAGCGGAGCGCGATCAGATCCGTAAGGCGCTCGAAGCCGCGGGGGGGAAGCGCATGGAGGCCGCACGCCTCCTCGGCCTGAGCCGGCGCACGCTCTATCGCAAGCTCGAGAAGTACGGGATCTCGTGATGGACCGATCGCACGTACTTGCGACCGCCCGCGGGCGCCTGGACCGACTACATGCGTTCATCGGCGGAACGCGCGCCGAGGCGGTGACCGAGTACGCAATCGTCCTCGCTGTCATCGCGCTCGGCATCGCCGCCGCACTGCTGCTGATGCGAGGTGCCATGGGCGACGACATCAGCACGCTGATCGGTGGGAAAACGCCATGACCGGCGGCGCCGGACGACACCAACGAGCACGGGTGAGACGTTCAACGACACGAGGCGAATCATGGAATCGAAAAGACAGATGAAGGCTGGCGACGGTCACGGCACGCGGATCCTCATCGTTGAGGACCATCCAATGATCGCCGAGTTGGTGGAGACCCGACTGCGCGTCGAAGGGATGCGCCCGACGAAGTGCCTCGGCGGCAGGGAAGCGATCCAGTTCCTCGGTCAGTCGGACGTCGATCTCGTGATCCTCGACGTCATGATGCCGGAAGTCGACGGCTACGAGGTCTTCAAATTCATGAAGAGCCAGGAGCGTACGCGGCACGTCCCGGTGATCTTCCTGACCGCGAAGTCGACACAGGACGACGTCGAGAGGGGGCTCGCGATGGGCGCCGAGTACTACATCACGAAGCCCTTCAGCGGCGCCGATCTGGTTCGCAAGATCAAGATTCTGCTCGAGCAGCACCGACTCAGTGCCGCAGCCGGCGTCTGAACGCCGAGCGCGCCGCTGGCTCGGTGCGCTCGGGGTCGGTGCCGTCCTCGTCCTCGGTCCTTCGGCAAGCGCGCAGTTCCGGTGGCATGACGAGCGACCCGTGGAAGACCTGGCACGAGTCGCCCCGCCAGCGGATCGCAGTCCGACTCGTGCCGCGACCGGTGCCCCGTCCCGTCATCACATTCCGCTCTCGGGGGGCGCGACTCATCTCATCGTCGATGGCACCTTGAACGACGCACTCCGCGGACCGATGCTGATCGACACCGGCTCGTCATACTGCGTACTGACGCGCAAGACGGCACAGCAACTCGGGGTCATGCCGGTCGTGGGTGCGACGGTCGCGGTCGCCACCGCCAACGGTGAGGTGGAGGCCGACTTGGTCCGGCTCGATTCGATTCAAGTCGAGGACGCGCGCCTCGGCGGCGTCGAGGCGGTCGTGATGGACGCGGTCGAGCCGCCGCTCGTCGGCATCATTGGTTTGAGCTTCCTCAATCAATTCCGCCGCTACTCGGTCGATCACGCGCGCGGCACGATTCAGCTCGAACGCTGATCACGCCAGCCGCGCGGGACGCGCCACCGGCGCCGATGTGCTTGCGGCGGCCGTAACGCGAGTGCATCGTCGCGTCGCCAGCGTTGCACCCACCGTCTGCGACTACCCTGTTTCCGTTATAGCGCACGACCGTGCGGCAATGTCTACGATGGTCACACTTGTCTCTCGATAACGCCACCGGTACATTCGCATGTAGCTTCAGCGTTTGGGTCGCGTGCCGGCGGCAAGCAGTGCGAGGAGGTGTCGATGAACGCCAATCTGCGACTCCAAGATCTGTACGGACGAGAAAGAGAAAGTGAAACCAAACTGCTCGCGCTCTACGTCCCGAAGGAGCTGACGAGCAGAATCGATCGCTTGGCGAAGGACTTGAAGGCGAAGAAGCGCGAAGTGATCCTCGCGCTGCTGAACGAAGGACTCGACCGCTACCACCGCTCCCGCGGCCGACGACGCAAAAAGTGATGCCACACGCCGCGCCGCTACGCGGGGGGCCGGCGCGTGCCCGCGGCGTGCTCGATGCGCGCCATCAATCCCGACCTGCGTACCCCCGGGGAGACCACGACGTGAGTCACCGACGTGAATGTTGCCGCGCCACCGCGGCGCCGCCGTGCGCGAGCTCGGCCGGCGAACGCACACTCACCTGAACGCCGTCGGCCGCGAGTCGACGTAACCACGCCGACACTTGCAACGTCATGACGTCGTCGGCTCCGCCGCGATCGAGGCTCAACTCCAACCGGACGTCACTCGCCTTCGCCGTCTGAAAGTCGCGAATGTGCGTGCGCAAGGTCTCGAGGTCGTAGGGTGTAGCTTCGGCCGCGAAATACAGTGAGCCTCGCGTCGAGACGATCCGTGCCTGCAACATGGAACCCTCACGCATCAGGTGGGAGTGTCGGAGTGAGCGAGGCGACTGTACGATCGACGTGCGGCGGGGGTCAATCACCATTTGAGGTGACAGTTGCAATGCGCCTTCGACGAGCGCGTACGCCACGAGCATCGCGGGCGCGCTCGAGGAAACGCGCACTGGTCACACGCAGAAGATCCTGACAGCCGGATGCCGCCGTCAGGCGTCGGCACGATCGCCGCGCGTCGGTGGGTGATAGAGACGATCACGCAGACCGACCAGCAGTGTGCGCGGATCCGCCCGCACGACGCGACCGTCGGGCTCGACGAGAAACGCCGCGACGAAATCGTACCGCAGCCAGTAGATGATACGCTCGCGAGCGGCCTCCGTCCCGTGCTGCGGCACGCGATAGACCCACTTCTCGTTGAACGTGACGCCGTTCTCCGAGCGCTCGCGCGGCTCGTTCAGGCTGCCGATCGTCACCTGCGGCGTGCCCCAGCCTTGCACGATCAGATTGCGACGGATGGCGGGCTCGTTCGCGCTCATGCCTCGAAGCTCTCCGGGAGCGGACATCGTCGCTTGTGGACGTGCGCCTCGAACTCGGGGCGGAAGCGTCGCAAGAATCCCGTCGCCGCCCAGGCCGCGGCGTCGGACAAGGCGCAGATCGTTTGCCCCTCCATGTAGCCGCCGACCGATTCGATCGTCTTTAGGTCGACGTCGCTTCCTTCCCCCGCTTCGATGCGATGCAGCAGCTGGTACAGCCAGGCGGTGCCCTCGCGGCATTGTGTGCACTGGCCGCAGGTCTCGTGGCGGAAGAAGCGGCTGATGACGAGCGCCGCGCGCACCATGCACGTGGTCTCGTCCATGACCACGATACCGCCGGTTCCCAAGAGCGTCCCGACCTGCTTCAGCGACTCGTGATCCATCGCGACGTCGACCTGCTCCGCAGACAGCACCGGCATGGAGACACCGCCTGGTATGATTGCCTTGAGCGCACGGCCACCGCGCACCCCTCCGGCGTGCGTCTCGATGATCTCGCGCAACCGGGTACCGAGCGGCAGCTCGTAGACACCGGGTCGGTTGACGTGTCCGCTCACGCCGAAGAGCGTGTTCCCGGTGCTCGTCGGCGTACCGATCGACTTGAACCACGCCGCACCGCGCGTGATGATCGCCGGCACGTGCGATACCGTCTCGACGTTGTTGACGGTCGTCGGACACCCCCAGAGACCGTACACCGCCGGAAACGGCGGACGCTTCCGCGGCTGTCCCTTCCGTCCTTCCGCGGACTCGATCATCCCGGTCTCCTCACCGCAGATGTACGCCCCCGCGCCGCGCATCAGATGGATGTCGTACTCGCGATCGGTCCCGAAAAGCCCCTTGCCGAGCAGGCCCGCGTCGCATGCCTCGCCGAGCGCCTTGGAGAGGATACGAAACGCGGTCACGTACTCGCCACGGATGTAGACGTAGGCCGCGCGCGCGTGGATCGCGTAGCCGGCGATGATGAGCCCCTCGAGAAAGAGGTGCGGGTTGCGCTCCATGATTTGGCGGTCCTTGAAGGTCCCGGGCTCGCTCTCGTCGGCATTGCAGGCGAGATAGCTTGGCTTCGGCCCGCCGGGCTTCGGCATGAAGCTCCACTTCTGGCCGGTCGTGAAGCCGGCACCGCCGCGGCCGCGCAACCCCGACGCTTTCACCTCCTCGACGACTGCCTCGGGCGTCATCTCGCGCAGCGCGCGCGCCGCGGCTGCGTAACCTCCGGCCTGACGGTACGCGGCGAGCAGCCGCCGGTCGCTGCCCTCGGGCGGCAACAAGTAGCGCTCGACCGCCACTAGCACACCTTCCTGAGGAGATCGTCGATCCCGTCCGATCGCACACCCTCGATGTACGGCTCGTTGTTCACTTGCACGCACACCGCCGTCCCGCACGAACCGAGGCACTGCACCTCCTCGAGTGAGTATGCACCGTCGCTCGTGCCCTCGCCGGCGGCGACGCCAAGCCGCTCCTCGAGCGCACGCACCACCTGGCGGGCGCCCGCGAGCGCGCAGGCGATGTTGACGCATACCTGGATGTTCCGCCGCCCAACGGGATGCTCGTGGTACATCGGGTAGAATGAGACTACCTCGCGCACCTCAATCGGCCGGATGCCGAGGAGGCCGGCAACCTGGCGCTGCGCCTCGAGCGGTACGTAGCCGATCTCGTCCTGCACTAGGTGGAGCGCGATGAGGAGCGCCGAGCGCGGTTGCGGGTACTTGCCCACCTCCGTCCGAATGGCGTCCTTCACCGCGTCGGAGAGTACAGCAGCACCACCGACGGCCGCGCTCATCGATCGCACTCGCCGCCGATCATGTTCACCATGTCAAAGGTCGGAATCACGTCGGCGAGGAGCGCGCCCTGGATCATGTCGCGCAGCGCCTGTGTGTTGCTGAAGCTCGGGGCGCGACAGCGACACTTCCACGGCTTTCCAGTGCCGTTGCTGACGAGGTAGAAGCCGAGTTCGCCGTTCGCGCCTTCGACGGCCTGGTAGACCTCGCCCGCGGGCGGCCGCATGCCCTCGGTGACGAGCTTGAACTGATCGATCAGTTCCTCCATGCGATTGAAGACCTTGCCCTTCGCAGGCCAGCGAAACCGCGGGTCTTCGACATCGACCGGCCCGTCCGGAAGATCGCGCAACGCCTGCTCGATGATGCGCGCGCTCTGGCGCAACTCCGCGAATCGAACGAGGTAGCGGTCGTAGTTGTCGCCACTGGCACCGACGGGCACGTCGAAGTCGAGCCGATCGTAGACGAGGTACGGCTCGGCGCGGCGCACGTCGTAGGGCACGCCGGCGGCGCGCAACAGCGGTCCGGTGACACCGTACGCAAGCAACGTCTCCGCCGGCAAGGCACCCGTACCTTCCATGCGATCGCGGAAGATCGGGTTCTTCGTCAGCAGCTCGTCGACGTCGCCGAAGAGCCGCAAGGCGGCGGCGACCTTGGCGCGGCAGATCTCCTCGAACCCGGGTTGCAGATCGCTCTGCAGGCCGCCGATGCGCACGTAGTTCGTGGTCACACGCGCGCCGCACAACGACTCGTGCAGGTCCCAGATCTGCTCACGCGCCTGGACGCAGTAGAGAAACGGTGTCAGCGCCGCGAGCTCGAGCGCGGCCGCGCCGATGCAGGTGAAGTGATCGCTCATGCGCGACAGCTCGCAGGCGATCGTGCGCAAGTACTGCGCCCGAATCGGCGCCGCGACTCCGAAGAGCTTTTCGGCGGCGAGGCAGTAGCCGACGTTGTTGATCATCGGGCTCGCGTAGTTCAGGCGATCGGTGTACGGGATCGCTTTGTAGTACTCGCCGCTCTCGCACTCCTTCTCGAAGCCACGGTGCAGGTAGCCGACCTCGACCTGTGAATCGACGATGCGCTCGCCGTCGAGCTTGAGGGTGATCTTGACCGTCCCGTGCGTCGACGGGTGCGATGGACCCATCTGGATCTCCATCGGCTGCGTATGAAGATCGTCGGGGAACGGCGCCCTATTGCCAGCGTCCATATCGCTCGCGATCGCGTGCCTCGCTGCGCGCCGCCTGCGGTGCCGCGACATCGCGTGCGGTCACGAGCGGCTGACGCTTTTCCTTGGGATAGTCCTTGCGCAGCGGATGTCCCTGGAACTCCTCGTACAGATAGATGCGACGCAGGTCCGGATGTCCCTCGAAGTGAATGCCGTACATGTCGAAGGTCTCGCGCTCGAGCCAGTTCGCGCCGCGCCAGATCGACGTCACGGAGGCGATGCGCGGGCTCTCCTCCGGCACGCGTGCCTTCAGTCGCACGCGATGATTCCGAGGGAGCGAGTAGAGATGGTAGACGACCTCGAAGCGGGGCACGCTGCCGATGTAGTCGACGGCGGTGACGTCGACGAGAAAGTCGAAGGCAAGCGCCGGATCGTCTCGCAGGAACGTGCACACCTCGAGCAGCGACGCGGGCGCGACCTCCGCCGTCGCATCGCCGCGGTAGGCATGCGTCGCGAGGACCGCCTCGGGGAAGCGCTCCCGCAACAGCGCCAGCACCGCTGGGTCGGACCGGGGCGCCTCGATCGGCTGCTGCGTGCCGTCGCTCATTGCTTCTCGACCCGCTCGGTGACCGGTGCCGCGGCCGGTACCGCGGGACGTTCGTAATCGCGCCGGATATGGTCGAGCCGAGTACCGAGCTCGCGCACGGGCACGAGGAGGTCACGCTTTTCCCACAGGCTCCCGCGCCATTCCGTCGTCGCAATCGCGACCCGTTGGCTCATCACGATCGCCTCCTCCGGACATGCCTCCTCGCAAAAGCCGCAGAACATGCAGCGCGACATGTCGATGGTGAAGATCTCGGGATAGCGCTCGACCTCGTCGCTCGTCTCGGCGGGATAAATGGTGATGCAATCGACCGGGCACGCCCACTCGCAGAGGCCGCAGGCGACGCAGCGCTCCTTGCCGTTCTCCATCTGTACGAGAACCGGCATGCCCCGCATCGCCGGTGACCACTGTTGGGCCTCCTCCGGATAGAGGATCGTCGCGATCGTCGGCCGGCGGCGCAGGAACCCGAGGAGATTTCGGAAAAAGTGGCGGGCGGTTACGAGCAGCCCGCGGACGATGAGCCACGGACCCATCGTGTCCATGGCCCGCGATCGCGGGCGCCGCTCGACGGTGACGACCGTGCTCGCCACTACGCCTCTGCGGTCGGAACGCCGCCGCTTCCGATCGCGTCCCAGGCGATGTCGCGGTAGCGCGGCACTGTCTGCGCGATCTCGCGGAACACCGCCGCGGGCTCGAACGGTCCGGGCGGAATTTCCATGCCGAGTCGGCGGCCGAGGGCGAGAAAGATGTTGCCGTCGCTCGGCTGCTCGGCGGGATCGAGCGCCCGGCGCACGCGCTGCACGCGTCCCGCGTGGTTCGTGAACGTGCCATCCTTCTCCGCGAAGGTCAGCCCGGGAAGTACGACGTCGGCAAACGCCAGCAGCGGGTGCTCGTTGGTGGCGACGACGACGAGCGTCTCGAGTCGCGCAAATAGCTCACTGCGCTCACCCCAGAGCTCCCAGACGTCGGTACCGGTGACGAGGAGTCCACGGATCGTGCCCGCCTCGATAGCGGCGCGAATGCCGGCGAGATCGAGGTCGCCCGCTCCGGCGACCAGGCCGAGATCGCGCGCACCCTGGCCGTTTGCCGCCTTCTCCGCCTTGATGAGAAAGTCGTCGGCGCGGCCGAGCGGTATGGCGGCGTCGCGTTGCGCCGTTCGCAAGCCGCCGGCGACGACGCGACGGAAGACGAAGAGTTCCTCGTTGGTGAGGTGTGGAGAGACGATCGCGGCGAGGGCGCTACCGCCGTCGGCGCGCGCCAGGACACCGAGGCGTCGCGCCGCCTCGTCGAGGGCATCGTCCCAAGCTGTCGCGACCGCCGTGCTCCCGCGCCCCATGGACGGCACGCGCACGCGTGCGTCGTTGACGAAGGCGTAGCGCAGGCGGCCGTGGTCACACATCCAGGTCTCGTTCACGGCGTCGTTGCGACGCGGAAGGAGTCGTTGGATCCGCCGCCGTGCGGTGCCGATCTTGATGTTGCAGCCGTTGGCGCAGCTCGAACAGACGCTCTCCGTCTCGTCGAGGAACCACACACGCATCTTGTGGTGGAAGTCCTTGCTGAGGAGCGCGCCCACGGGACAGATGTCGGCGGTGCAGATCGAGTAGTCATTGGTGAGCGGCTCGCCGGGAAGCGTATCGATGACGGAGCGATCGCCCATGTTGAAGACCGCGAGCTCCGCCGTCTCCGTGATCTCGCGACAGAAGCGCACACAGCGACGGCAGAGGATGCAGCGCTCCTGATCGAGGACGACGTGCGGGCCGATGTCGATGCGCTTCAATAGCTTGCGGCGCGGCTCCAGCGTACGCGCCTCACGCGTGCCGTACTCGAATGCGTAGTCCTGGAGATAGCACTCGCCCGCCTGGTCGCAGATCGGGCAATCGAGCGGATGGTTGACGAGCAGCAGCTCGAGGACGCCCTGGCGCGCCTTTGCGACCTCCGACCCGCGGGTATCGACGGCCATACCGTCGCGCACCGGCGTGTTGCAGGAGATGGTGAGCTTCGGCATGCCCTCCACCTTCACGAGGCACATGCGGCAGCTGCCGTCGATCGAGAGCTTTGGATGGAAACAGTAGTGCGGGATCTGTACGCCGTGATCGAGGAGCGCCGGCAGCAGCATGCCGCCGTCGGGCACCTCGACGACGGTTCCGTCGACGGTGATCTTCGCCATCGGCGCGTTCAGGTCTGCAGGGGTCGACCGCTCCCGTGGCGGCCGTGATAGGGGACACCGGGTCGTTCGTGTTGCACGCGCTCTTGCAGCTTCAGGAGGCCGTCGATGACCGCTTGCGGATGCGGCGGACAGCCCGGCACGTAGATGTCGACCGGAATGATCGTGTCGATACCCTGCACGACGGCGTAGTTATTGTACGGACCGCCCGAACTCGTACACGCGCCGAAGGACATCACCCATTTCGGCTCCGCCATCTGCCGGTAGATGCGCAGCAGGATCGGCGCTTGGCGATGGGTGATCGTGCCGACGACCATCAAGAGGTCGGCCTGGCGGGGAGTGAAACGGGGTAATGACAAGCCGAAGCGATCGAGGTCGAAGCGTGCACCAGATACCGCCATGAACTCCATGCCGCAGCACGCGGTCACGAACGGGTAGCTGAAGAAAGAGTACTTGCGCGCCCAGGCGATCGCGTCCGAGAGGCGCGTCGCCGCGAAGTTGTCGCCGAGCGCGCGCGCGACCGCCGATGTCTCGTCCTCCTCGGGAAGGCGTCCGGCGACGAGGAACTGCTCGCGCGTCATGTGGTCACCCTTATAGCGGATAGGCAGCGCACGCAAAGCCCATCGCGTACGCCGGCGTCACTGCCGCGCCTCGCGCTGCGCCGCCGGACGATCGCGCGTCTCGGGCAAGCTCACGTCGGGTGGATGCGCCGCATGCCGCGCCGTGCGCGCACACCCCGGAAGCTCGCACGCGATCCACGTGGCGCATCCGCGGCAGCAGTACACGACGCCGTGGCGCCGGATGCCGCGATCGACCGCGATCGGACAACCGCACCACGGACACAGGATGTTCGCCATCCGCGTCCTCTACCGGCGGCACGCGAGGGCGTCAACGTCACCACCGGCGCGCCGCCGCTGCGAATACCGACTTGCGCGCCGCGCCTCGCCGCGCCACACTTCGGTTCGATGGACCCGTCGCTTTTGCTCGCCGGTGCCGCCGGTCTCGCCGGCTACGGCTATCTGCGACCGACCGAGCTCTTTCGGCACGCGGTCGGAGCGCGCCTTTGCCTCGCCGGCTTGCGTTCGCAACGCGTCCGGCTGCCGCGCGCGCAGGTCCGTGTTTGGAGCGGCGGTCACGGCGACCCGGTCGTCTTCGTCCACGGCTTCGGCACCGAGGCGAGCGTCAACTGGCACGCGCAATTACCCGCAGTCCGCCGTCATTTCACCGTAGTCGCTCCCGACCTCCCCGGTTTCGGTGCCTCGGAGCGGGTCGCCGACGAGCGCACGATCGCGTTTCAGGTCGCCTGCCTGCACGACTTGATCACCCACCTCGGCTGCGAGCCCGTGCGTTTGGTCGGCCACTCGATGGGCGGCTGGATCACTCTCGCGTTTGCAGCGACGCACCCCGATCTCGTCGCGCGCCTGGTCGTCGTCGATGCCGCCGGGCTACGGTTCGATCCCGATCTCTCGCTGCAGCGGGTGCTGCTACCGGAGACGGCCGACGACGTCCGCGATCTGATGGCAGCCAATTTCCGCCAGCCGCCGCGGCTACCACGTTTCGTCCTCCGCGACGTGCTTCGCACTTGTCGGCGCGAACTGACCACCCGCACGGAGGTCCTCCGCCAGCTCGCATACGGCGCCGAGTTCCTCGACGAGCGGCTCACGAACATCGTCGCGCCAACCCTCATCGTCTGGGGTCGCGCCGACGTGATTACGCCGCTCGCGCTCGGCGAGCGGCTTGCCGCTGGCATCGCCGACGCCGAGCTCGTCGTGTTCGACGATTGCGCGCACAGCCCCAACCTCGAACGGGCGTCGCGGTTCAACCGGCTGCTGCTCACGTTCCTCGCCGGCGTACGCGGAGCACGGTCACCGCGGACGACACTTGCCGCCAACGCCTGAGCGGCGCGTTCGTCGCACACGGCGCAACGCGCTCGAGCGCGTAGTTCGTGGCTTCCCGAGCCGTCTCTCTGCTTGACAGCTTGCCGATGACTGCCTTAGGGTGCGCGTCGTTTTCACTAAACCACAAGGGGAGTGCACATGACGAAGACACAGTTGGTTGGGAAGTTGGCGGAGGACTCCGGCACCTCCCGCAAACAGGCGGAGGCGGTGATCGGAGCGCTCGTCGACACCGTGCGCAAGGCGGTGAAGAAGGGCGACACGGTGAAGATTCCGGATCTCGGCGGATGGCGGCTGCGCTCGATGAAGGCGCGCATGGGTCGCAATCCCCAGACCGGCGAAGCGATCAAGATCCCCGCGCGCAAGAAGGTGGGCTTCACGGTCGCGAAAAGCTTCAAGCAGTCGGTGCTCGGCGCAAAGAAGTAATCCGCCGCCGACACGGCCCGCCGGCCGACAGACGGTCCGCGGCAACGCGGGCCGGCGTCGCCACGGTGCGTTCAGCGCGCCGTCAGGACGGCGCCGGCTTCGCTTTTTCGAGCGCCCGCACGTTGGCCGATCGCACCACTTTTTGCAGTCCCTGCGCCGTCACGATGGTGAGCGCATCGCCTTTGATGTCGACGATCGTGAACGGACCGGGATGCGACATCGTTACCACCACGTCACCGATCTTCAGCATTCCATCCTCCGCATGATGGACCCCGTGGGCTCGAGCAACCCGCGGATCGGCACGAATCTTCGCATCGCCGGCGCGGAGCAGCAAGCCGGCGGCGCGTGACCGTCCGATCGACCGCCGGCGAGTTCCCGACGCCGTGGCGCGCCGTTTGCGCGTACGGCCTGCTCGGCGCCGTGCTGCTACTCATCGTGGCGCTCCCGATCGCAACGTTCTGGCGGGGCGAACCGCTCACCGTCGAGACGATCGATACCCTCAAGCTCTTCGAGGGACAGGGCGTGCTCGCGGCGTTTCTGCTGCTGTGGTTCTTCCTTCGAGGCCGTCCCCCCCTGCGATCATTCCTGTACCTGCCGCGAGGACATTGGGCGGCGCGCGTCGCCGAGGGCATCGGTGTCGGCGTCTTTGGTTGGCTGGTCACGATGACGGCGATGATCGTACTCGGCATCGTCGCGCGCACGGCGGGCACGGCGCCGCACGCGGGGTTCGTGGAGCTGATGGTCTGGCTGGCGCGGCGTCCCCTCCCGTTGCGGCTGTCGTTGATCGGCGTCGCCATGGTCGTCGAGGAGGCGTTCTTCCGAGGCTTTCTCCAGTCGCGCGTCGGCCTTGCGATCGCTACGCTCGCCTTCGCGCTCAGCCACGTAAACTACGGATCGCCGATCATGGGCGGCGGGGTCCTGGTGATCGGCTGGGTACTCGGCCGCGCGTTCCATCGCACGCAGGACCTCGCGGTATGCGCCGTCGCCCACGGCACATTCGACGCGATCCAACTGCTCCTCATACTGCCGCTGATCGCGTCGCGCATGTGAATCGCGGCAACCCGGCGTTTTCAGGCGCGCCAATTTGTGGAGGCATGCGCGGCCATGTCGACTGGAAACGCCGACGGAGGCGGCACCTTCGTGCCGCCTAGCGACGCTCGAACACGAATGGCAGCCGCCACTCCCACTTCTTCCGCTTCTGGTCACGCATGCTCACGTAGAGCTCACCGCCCTCCGCCCGAAGCGGTGCATCGAGTGTCAGCAACCAGCGCACCGACCCCGTCCTGGCCGCGCCGTTCTCGAGCCGGAGCGTCCGCCATTCAGTCGGCACTTCGAGGGGAATGCGTCGAAAACCGGCGATGACCATCATCTCGACGTCGCCAAGCTCGGCGTCGCTGCCATCGTTGCGCAGCGCGAGGTCGCCTACGACTTCGATCGTGCGCGCGAACTCGTCACTGATCGCATGCGTGGCCGTGAAGCTCGCCTCGAGCTTAGGACGTTGAAACCAGCCCGGCATGCGTCCCTCCTCCGCAAACGGTGCAAGCGGCGTCTGTAGAACGCGCCCTCGCCTGCGTCAAGCGTGCTCCGCGTGTCGCAGGCGACGAGCGCGGTCGCCGTCGTCGGCGCATCGGTGTTCCATATTGACGCAATATGTGCGTCAGGTTGAACCACATGCGTCGGCGAGTGGGTCGCCGGCGGATCCCGGAATGCGGCGGGATCCAGAGGTCAGCGTGCGCGGGGTGAGGTGAGTCGCGCTACCAGCGTCGGCCGCCACCGCCGCGATCACCGCGATCACCGCCACCACCCCCGCCACCACCGGCACGATTGTCGCGGGGCTTCGCCTCGTTCACTTTGAGACCGCGGCCCTTCATCTGGAAGTCGTTGAACTGGTTGATCGCCTTTTGCGCAACCTCGTCGCTCACCATCTCGACGAATCCGAAGCCGCGCGACTGGCCGGAGAATCGGTCCGTAATGATGTTGGACGACACTACCTCGCCCGCTTGGGAAAACAGCTCCCCGAGCTCCTGCGAGGTCACTCCGAATGGCAAATTCCCCACGTACAACTTGGTACCCATCGTTCCTCCGGCACGAAAAACCCACCAGGCCGTCCGCGGTTACACTGCGATCGACCCGTTGGGTAGATGACGTCGGCCCCACATAGGATGCGGTTCGTCTGATTGTCAAACAAAAAACATGATGTTTGACTACGGACTTCGCGAAGCGCATAGTACGCGCCGGTCACAGTACGACCGCGCCTCGACGAGACGTGCGTCGAGATCGCGCGATGCAGGATGCGGTCGCGGTTCGTTGAGGAGGCAGGACGTCATGGGTCGTAGCTCCATCCCCCCGTTTCCCCCCGCCCCCGAGGTGCGTCGGCCGTTGCAGAAGATGAGCGGCATCGAGCATCTCATGATCGCCGTCGTGAGCACCGCGTTCGACGATCTGCGCAGTGCCGACGTCCGCCAACGCGATACCGCCCTTCGGTACTTCTTCAGCGATCCGGAAACGCATGTGCTCAGCTTCCCGTCGGTGTGCCGACAGATGGATTGGTCGGTCTCCGCGGTACGACGCCGGCTCAAGCAAACGCTCAGCCCGTGGATCCTCCCGATCGAGAGCGTCGAGTTGGAATCGCACAGCCGGCTCTGAGTCGGGACGCGCCGCGCACTCAGCCCCGCAAACGAGCGTGTCCAGATGGCGGACCTGAAAATCGACCTGCGCAAAGAGATTCTCGGGGGTGTGAGGCGCGAATTCATCGAGGCCCTCGACCGCGACGAGCAGGCCGCCGTCGAGGCGGCGACGGGCGAGATGGGCAACAAGCCCGACGCCGTGAAGCTCGGCTGGCTGCGGATGCGGACGAAGGAAAGTTGGACGAAGCAGCGCTACACCGTCACCGTCGGGCGTGCGTTCGAGAAGTTACGTCGGATGGTTCAGGATCACGAGACCGGTAGCGCCCAGGAACGTTAGCTGCCAGCGCGCGTTCGGGATCAGCGCGCGGCGTTCAGAACCGCGCGCTCCTCGACGGTCATCTTCTCGCGAATACGCGATCCCTTCCCGAGTTCGCGGTATAAACCACCCTCGGAGAAGTACTCCTCGTACGGACGCGCCGGCAGGTACTCCTCCGGTTTCTTGTCCCCGATTTTCACGCCGAGCGCGTCCTCGACGAGCTTCACGTCGTACATCCGCACCGCATCGTAGTCGGTAAGGAGGGCGCACACCTCGACGCAAATGTAGCACCCGATGCATTCGTGAAAGCGGTCTTGCACCGGCTGCACGCCGCGATTCGGCACCGAGCCCGGCGCCAAATACTCGATGCATTGCACCGGGCAGAACTCGGGACATTTGCCGCACGGGAAGCAGAGGTTCACGTCCATGAACGCAACTTCACGCGGACGCTTCTTCTTCTCACTGATGTCGTCGGGATCGGGCGCGTCCGGGACGCGGTCTTCCTTCAACCGGCGCTTGATGATCTCGATGGCATCCATGATCGTACCCGCTTCCGTGATCTTGGCGGGAGCGCCGGAACGTGGGGGATCGAGGCGGCGGCAAGCACCCCGCGAGGTTCAGCTGCCGCGGTAGACGATGAACCCGTGCGACAGGTCGTACGGTGAGACGGCGACCGTCACCCGATCGCCGGGAACGACTTTGATGTGGAACCGGCGGAGCCGTCCACTGATACGAGCGAGAAACGAATGCCCTTGATCTCCTTGCACTCGGAAATGCCCACCGGCGAGGGCCTCGACCACTCGCCCTTGGATTTGGATCAGATCATCTCGTGCCACGAGGCTCCTTTCCGTGTCGTTCGCGCGCACCGACTGTTGAAACCATGCATTGAACCGGCACCGCGGCGGGACACTACGCGCACACTCATACCATGCGATGCACGTGCTTGTCGACGGTCATGGCTGTTCGCTGCGGCGCGGGCGGTATTCCTTGACGCGCGGAACGCTCCCACATACGGTTGCGACCATTCGCAAATTGCTGGGAGGGGTCATGGGATCGATCGTCGAGTTCAGCTGCCGGAGCTGCGGATTCACCACCGAAAATCTCCGCGTCGGATGGGGCAAGGAGGGCCGAACGCGTTTCTGGGGCGGACTCGGCCTGTGCCCGACGTGCAAGCGTCTGTCGGTCGTCGATCTCTCCGCGAAGCTCGACATGCATCGTTGCAAGGACTGCCAAGGACAGCTCACGCTCCTCGAGGGTCTGGCACAGGACATTCCCTGTCCGGAATGCAGTAAGACGCTGCGCTCGACGAACCTCGGCGTGTGGAACTGACCCGGAGATCGCGTGACCCTTACCAACAGCCGGCGCGGCGCGCCGCGCTGTCGATCTCCTCGAGCGCCACGGTGAGTTCGTCGACGAGATCCGTGCTTTCGGCGCCGAGCTCGTGTGTCTGGGCGATGTGGGCCTCGACGATCCAGGGCGGCAGCGGCACACGCTCCTCCTGCGCATAGGCGCGCGTCGTGAGCGCCGCCGGCTGCACGACGATCGCGCCCCGTCCGCCGGCCGTATAGTCGCGCGCCGCGAAATCGAGGAACCGATCGGCGACCTCGCGCAACGAGCGCGCCACGCCCTGATCGCGGCTCACCGCCACCCCAACCTCGGCGAACGCCCGTCGGTAATCGTCGCAAAGGCGCCGCGACGGCACGTGTCGCGTGGACGCGACCGCATAACGCTCGAGCGGCGGGCGCGCCGGGCACCTTGATCCCACGGGATATGCGATCGCCGCCTCCGTGATCGCTGCCGTCCCAGGTGCGTCGGCGTCGGGATCTTTCACGGTGAACCGCATAACGGAGGAGTTGTATGCGACCGGGATGCCACCGACGATCAACGTCAGGCCGTCCAATTGACGAACGCCGAGGCGCGACGCGACCGCATCCGCAACGCCGCGCCCATCCGGGACACCGCACGTGACGCCTGCGCTCGCGCCGGCGAGGCGCGCGTCGAGCGTACGTGGCGCGATCGCCGATCGCCCTGCCACCGGAACCGCGGCTACCGCGAGTGTGCGCGGCGCACGCGCGGGAAGCAGCGGCTGCACGACCTCCATCGCGCCATCAGGGATGACCTCGGCACGATTTGCGAAGTGCAACTCACCCGCTGCGTCTCGCCAACGGTAGATTGCGGAGGCACCGGCGACGTCGGCGAGCGCCACGATGCAGCAGAAGATGATCAGCGAGGTGAGGCGGCACATGGGGGCCCTCCAGGAACGCGCGTGACACAAACGTGACAGATGGCAGCAGCGTAACACCTGGTTCTTCGGAACGTCAACGTGGATCGCCCGGCCAGACGGCATGGCGCTTGCTGCGTACCGTTGCCATGCGCCGCGCATTCGCTATCGCCTTCGCTTGCGGCTTCCTCATGGGGGCCGCGTCCCCCGGGCTCTCCGCCCTCGACGATCTCGCAAACGCTCCCCTCGCCCTGGAGACGGAAGACGCACGCGCCGGCATATGCGACGCGTTCGACGACCTCGCCTTCACGTTCTGCGTCGCGCTCTGCGAGGCACGAGACTGCGACACCCTCGACGGCGACGACGCGCGCTGCACGCTCCTCCGCCGCGGCTTCGCCCGGGTGAGTGGAGGCGCGTCGCCGCCGTGCGCCGACGCTCCCGCTTGAGCGCGCTCGTCCCCTGAAGCGTCGCGCACGCCCGTCATCATCTTGCGCCGACGAGACGCGGCCTGGCTTCAGCCGCGTGTCAGTCGCTTGTAGCGGATGCGGTGCGGATGCTCCGCCTCGACACCGAGGCGGCGCCGCCGGTCGCCCTCGTAGTCGGCGTAGTTGCCCTCGAACCAGACGACCTTGCTCTCGCCTTCGAACGCCAGCATGTGCGTCGCGATGCGGTCGAGGAACCACCGATCGTGACTGATGACCACGGCACAGCCGGCGAATTGCAGGAGCGCATCTTCGAGCGCACGCAAGGTGTCGACGTCGAGATCGTTCGTCGGCTCGTCGAGGAGGAGGAGATTTCCGCCGCGCTTCAGCAGCTTCGCGAGGTGCACGCGGTTGCGCTCGCCGCCCGAGAGCTCACCGACGCGCTTCTGCTGATCGCTTCCTTTGAAGTTGAATGACGCCACGTAGGCGCGGGACGCGACCTCGCGGCGGCCGACCTTCAGCTGTTCGGCGCCGTCGCTGATCTCCTCCCATACCGTCTTCGTGGGCGCGAGCGCGTCGCGCGACTGATCGACGTAGGCCAGCTGCACCGTGTCGCCCACTCGGAGCGTACCAGCATCCGGCTGCTCGGCGCCGGTGATCATGCGGAAGAGCGTCGTCTTTCCCGCGCCGTTGGGTCCGACGACGCCGACGATGCCGCCCGGCGGTAGAGTAAACGACAGATCGTCGATGAGGAGGCGGTCGCCGTATCCTTTCCGGAGCTCGCGCGCCTCGACTACCAGGTCACCGAGACGCGGACCGATCGGGATCGCGATCTCGACGCTCTCGCGTCGCTGCTCGCCCTCGGCGCCGAGAAGCGCCTCGTAGGCAGAGAGGCGTGCCTTGCTCTTCGCCTGGCGTGCGCGCGGCGCCATCCGCACCCACTCGAGCTCGCGCGCCAGCGTCCGCCGTCGCGCCGACTCCTGCTTCTCCTCGGAGGCGAGGCGGCGCTCCTTCTGCTCGAGCCAGGAGGAGTAGTTGCCCTCCCAGGGGATGCCGGCACCGCGATCGAGCTCGAGAATCCAGCCGGCGACGTTGTCGAGGAAGTAGCGATCGTGCGTGATCGCGACCACCGTGCCGCGATATTCTTGGAGGTGGCGCTCGAGCCAGGCGACGGACTCGGCATCGAGGTGGTTCGTCGGCTCGTCGAGGAGCAATAGATCCGGCGCGCGCAGCAGGAGACGGCAGAGCGCGACACGACGGCGCTCGCCGCCTGAGAGGGTCTCCACCACGGCGTCGCCCGGCGGCAAGCGCAGTGCGTCCATCGCAATCTCGACGCTGCGCTCGAGCTCCCAGGCGTTAGCGGCGTCGATGCGATCCTGCAGCGTCGTCTGCTCGACGAGCAGCTTCTCCATGGCGTCGGCGTCCATCGGCTCGCCGAGCGCCGTGCTCACTTCCTCGAAGCGTGCCAGCAACGCGCGGGTCTCCGCCACGCCTTCCATCACGTTGTCGAGGACGTCTTTCGCGGGATCGAGCTGCGGTTCCTGGGCGAGGTAGCCGATCGTCGTACCGTCGGCGGGGAATGCCTCGCCGGAGTATTCCGTTTCGGCACGCGCCATGATCCGGAGCAGCGTGCTCTTGCCGGCGCCGTTCGCGCCGAGGACGCCAATCTTTGCGCCCGGCAGGAACGCGAGCCAGATCCCACGCAGAACCTCGCGGTCGGGAGGGTACACCTTTCGCAGATCTTTCATGGTGAAGATGTACTGGTGCGCCATCGACCCCCACTCCACCGCGACGCGGTCTCCAGATCTCCCCGACGAGCGTCGAGTGCCTGGAACCGCATGCGCGTCTCGGGTGTGCTATACGAGCGAACCGTTTCGTTCAAACGTGAGGAAGCGATGCGTGACGCGCGGCGATGCTGGTGGGCGGAGTCGGATCCACTTTACCATGCCTACCACGACGAGGAGTGGGGCCGACCGCTGACGGACGACCATCGGCTCTACGAGAAGCTCGTCCTCGAAGGCTTCCAAGCGGGGCTGTCGTGGCTCACCATCTTGCGCAAGCGGCCGCGCTTTCGCGCGGTCTTCGCGGCGTTCGATCCCGAGATCGTCGCCCGCTTCGGCGCGCGCGACGTCCGCCGGCTCCTCGCCGATCGCGGCATCGTGCGTCATCGCGGCAAGATCGAGGCGGCGATCGAGAACGCGCGACGTGTGCTCGCCGTCCAACGCGAGTTCGGGTCGTTCGCCGCCTACGTGTGGGGCTTCGCCCCCGACGCGGGTGCCGGCGCGGGTCCGGCGTCGCGCGCGCAGATTCCGAGCGAGACCGCCGCCTCGCGCGCGCTCGCGCGTGATCTCAAAGCGCGTGGCTTCCGCTTCGTCGGTCCGACGACGGTCTACGCCTTCATGCAAGCGATGGGTTTGGTGAACGACCACCTGCGCGGCTGTCCCGCCCGACGCGCCGCCGCCGCTGCACGCGCGCGGCTGCGGCCCGCGCACGGCGGCACTTCCCACAGCCGCGCTCGGCCGCTATCCTCGTGGAATGGCTGAGATCACGGCGATCTACCACCGCACCAAGGAAGTGAACATTTATCCCCTCGGAGGCGACCGCTTTCTCCTCGAGGCGTTCCTGCTCGACGAAGTGCATGACGTGAGGGCCGAGGTCGAGATCGTTCACCCATCGCTCGAGATCGTCGCCGCCCGCTCCGAGGTGCGCAACGGCCCGTTCACGAACGTCTGCAACCTCACGCACCCCAACATGCAGCAGCTGGTCAGCATGCGCGTCGCCCGCGGCTTCACGCAAGCGGCGCGTGCGGTCGTGGGTGGCAGCAGCGGTTGTCACCGCGTCTCTGAGCTGGTGGTCGAGATCGCGCAGGCCGCGTACCAGCTCCACTTCGTGCGTTTCTTCGGCGGTCTACCGCGTGAGATTCGCGAGGCCGAGGACGATCCGCCGGCGCGCCACGCCGCCGTGCTGCAGGCGGTGCCGGGCATGCGCAACACGTGCTTCTCCTACCACGACGACCGTCGTCGGCTGATCGTCGAACAGGCGACGCCGCTGCGCCGGCGCCCGCAAGAGATGCCCCGCCGCGAGATCATGCCGCCGGACGAGCGGTCGTGAGCGGCGCGCCGCGCGTACGCCGTTGCGCCGATGCGTGAGATCACACCTGTCGAGCTGAAGCAGCGCCTCGACGACGGGGCGCGACTGCTGCTCCTCGACGTCCGCGAGGCCGAGGAGATCGCGATCTGCCGCCTCGCGTTCGCGCTGCACCTACCGATGGGCGACGTCCCGGCACGGCTCCACGAACTCGATCCAGATCGTGAGATCGTCGTCTACTGCCATCACGGACAGCGTAGCGCCGCCGTGGTCGCGTTCCTCGAGCAGCACGAGTTCGCGAACGTCGCGAACCTCGCGGGCGGCATCGAGCGTTGGGCGCTCGACGTCGCCCCGACGATGCCACGTTACTGAGCCGCACGAACGAGGCGAGACCCGGGACGACGTGCCGGGCCTCGCCGCTGATCGCAACGGATCACGTTCGCTGGCGACAGTGCCACGACGTGAAGAGTTGCGGGGGGAGGATTTGAACCTCCGACCTTCGGGTTATGAGCCCGACGAGCTACCAGACTGCTCCACCCCGCGACAGGCGCGCGCTCGGCGCGATGTCCGGCTACTTATCGGCTGCAGTACGAGGTGTCAACGCGGCGGGAGGGTCGTGCGCTTGCGGCTGCGGGCGGCGTAAAAGTGCACCGTCACACCATGGCGCCGCAACCGCTTCATGCGACGCGTGAACGCACGCAG
The DNA here is from genome assembly GCA_016200545.1 of Deltaproteobacteria bacterium. Taxonomy (GTDB): domain Bacteria; phylum Desulfobacterota; class Binatia; order UTPRO1; family UTPRO1; genus DP-19. The sequence continues at coordinate 77,308 of JACQEO010000026.1, read as the reverse complement.
CTCGGGACTGTTCGTGGCGGCATCTCCGAGCTCGACCTCGACGCGCACATCGCCGCGATCGGGGCGCCGGAGCGTCGCGAACTGTTCGTAGAGGTTCTCGACGTCGTACGGATCGAGTGTTCCCGAGACGTACAAGGAACCGTTCTCGGTGAACGCAGTGGCAGTCAGTGACGCTGTGTCCTTGCCATCTCTCATCTCCCCACCTCCCACTCCCCGCTTTCTTGTAGGAAGACTCGCCATCGTTTGCAATTCCACCTCGTGTGAATTTTGCGCTACGCGGGAAGCGGCGCGTCATGGAGCGCATCGCAAGCGCTCGCCGTCAATCACGATCCGTGCCAGCGCGCACGGGCGCAGATGGCTGGGGATTCCGCTGGCGAATCAGGGGAACCGGTCCAAACGTGGACCGGCCGGACAGGAAACTGACGTCCGCACCGCGTCACGCGCGGCGCATGTGCCGCGACGCATGTGCCGAAGACCGTGACGCAGTCGAGCGTTGCCGTCACTTCGGCGGGGTCACCGAGGCTTTCAGAGCCGCTCGGCGATCGTCGCTGCGAGTCGCATTCCGGACCGATGTCGTCGTCGCACCCGCAGCGCGCCGACGCCGGGGACCGGTGCCACGGGCACGCGGGCTCGGCACGGAGCGCGTGAGGTCGACGGCGCGGTACAACGCCGAGACCTCCGCAGGCGCGAGCATACGCGCCTCCCCGAGTTCGAGGCCGCCGAGGGTGAGCGGGCCGAGGGCGACTCGCTGCAGCTTCTCGGCGCCGTGGCCGATCGCATGGCAGAGTCGGCGCACGAGATGCGTGCGTCCCTCGCGTACGACGATTCGCAGCCACGTCTTCGTCGGCAGCTCCTTCTCGACCGTCACCTCCACCGCATCCGTCGGACCGTCATCGAGTCGCACGCCGCGCCGCAAGCGCAGGAGCGCGCGTGCGTCCGGCCGCCCACGGACCTTCACGCGGTACGTGCGCGCCACGTGATGGCGCGGGTGCATGAGGCGCGCCGCCAGTTCACCATCGTTCGTGAGCAAGAGGAGACCGGTGGACTGCACGTCGAGACGACCGACGGGAAAGACGCGCGGCAACTCGTGCGGTAGCAGCGTGCGCACCGTCGGACGGCCCTCGGGGTCGCGCAGCGTCGTCACGATCCCCGCGGGCTTGTGGAGAAGGACGTACAGCGGCTCGCGCCGCGCGACTACCGGCTTGCCGTCGACCGCGATGCGATCATGCGGGGTCGCGCGGGTTCCGAGCTCGGTCACCGTCCGGCCGTTCAGCTTCACTCTCCCCTGCCGGATCAGCCCTTCCGCCGCCCGCCGCGAGCAGATGCCCGCGTCCGCCAGCCACTTCTGTAGTCGTACTCCCGTCGTGTTCGCTTCCGCTGTCATCGCCGCTCCACATGGCGTCGCTCGCTGCCGCGCCTGCGCTCACGGCCTCCGGCACCGCCGCGGCGACCTCGGTCAGCGCCGGGAGGCTCGCGAGATCGCGGAGCCCGAAGACCTCGAGGAACTGCCGTGTCGTACCGTAGAGGAGCGGACGGCCGATCACGTCCTTACGCCCGACGATCTTCACGAGCTTGCGCAACAAGAGCGAGGCGAGGACGCCGTCGACGTCGACGCCGCGAATCACCTCGATCTCTGCGCGCGTGATCGGTTGCTTATAGGCGACAATCGCCAACGTCTCGAGCGTGGCGCGTGTGAGGCGCCACGGTTTCTGTTGGAAAAGACGCCGTACCCACTCGGCGTACGCTGGATCGGTGCGGAATTGGTATCCGTTCGCGACCTCGACGAGGCGGATACCGCGCCGCTCGTGCTCGGCGCGCGCCATGAGCTCGGCGAGCGCGGCGCGCAACTCCGCGCGACTCGGTCCCGGGATCACGTCGGCGAGGCGCACGAGCGAGAGCGGCTCGCCCGCCGCGAAGAGCACGCTCTCGAGGATGCCGAGGAGCCGCTCGTCGACGGCGTGTCCACTTGCTTCGACGTTGGCTTCATCCAGATCCGAATCACCAGGCAGGAGATCCTCCCCGTTCGCCTCAGTGGCCATTGTCGTCCTCCTCCACTCCGTCGACCAGAGCGACGGCCGTAGCGCCAGATCCCGGGAGGAGCAAAATCTCACCGCACTTCTCCTCCTGACACGCACGCACCGCCTGCACCTTCACCAGCTCGAGCAACGCGAGAAACGTCGCCACCAACCGTCGCCGGCTCGGCGCTCCCGCGAAGAGGTCACGGAATCGCAGCGCCCCGTCGACCTCCAACCGCCCGAGGATCACCTGCACGCACTCCGCAACCGAGATCTCCTCGTGGATGATCTCGTGAAAGCTTTCGCGCGTCGCACGCTCGAGAACCTCGCGGAACGCCTCGAGAAGGTCGGCGAGCGAGACGTCGCGCAGGCGAATTCCCTCGCCTTCGTCGCGGACCGGCGCATCCGGATCACGCCGAAACACGTCGCGCAGGAGTAGCGGCCGGGTGCCGAGCGCGAGCGCCGCCTCACGATAGCGTTGATACTCGAGCAGCTGCTGTACGAGATCGGCGCGCGGATCTTCATCGGGCTCGTCGGAGTCGGTCTCCGAAGGTGGCAGCAGCATGCGTGACTTCACGTGCATGAGAGTCGCCGCCATCACCAGATACTCGCCGGCGACGTCGAGGTTCATATCCTGCATGAGCTCGACGTACTGCAGGTACTGATCGGTGATGCGCGCGACCGGAATATCGTAGACGTCGACTTCCTCCTTCTTGATGAGATGCAGCAGCAGATCGAGCGGGCCCTCGAAGACCTCGAGCTTCACCCGGTAGCTCATATGCCTCCCCCCAGCCCGACGCGCTCGCGGACGATCGCCATCATCTCCGCGGCGGCGACACGCGCCCGCGCCGTACCGCTCGCGAGCAGCGCGCGCACGTCGTCGGGTCTTTCCACGAGCCGCGCGCGCCGCTCGCGGAGCGGCGCCAGCTCCTCCTCGGCGCGTGCAATCATGATTTGTTTGCACTCGAGACAGCCGATCCCGGCGGTGCGGCAGCCGTGCGCTGCGGCGGCGAGCTCCTCGGGGGTGCAGTAGACGCGGTGTAGATTGTACGCTGGGCAGTCGTCGGGATCGCCCGGATCGTGGCGGCGCGCGCGGCGCGGATCGGTCATCATGCGCGAGAGTTTCTGCTTCACGTCCGCCGCCGAGTCGGCGAGATAGACCGCGTTGCCGTAGCTCTTGCTCATCTTGCGGCCATCGAGCCCGGGCACGCGCGGGGTCTCGGTGAGCAGCGCCTGCGGTTCGGCGAAGGTGTCACCGAAGAGGTGATTGAACCGGCGCGCGATCTCGCGCGTGAGCTCGACGTGCGGCACCTGGTCGGCTCCGACCGGTACGCCGGTCGCGCCGTACATGAGGATGTCGGCGGCCTGCAGCACCGGGTAGCCGAGGAATCCATACGTCGAGAGGTCCCGATCCTCGAGTTGCTGCTGCATCTCCTTGTAGGTCGGCACACGCTCGAGCCAGCTTACCGGCGTGATCATCGAGAGCAACAGATGCAACTCGGCGTGCTCCGGCACCGCGGATTGCACGAAGATCGTCGCCCGCGTGGGGTCGATGCCGGCAGCAAGCCAGTCGATCACCATCTCGAGGACGTTGGCGCCAACGCCTTCGCTGCGGTCGTAGTCGGTGGTGAGCGCGTGCCAATCGGCGACGAAGAAGAAGCACTCGGCGCGCTCCTGGAGTCGTCGCCAGTTGTGCAGCGTGCCGATCAGATGGCCGAGGTGCAGCCGCCCCGTCGGGCGCATGCCGCTCACGATGCGCATCGGAGCGGCGCTCACAGCAGCACCCGCAGCAACAACCGCACGGGCGCGTCGAGCACGACCCCGATGGAGCGCGTCATCAGCAGCAACATGAGGATCATGAACCCGAAGGGCTGCACTGCAGCAAGCCGGCGCGCCAGAGCGTAGGGCAGAAGCCCCGTAAGAACGTGGCCGCCGTCGAGTGGTGGAATCGGCAGCAAATTGAAAATGCCGAGGACGACGTTCATCTGCACGCTGATCTTCGCCATCAATCCCAACGGGATCAGCACCCAGGTCGCGACTTGCACGTTGAAGGTCGCGGCCGTCGCGTCGAGCATTTCCAGATACGAAAGGATTCCGCGAAAGAACACCGCGCTCACCACCGCGAGCGCGACGTTGCTGAGGGGACCCGCGAGCGCGACCAGCACCATACCGCGCCGGGGCTCGCGCAGGTTGGCGTAGTTCACCGGCACCGGTTTCGCGTAACCGAAAACCGGCGCACCGGCGAGGAGCAGGATCGCCGGCAGCATCACGGTGCCGATCGGATCGATGTGCGGCAGCGGGTTCAACGTCAGCCGCCCCGCCCGCTGCGCAGTGTCGTCACCCAACCGCAGCGCCACCACCCCATGCGCAACCTCATGAGCAATGACCGCCAACAAGAGCGGCACCGACCAGAGCGCGAGCTGGCGGAGCAGCTCGATCGCGTGGTCAGGATTTCCCATGGCTGTTCCTAACAAGCAACTCCGAGAGGCGCAATGAAACGACTCGCGTTGACAATGACTTCGCGTTGAAAATGCCTTCGCTCCCGCGTGCGAGACACCGTTGACGGGGGGTGGGAGTCCGGTTTCAGTCGGGGTGGCGACGCCCATCGCGAGGCGCCGGCCGAGCGGGGGCGGCATCACGCGGATGGTAGCGCCGATGCACTTCACGGAGTCGTCGCGGCGCGACGTGCGTATAGATCTGCGTCGTTGCGACGTCGGCGTGGCCGAGCATGGCCTGGACGGCGCGCAGGTCGGCGCCGCCGTCAAGGAGATGCGTCGCAAAGGCGTGCCGTAAGCTGTGAGGCGAGAGTCGCGGGTCGAGCGACGCCGCGCGCAAATAGCGCTTCAACACCTTCCACACCATCTGCCGCGAGAGCGGTGCGCCCCGGCGAGAGACGAAGAGCTCGGCGCGCGCGCGCGCGCCGCGGACGAGGAGCGGCCGCGCGAGGTTCTGGTACTCCTCGAGCCGTGCCCGCGCCATCCGTCCGAGCGGCACCACGCGCTCGCGGCTCCCCTTTCCCACGAGTCGGACGCAGTTCGCCTCCAGATCGACGTTCGCCGGCCGCAGCCGCACCACCTCCGACACGCGCAGGCCGGCGCCGTAGAGGAGCTCGAGCATCGCACGATCGCGGCGCCCGAGCGGGGTGTCGGCGGCGGGCGCCTCGAGGAGAATCCGCATATCCTCGGCACCGGGCGCGTGCGGCAGCACCGCGACGCCGGACCGTACTTGCAGGTCGGCGGCGGGTGACACTGCGACGACGCGCTCGAGGACGAGGAAGCGACCGAAGCTCCGCAACGCGGCGGCGGCGCGTGCTTGGCTACGAGCCGCGAGGCCGCGCCGGCGCTCGCTCGCGAGGAACTCGCGCAGGAGCGTCACGTCTAGGGCCGCCGCGTCGCGAATCGTGTGCGCCTCCGCGAACGCCCCGAGGTGCGCGAGATCGCGGGCGTACGCCGCAACGGTGTGCGGCGAGAATCCCCGCTCCGCCGCCGCGAAGGCGAGGAAGCGATCGATCCAGTCGTCGAGTGTCGTCACGCGGCCGGGGGCTCGGGGCCGCTCAACGACTGCAGCTGCCGCGCGACCTCGGTGCGGACGCACTCCAGCCGTTCGGGGTCGGTGATCTTGGCCCCACCTTCGTCGGTCACGTAGAAGACGTCGAACACCTGATGGACCTGGGTCGTGATCTTGGCGAGGTGGATCACCAGACCGAGGCGGTGCAACGTGTGGGTGATCGTGAACAGGACGCCGACGCGATCACGCGTAATCACGTCGAGCACCGTGTAGTCCTCGGCGATGGCATTGTCCGCGATGACGTCGGTGACGACCTCGCCGCGCGCCGGGCGCTCGAGAATGGAAGGCCGCCGCGAGGACGCGACCAACGCCCCGACGTCGACCTCGCCACGCAACACCCGGGCGAGCACCTGTTGCACGCGCTCCCAGCGCTCGGCCTCGAGTACGACCTCGCGACCGTCGATGTGGCCGATGCGGAAGCTGTCGAGCGCGATGCCCCCGCGTGAGGTCGTGATGCGGGCTCCGACGATGTTCATGCCGTGCGCGGTGAGGACGCCGGTGATCATCGCGAAAAGACCGGGTCGATCCGGCGTACAGATGGTGAACTCGCTGTACTCGGACTCTTCGACGTGGCGCAGCGTAGTGACGAAGAGATGCGTGTGGTCCGACGCCGGACGGAGGCTCCACTCCTCGCGCAGCCGGTTCATGAGCTCGAAGTGGGCGACGATCTGCGGCTCGGGTGTCGTCGTCAGGTAGCCCTCAGGCATGCTTGCGAGGAACGTCTCCAACGGCGGCCGTCGCGTTGCCTCGACGCTCGCGAGCACGCGCTGGCGGATGCGCGTCGCGTGCGCACCCGCTGCCTCCTCGACCAGCTGCCCCTGCTCGAAGAGCGTGCGCGCCTGCATGTAGAGCTCGCCGAGGAGCATGTCGCGCCAGTTGTTCCACACCTTGGGCGCCACCGCGCGCATGTCGGCGAAGGTGAGGACGTAGAGGAGCTGCAGGTTCCCGAGACTTCCCACCATACGCGCGAACTCGCGGACCAGGCGCGGGTCGTGCGTGTCTCGGTGCTGTGCGAGGTGCGACATGTAGAGGTGCTGCCGAACGAGGAACTCCCACTGCGCCGCATCGTCCTCGTTGAGGCCGAGCCGCCCGGCGATCCCGCGGATGTACGACGCTCCGCGCTCGGGATGGCCCTCGCCGTGACCCTTACCGACGTCGTGGAAGAGCATGGCGAGAAAGAGCATGTCGGGGCGGTCGATCTCGCGCATCACATCGGTGAGGAGCGGCGCGCTCTCCTTGTACGTGCCGCGCCGCAGGCACTCGATTTCGCGGATACCCATCAACGAATGCTCGTCGACGGTGAAGATGTGGTAGAGGTCGCGCTGCACGAGGCCGTCGATGCGCGCGAACTCGGGAAAGAGCCGGCAAAGGACGCCGACGGCGTGCATTTCGCGCAGTGCCTCCCAAACGTTGTGCTTCCCCCTGAGGATCTCGAGGAAGGGAGCGGTGAACGCACGGTCGTGGCGCTCGTCCTTGCCGATCAAGTCGAGGTGCTCGCGCATCAAGCGCTTCGTGCCCTCGGTCAGCTGCACCCCGTGCTGCTGCGCATCGCGAAACAACATGACGAGGTTGGCCGGCTCGCGCCGCAGCACCTCGGCGCCGTTCGCCGAGATCGTCCGATTGACGATGAGGATCCCGTCCCGGATCCGGCGCCCGACCACTCGTCCAATCAGCCGATAGGGATTGGGGCGCTCGGTGCAGCGCTCGATCACGGTGTCGGAGAAGCGCCGCACCGCCGTTGCGTGACCATAATACGTCTTCATGAAGTCGACGAGCGCCCTCCGGTGGCCGTCGTCGACGAACCCGAGCTCGGCGGCGATCGGATCCTGGAACTCGAAGGTGAGCTGGTCCTGATGCGTGCCGGTGAGAAAGTGCAACGCGTTGCGCACGCGGAAGATGAAATCCTGCGACGCCTCGATCTCGAGCCGCTCGTGGTCACTGATCACGCCCTTGACGACGAGCTCGCGCAGGTTTTTGACCTTGTACTTCACCTTCGCGAGCCACATCGCGGTATGAATGTCGCGCAAGCCGCCGGGACCGTCCTTCAGTTGCGGCTCGAGGAGGTAGACCGAGTCGCCGTAGCGCTGGTGACGCTCCGCGCTCTCGGCGAGCTTCTCGCGATAGAAGCGCGCGGGGTTCTTCTTCAGCACATCCGCTTCCATCGCTTTCTCGAAGTCGCCGTAGAGCGCACGGTCGCCCGCCAGGTAACGGACATCGAGGAGCGCCGTCTTCACCTTCAGATCCTGTTGCGCGAGGCGCGTGCAGGCTTCCACGGTACGGCTCGCGTGGCCGACGACCAAACCGGCGTCCCAGAGGGCGTACAGGATGCGCTCCGCGACCGTCTCGACGTAGGCGTTCACCCGCCATGGATAGAGCACGAGGAGGTCGATGTCCGAGGACGGATTCAGCTCGAAGCGTCCGTAGCCACCCTGGGCGGCGACGGCGCAGCGGTGATCGAGCATGACCGAGCGGCGTGTGTACTCCGCCGTCGCCGAGTTGAAGAGAAAACCGACGAGGCGGTCGACGGCGCCAGTGTACGCCGTGACGATGGCGCTGCCGCTGGCCCCCGCACGATGGCGCTCAGCGAGCGTGCCGCGGACGTCGGCGATGTACTGCTTCGCCATCGCGCTCAGGTCGCCGCCGCCGTCATCGACTGCGGGCAGTTCCGGAAGCGCGCCGATCACCGGCTGCGCGAGTGCCATGACCTCGATTGTGCGCGACTCAGAGGGTCTTCGCCAGGCGCTGATCGCCGAGGAAGTCCGCCATGCCGAGATAGAGACCCTCGACGATCTCGCCCTGATACTCGGGCGAGGCGAGCCGCCGCCCCTCGATCGGATGGCTGAGGAACGACGTCTCCACGAGCACGCAGGGCATGTAGGCACCGACGAGGACGTAGAACGGTCCCTTCTTGACGCCGAGGCTCCGCACGTCGGGATAGTGCCCGCGCAGCCGCGAGACGAGGTGCCGTTGTAGCCGGTTGGCGAGCGCGACCGACTCCTCTTCCTTGCCCGATTGCACCATGTCGCTCAGGATGAACGACAGATCGCCGCGCCCGGTGCGCACGCCGGGACCGTTCTCCATCTTGGCGAGACGGATCGCCGCCCGATCGTTGGTGTTGTTGAGCGTGTAGGTCTCGATGCCGTGGAGCTCGCCGCTGGCGTCGGCGTTGGCGTGGATGGAGACAAAAAGGTCGGCGTTGCTGGCATTGGCGAAGGCGGTGCGCTGCGCGAGCGAGCGCGTCACGTCGCGGTCGCGTGTCAGGAGCACCTGGGCGCCGAGTCCAGTCTCGAGCCGCCGCTTCAGCTGCTTGGCGATCGCGAGCGTGACGTCCTTCTCCGAGACACCGTCGATGCCGAGCGTCCCCGGATCGTTGCCGCCGTGGCCGGGGTCGAGCACGATGCGCCACGGCGTCGGATGTGCCGCCGGCTCGCTCGGCGGCGGCGCCGTCTCCGCGCTCGCGGTCTCCTCGCGCACGCGGGCCGTGCGCGCCGCGTCCTCGTCATGCTCCGCGCGTGACGACGATTCGACGGCAGGCGATTGCTCGGGCGCGACGTCGGGGGCGCGCGCGGCCGCTGTACGCTCGCGACGCGATGCCCGCGCGCCGCCGTCGTCGACGGGCGCGGGCTCGGGCGGAGTCACCGCCGCCGGCGCCGGCGGCGATATCGCCTCGACAGCGCCGGCACCCTGGTGCGGTCGCTCGGCGTCCGCGATCCGATTCATCGCGCGCGGACGCTCGGCTTCGCCGCCGAGTGCGGCCTGCAAGTGCGAGGCATCCGGCGCCCCCGCAGCGCCTCTCGAAGCCTCTTCCGAGCCGCCGCCGTCCCGCGCCGGCGACGCGGACGCCACCGTCGGACGGCCGGCGATGTCGACGACCACGCGCGGCGGATCGTCGAGCTCCACGATGTGGTGTCCCGTGACGCTCGCGAGGTCGAGCACGACGCGCGCCGTGCGGGCGGTGAACTGACCGGTGCGGATCTGTTTCAAAAGCCCGTCCTCGATGCCGATCGGCGCCGCCGCCTCGGCACCGAGCTTGGCATTCGAGAAGTCGAGCACGACGCGCCGCTCGCTGCCGCGCGTCGCCTCGCCGGGCAGGACACGCACCTCGTAGGGCACGCTACGCGACAGCAGCACGATGACCCGCGTCGAGTGGTCGTCGGCGATGTAGCGGACGCGCTCTACCGTCGCGGGCGCCGCCGCCTGCACCGACCCGCGCTTGGGCGGCGCCTTGAAGGGCGGCGAGCCTGCCCCAGGACGCGGCGCCAGCACCACGGCGAACAGGATGACGAGAAACGCCCGCCATCGCCACGTCCGTCCGCGGGCGCCGCTCACGAATAATCGCGCTTCCCGCGCCTGCCGGACCTCAGCATTTGCTTTCGTGCGCATCGTCGCCTCCGCTCCGCACCACCTCCACCAGCCTGTGCAACTCATTCAATGCATCGAGCGGGGTCATCCGCGCAACATCCAGCTCGCGTAGTCGGCGCTCGACGACCGAGGGTCTTTCCCCGAACAAACCGAGCTGCCGGGGCTGATCGACCTCCGCGGCGCCCGCCGCCCGCTGATCCTCGGCGAGCATCTCGCCGCGCTCGAGGGCCGCGAGAAGACCCCGGGCACGCTCCAGGACGACCCCCGGCATCCCCGCCAACCGCGCCACCTCGATCCCGTAGCTGCGACTCGCCGGCCCGGCCACGATCCGCCGCAGGAAGATGACCTCGCCGTTCCATTCGCGCACCGCGACCGAGTAGTTGCGGATTCGCTGTTTGTGCCGCGCCAGGGCGGTGAGCTCGTAGTAGTGCGTCGCGAACAGGGTCTTCGCACCCGGTCCGCGGTCATGCAGGTGTTCGGCGACCGCCCAGGCAATCGCGATGCCGTCGAAGGTGCTGGTGCCGCGGCCGATTTCGTCGAGCACGACGAGGCTGCGATCGGTGAGCTCGCGCAGGATGTGCGCCGTCTCGCGCATCTCGACCATGAAGGTGGAGTCCCCGGCCGCGAGGTCGTCGGAGGCGCCAACGCGCGTGAAGATACGATCGACGACGCCGATCCGCGCCTCGGCGGCGGGGACGAAGCTCCCCATCTGCGCCATCACCACGAGGAGGGCGATCTGGCGCAGGTAGGTCGATTTGCCCGCCATGTTCGGCCCGGTGACGAGCAGGATCTGTTGCGACTCGTCGAGCGTGCAGTCGTTCGGCACGAAGCGATCGCCGCTCCGCATGGTCTCGATGACGGGATGCCGGCCGTCGCGAATCACGAGCGCGCTGCCGCGATCGAGGACCGGCCGCACGTAGCCTCGGTCGTGCGCCAGGTCGGCGAGCGCGATTACGGTGTCGAGGACGCCGAGGACGCGAGCGTTCTCCGCAAGTGCACGCTGGTGGGCACGCACGTCGGCCACGAGGGCCGCGAAGAGTTCTGCCTCGAGCTGCCGCAGGCGCTCTTCGGCGCCGAGGAGGCGCCGTTCGTGGTCCTTGAGCTCCTGGGTGACAAAGCGCTCGACGCCGGCGAGCGTCTGCTTGCGGACGTACTCCGGCGGGACCAGCGGTAGGTTCGGACGCGTCACCTCGATCGCGTAGCCGAAGACGCGATTGTAGCGGATCTTCAGCGAACCGATGCCGGTCCGCGCTCGTTCGCGTGCCTCGAACGCCGCCACCCAGCCACGTCCGTCGCGCGCCGCTGTGCGCAGCTCGTCGACTTCGGGATGGAAGCCGTCGCGCACCACCGCGCCACCGCGCACCGCCACGGGCGGCTCGTCGACGAGGAGTCCGCCGATGCACGCCCGCACCTCGGGAAGCGGTGCCAGCACAGCCGCGATCTCGCCGAGAAGACCGCTCGAGTCCGCGAGCCGCGCGCGCAGGCTCTCGACGCGCGCGAGGGCGGCCGCGAGGCGGGCCAGGTCCCGTGGCGAGGCGGTCACGGTGCCGACGCGGCCGACCAGGCGCTCGATGTCGCCCATGCCCGCGAGGCCGGCCGTCAGATCGCCACGCAAACCCGGAGCCTCGACCAGCGCCTCGACCGCGTCGAGACGCCGGCCGATCGCCGCGCAGCTCGTGAGCGGCGCGACCAGCCAACGTCGCAAGGTACGGCTTCCCATCGGCGTCGTCGTCCGATCGAGGATCGCGAGTAGCGATCCGCGCCGTTCGCCCGCCGCACCGTGGACGAGGGCGAGATTGGCGCGCGTGACGTGGTCGAGCGTGAGCGTATCGTTCGGGTGATAAAACTCCGGGGAACGGAGGTGATCGAGGGTGCCGCGATACGTTTCGCGAAGATATGCGCGCAGGCCGCCGAGCGCGGCGAGATCGGCCGGACGCAACGCCGCGTGCTCGACACCCAGGCCGGCGAGCCAGGCGGCAGCGTCGGCGGCGTCATACCAGTCCTCGGGGATGAGGCTGCGGAACACACCCGGCGCACGCGCCGTCAGACGCTCGACGATCGGCTGTGCCGCAGCTGCGAGTACGAGCTCCTTCACGCCGAGGCGCGCGATCTCCTCACCGAGCGCCTCGACGAGATCGTCGTGCTCGGCGCCGCCCGTAGCCACCTCCGCCGCCGCGCCGAACTCGGCGACGCGCACCTCGCCCGTCGAGATGTCGGCGATGGCGAGCGCGTAGCCGCGGTCGTCCGAGCCGAGGACAGCGAGGAAACTCCCAGTACGCGGGTCGAGGCTCTCTTCTTCGACGATCGTCCCCGGCGTGATGACGCGCACGACGTCGCGGTCGACGAGACCCTTGGCGCCGCGTGGATCCTCGATCTGCTCGCAGATCGCGACCTTCAGGCCGGCACCGAGGAGCTTCTGGATGTACGGCTCGACGGAATGAAAAGGCACGCCGCAGAGCGGGATGGGCGTGGCGTCGTGCTTGTTGCGTGCGGTGAGCGTGATGTCGAGGATCGCCGAGGCGCGCTCGGCGTCTTCGAAAAACATCTCGTAGAAGTCGCCGAGGCGGAACATCAGGATCGCGTCACGGTGACGCTCCTTCAACCGCAGGTACTGCGCCAGCATCGGTGTCAGCTTCACGCCCGCGTCCACCGCCCCCACCGCCGTACCTCAGACTTTCTTTCGCTTGTGGCCGATGTAGTCGACGAGGAGGTACTCACCCAAACGGTCGGGACGCGTGTAGAGCGCGCGCCCGCGATTGATGCGTGTCATGCGTTCGACGAAGGCGCGTAGGCTCGGGCTGTCGTCGAGCATGAAGGTGTTGATGGTGATGCCCATGCGCGTGATGCGCTCGACCTCCTTCAGCGTTTCCTGCGCGGCACGCATGCTGATGCCACCGAAGCTGAGCGGCCATTCGCAATAGAGCCGTCCGCGCGAGAAATACGCCGTCGGCTGGCCGTCGGTGATCACGATCACATGCTGGTTGGTGCTGTGGTGACGGGCGAGCAGCTCGCCGGCGAGCCGCAGGCCGTCCTGGAGGTTGGTAAACGGGTCGCCCATGTTCCAGCTCGCCTCGGGAAGATCGCGGAGCTTCAGCTCGACAGCGCGTGTGAAGAAGCCGACGATCGCGAAGTAGTCGCGCGGGTAGCGCGAGCGGATCAGGCTCTCGAGCGCCATCGCGACTTTCTTCGCCGCCGCGAAGCGTCCCTCCCAGCTCATCGACCAGCTCATATCGAGGAGGAGGACCGTCGACGTACTGGTGGCGTCGTCGGACTCGAAGACGCGGAAGTCGCCGGGCACGAGGCCGAGGGGGGTGCCCGGGCGGCGCGTGAGCGCCTGCTTGAGCGTACCGACGAGGTCGAGGTGGAGCGGATCGCCGTACCGGTAAGGCTTCGTGGCTTCCGGCCGCAACGCCGCGGCGCCGCGCAGATCGGTCGCGTGCTCGCCGGGACGATCCCGTAAGAGGCCCTGGTAGATGTCGCGGAGCGCGAGCTGGCCGATCTTGCGTACACCCTTCGGCGACAAGGTCGCATGCCCGCCACGCTGCACGAGGTAGCCGGAGTCGTGGAGCAGCGCCATCATCTCGCGCAGGGTGCGGAAGTCGCGCGCCGCTTCCGCACCGAGCAGACGCTCGAGGGCGGCGGCGTCGACGCCATCCATGACACCCGCGAGCAGCTGCTGTTCGAGCTGCTTCAGACGCTCCATCTCGTCGATCAGCTGCAGCGCGCCTTCGTAGTCGAGCGCCTTGGGTCCCTGGAATAGCTCGCCGTGGCGCCGGATGAAGTCCTCGACCCGCCGCACGTTGTCGAGCTCCTCGAGCAGATTCTCGAACTCGGCGGCGGCGTCCGCGTCCTCGAACGCGTATTCGCGCAGCCGCTCGATCGCGTCGGAGAGCCGCGGCGGCAGGCGGTCGAGGAAGTCGCGCTTCGCCGCGATCTCCGGGCGCCCGTCGCGCCGTTCGTCGAGCGTACCGCGCTCGAGGTCGAGGAGCTCGTCGAGCTTGCGGCGCACGTCGTCGAGGGCGCTCGCGAAGTTGAACTCGTGGTAGCGCTGCCGCATCTGCTCGCGCAGCTGCTCGAGAAGGTCGTCGAGCCCGACGACGCGCGTGCCTTCCAGATCGACGCCCTGGCGCAGCAGCCACTCGAGCGCCTGGCGGATGTCGTCGGTGTACGAGAGGTACTCGCCGAGCTTCGCAAACACCTGCTCGGCGTCGAGGCGGAGGTGCTGACTCCCGTCCCAGCGGGTGTAGCGGTGGGTCAGCATGCGTCCGCGCTCAGCTCCGGTACGTGAACCGGCCTCCGTGGCGATCTTTGTTGAGCTTTTGGTGGACGTGTAGGCCCTCGAGGATGAACTCGCTCGCCGCCGCCACCAGCGCCGGGCTTTCGAACGGACCGAGCGCGACGATCGCCTCGCGCAACCCCGGGATACCGCGAATACCCTCGAGGTAGTCGATTGCCGGCATGCGGTCGGACACCTCGACCCCACCGCCGCCCTCGAAGTACTCGGTCACCTTCTTCAACGACTCCACCGTGATCGCGCGGTCGAACACCTTGAGCACGGCGCGATTGAGGAGCCGATCGATGAGGTCGCCCTCCTTCTTCTCCTCACCGGCGTACTCGACCTCAATCTTGCCCGCGGTCGAGGCCAGCACCGCGTGCAGGTCGGTGATGCGTGGGACGATCTCACGCTCGCCGCAGCGCACCGCACGCTTCTCGGCGTTGGCGATCATGCTCTCGTAGTTGCTGATCGTGACGCGCACACTCACACCGGACGCCTGGTTGATCTCGTTCGAGGCGCGCGCCTCCATCGTGAGCTGCGCGATCAGCTGCTTCACGAAGTCCGGCACCCGCAGCTCCCGCCCGGAACGCTCGCGCGCCGGCACCTCCTGCTCCATGATGGCGATCTCGTCCTCGATGCAGCTCGGGTAGTGCGTGCGAATCTGGACGTCGAAGCGATCCTTCAACGGCGTGATGATGCGTCCTCGACTGGTGTAGTCCTCGGGGTTGGCACTGGCGACGATCACGACGTCGAGCGGCAGACGGATCTTGTAGCCTTTGATCTGGACGTCCTTCTCCTCCATCAAATTGAAGAGACCGACTTGAACCTTCTCGGTGAGGTCGGGAAGCTCGTTGATGGCGAAGATGCCGCGATGCGTACGCGGCACGAGACCGTAGTGGATGGTCTCTTCATCGGCGAGATACCGGCCCTCGGCCACCTTGATCGGATCGATCTCGCCGATCAGGTCCGCCATCGAGACGTCGGGGGTCGCGAGCTTCTCGCCGTAGCGATGGTCGCGTCCGATCCAGACGAGCGGCAGCGCCTCACCTTCGTCGGCGGCGCGCCGGCGGCACACGCGGCAGATCGGGCGTAGCGGGTCATCGTTGATCTCGCAGCCCGCGATCGCGGGGACGCGCTCGTCGAGTAGCGACACCAGCCCACGCATGATGCGGGACTTCGCCTGACCGCGTTCGCCGAGGAAGACGATGTGGTGGCCGGAGAGGATCGCATTCTCGATCTCGGGCACGACCGTCTCGTCGTAGCCGATGATACCGGGAAGCATGCGCTCGCCGCGCGCGAGGCTGGCGAGGAGGTTGCGCCGCATCTCCTCGCGGACGGGCAGCAGCTCGTACCCTCCCCGCTTGAGCTCCCCGAGCGTGCGCGCGTCTTCCATCGTTACGACCTCCCCCTTGGCGACGAGTCCGCGGCATTATATGCGCGCGCTTTGCGCCGAGTAAACGAGCGTCTGCGCCTGCGCCACATGCCCCCAGCCATCTCGATTCTGCTCCCGGCCTACAACGCAGCGGCAACGCTCGACGCCTGCCTGCGGAGCGTCACGCGCCAGAGCGAGCGCGACTGGGAGTGCGTCTTCGTCGACGACGGCTCCGCGGACGACACACTCGGGCGGGCGCGCGCGTTTGCGCGCCGCGAGCCCCGCCTCGTCGTCGTCGCGGCACCGCACGGCGGAATCGTCGCCGCGCTCGAGGTCGGCCTCGCACGCTGTCAGGGGGACCTCGTCGCACGCATGGACGCCGACGACCTCATGCACCGCGACCGCCTGCGCGCGCAGTGGCGTCTCCTCGACACGCGTCCCGAGACCGCCGCCGTCGGCTGCCAGGTCCGCCTTTTCCCGCGTGCCGCCTTGCGCGACGGCCGCCGCGCCTACGAGCGTTGGTTGAACGCGATCGGGACCCCCGATGCCATGCGCGCCGAGGCCTATGTCGAGTGCCCGATCGCGCACCCCGCCCTGATGATCCGCCGTGCCATCCTGACCGCGCTCGGCTACCGCGACCGCGGCTGGCCCGAGGACTACGACCTGCTGCTGCGTCTGCTCGCGACCGGCGCCGCCCTGGCGAGCGTGGCGCGCCGTCTCCTCCTGTGGCACGACGATCCGGGACGGCTCTCGCGTCGCGATCCCCGTTACGACCTCGACCGCTTTACCGCCCGCAAGGCGGCGTTTCTCGCCGCCGGCGTCCTCGCGACAACCGACCGCTGTCCTCTGGGGCTACGGTGACACCGCGCGAGCCCTGCGCCGCGCCGTCCTCGCACACGGCAAGCAGCCGTCCCACGTCGTCGAGGTGCATCCGCGACGCCTCGGCAACGTCATCCACGGCGCGCCGGTGATCCCGCCCGCAGCGCTCGCCGACGTCGCGCAGCGCCCCGTCATCGTCTCGGTCGCCGGCGCCACCGCGCGCGCCGAGGTGCGAGCGTCGATGGCAGCGCTCGGCCTCCACGAGCTGCGCGACTTCGTCTGCGCCGCCTGAGTCGCCGTCAGCCGAAGCGCGGGCGCAGCCGATCGTACGTCGCGTCGAGATGCTCCGACATCACTTTCACCTCGCCGATCAGCGGCATGAAGTTGGTGTCGCCGTTCCAGCGCGGCAAGAGGTGCCAGTGGCAGTGGTCCACGACGCCGGCGCCGGCGGCGCGGCCGACGTTCATGCCGATGTTCATGCCCTCGGGGGCGAACGCCCCACGCAGCGCGATGACGGCACGCCGCACGGCCTGCAGCAGCGCGGCGTACGTGGCGTCCGGCAAGTCCTCCAGGCGGCCGACGTGCGGCCGCGGCGCGACCAGGAGATGCCCGGAGCCGTACGGGTACTTGTTGAGCATCACGATCGTGTCCGCGTCGCGGGCGAGCACCAGATGCGTGCGCTCGTCGGTACTCGTGAACCCGGCGCAGAAGAAGCACCCTGTGCTCGGGGGCTCCGTGAGATACGCCATCCGCCACGGCGCCCACAGCGTCTTCATTTCGATTTCGCCCCCGCTCGCTTCGCTCGCGATGGGCGTCGAGAGAGCATGCAGCGCGCCAGCGAGCTCAGCCGCCGGCTCCTGGAGCCTCGCTCGACGACGACTGCGGCGTGGTCGGTTGCTTGCCGTCGACGCGCAGCTTGAGCTCCTTGCCGACCTTGAAAAAGGGCACGCGCTTGGCGGCGACCGGCACCAACGCGCCGGTTTTGGGATTCCGCCCCTCCCGCGCCTGCCGATGCTTTACGACGAAGCTTCCGAAGCCGCGGATCTCGATGCGCTCGCCGCGCGCGAGCGCCTCGGTCATGCTGTCGAAGACCGCGTTCACCATGACCTCGGCGTCGCGGCCCGAAAACCGCGGGTAGATCTTCACCACTTCGTCGATCAGATCACGCTTGGTCATCGATCCATTGGTACCCTCTGGTGTGGTGGCCATGGTGCCTCCTTGCGCGCTCAGCGCGGGAACGGTCCGCCGTAGAGGAGCTGTAATCCGAGCGCCGGGCGAATCGGGAACAGCCCGGCCGGAGCGAAGCTGAAGAGGAGTCGCCACCACCACGGCTCGTGTCCGAGCGAGGCGTGGCTGACATTCGGCTCGCCGACGATGCCGCCGCGTTCGGCGGCTGTCGCGATCGCGTCTTGAAACCCGCCGAGGCTGTCGACGAGTCCGAGCTCGTGCGCTTGTTCGCCGGAGTAGATGCGTCCGTCGGCGAGCGCGCGCACCTTTGCCTCGTCCATCTTCCGGCCGTCGGCGACGGCGGTGATGAACTGCGTGTGGACGCTGTCGATCATGTGCTGGAAGATGGCGCGCTCGTCGTCCGTCAGCGGACGTACCGGCGAGCCCATGTCCTTGTACGTACCGGCTTTCAACACTTCAGCCTGCACGCCGATCTTCTGCAGCAGCTCCTGGACGTTGCCCATCTCCATGATCACGCCGATCGAGCCGGTCAGCGAGCCCGGATTGGCGACGATCGCATCGCAGGCGCTCGCGACGTAGTAGCCGCCCGAGGCGGCGACGCCGCCGAGCGAGGCGACGACCGGCTTCTTGGCGCGCAGCTCGCGGATCGCGTGATAGATCTCCTGCGACGCCGCGACGCCGCCGCCCGGCGAGTCGACGCGAACGACGACCGCCTTCACCGACGGTGCATGCTCGAAGCTACGTAACGCCTCGACGACATCGTCGCTCGTGGCGATGACGCCGGTTACCTCGACGACGCCGACGCGTCCGCCGATCGCCAGCGCCGACGAGAGGCGCCCCTCGGTCCCATACGTCAGCACGAAGGCCGCCAGGAAGACCAGCACCACGACGGTGCACAGGACGGCGATGCCGCGCGCGATGGGGTGCCGTGCCGCCATACCGCTTCGGCCTCGCTACTTGTCGCTGTCGCTCTTCGCCTTGGCGGGCTGATCGCCCTCGTCGCGATCGAGGCGCAGCTCTTCGCTCAGGATGTCCTCGAACGAAAACTTCGAGCCTTCGCGCTCGCGGCGAAGGTAGCTGTCGACTTCGTCGCGCTCCTCGCTACGGCGGAGCGCCTTGATGCTGAGCCCGATACGACGCTCGCGGGCGTCGACGTGCGTCACCTCGGCCTCGACGACCTCACCGACGTGGAAGAGCTGCGCCGGCTTGTCGACGCGCTCGGTCGAGAGCTGGCTCACGTGAATGAGGCCCTCGAGACCTTCCTCTATCTCCACGAAGACGCCGAAGTCGGTGACGCTGCTGACCGTGCCATGAATGCGCGAGCCGATCGCATGGCGCGCCGGCACGTTGTTCCATGGATCTTCGACGAGCTGCTTGACGCCGAGTGAGATGCGCTCGTTCTCGACGTCGATCGCGAGCACCACCGCCTCGACATCGTCGCCCTTTTTGTAGAGCTCCGAGGGGTGCTTCACCTTCTTCGTCCAGTGCAGGTCGGAGATGTGGACCAGGCCGTCGATCCCCTCGTCGACGCCGACGAAGACGCCGAAGTCGGTGATGCTCTTCACCTTGCCGGTGATGTGGCTGCCGACGGGATGATTGATGCGCACCATCTCCCAGGGGTTCGGCTCAGTCTGCTTGAGGCCGAGCGAAATGCGGCGGTTGGCGGGGTCGACGTCGAGGATCACGACCTCGACCTCGCTCTGCGGCTGCAGCAGCTTGGAGGGATGGCTCACGCGGCGCGTCCACGACATTTCGGAGACGTGGATCAATCCCTCGACGCCTTTCTCGAGCTCGACGAAGGCGCCGTAGTCGGTGAGGCTCACGACCTTGCCGTGGACCTTCATGCTGACATGGAAGCGTTCGGCGACCGTCGACCAGGGGTCGGGCAGGATCTGCTTCATGCCGAGCGACACGCGCTCGCGCTCCGGATCGTATTTGAGGACGACGACGCGCACCTTGTCGCCGACGTTCACGACCTCGGACGGATGCCCGATGC
The DNA here is from genome assembly GCA_016200545.1 of Deltaproteobacteria bacterium. GTDB lineage: Bacteria > Desulfobacterota > Binatia > UTPRO1 > UTPRO1 > DP-19. The sequence goes on along the minus strand of JACQEO010000026.1, from coordinate 57,713 downwards.
GCCCCCACGACATGTCGGTGATGTGCAGGAGGCCGTCGATGCCGCCGAGGTCGACGAAGGCGCCGTAGTCGGTGATGTTCTTGACCGTACCCTCGAGGATGACGCCCTCCTCGAGCACCTTGAGCGTCTCGCCCTTCAGCGACTCGCGCTCACGCTCCATGACGACGCGGCGCGAGACGACGACGTTGCCGCGCGAGCGATTGAATTTGAGAATCGCGAAGCGCGCGCGCTGCCCGATGAAGCGATCGAGGTTGCGCGCCGGGCGGAGGTCGGCGTGTGAACCGGGAAGGAAGGCGGGAACGCCGATGTCGACCTTCAAGCCGCCCTTCACCTTGCCGACGATCGTGCCCTCGACCGCGCCTTCTTTCTCATACGCCTTCTCGATGTCGCGCCAGACGCGAAACTGCTCCGCCTTTTGCCGCGACAGCACGATGCCACCGTCCTCGGACTCGGAACTCTCGAAGTAGACGTCGATGTCGTCGCCTTCTTTGACGTCGATCGAGCCGTCGCGGGCGCGAAACTCGTGGATGCCGATCTGCCCTTCAGACTTGTAACCGATGTCGACGGTGACGTGATCACGGCCGACATGGACGACGCGGCCGACAATCACCTCCCCAGGTTTGACCGCGCGCATGCTCTGCTCGAACATGCTGCCGAAGTCGTCACCTCCGGCGCTGCTCGCACGCTGGTCGTGGTTGTCTTCGCTGGTCAACTGCACACCCCCTGGGATCAAGATCTCCGCCCCCCGCAACGCAAGCATCCCTCCTTACCGCCCTCTTCCTGGAAGTTCAAGGCCTTGCGCGTGCGCGAACACTCTCCAACATGCGCGCGACGACGGCGTCGACCGTGAGCGCGCTGCTGTCGATGACGATCGCGTCGGCGGCGGCGCGAAGCGGTGCAATCGACCGTTCGCGATCGCGACCATCGCGTGCCTCGATCTCGGCGCGCGTCGCCGCGAGGTCGCTCTCGGCGCCGCTTCCGGCGTCCTCAGCCTGACGCCGGCGCGCGCGCTCGTCGGTGCTCGCGGTCAGAAAGAACTTGCAATCGGCGTCGGGAAAGACCACCGTGCCGATGTCTCGACCGTCCATGACGATCCCGCCCTCAGCGGCGAGCGCCCGCTGCCGATCGAGGAGCCGCGTGCGTACCAGCGCGTGCGTCGCGACCCGCGACGCCCACGCGCCGGCATCGGGCGCGCGCAGCTCGTGGGTCACGTCGTCGCCGTCGAGGAGGACGCGCGTGCCGCCCGCATCTGCGACGAGGGTCACGCCGTCGACGAGCGCTGCAACCCCGTCGGCGTCGTCGAGATCGACCCCGTGCCGCCGCGCGGCGAGGCCGACGGCGCGATACATAGCCCCGCTGTCGACGTACGTGCAGCCGAGAGCGGCGGCGAGCCGTCGCGCGGCGGTACTTTTGCCCGCGCCCGCCGGGCCGTCGATGGCGACTATTGGATTTCGCCCCCGTTCGGCTGCGCCTCGCGATGGGCGTCGCGCCCCGGACTGAATCCGGGGCGCTCCCTCCCTACGCCTCTTCCTCATTGGCCGCCAGCCTTCGCGAGGAGATCGTAGAAACCGGGGAAGGAGACGTCGGCGCAGTCGGCGTCGCTGATCGTCACCGGGGCGGTGGCGACGAGGGCGGCGATGGCGGCGGCCATGGCGATACGATGGTCGCCGTGCGAATCGACCAGACCGCCAGCGAAACGCGTCGGTCCCTCGATGGTGAGGCCGTCGGGCAGCTCCTCGACGTGGGCACCCAGACGGGCGAGCGTCTCCGCCATGACCGCAATGCGATCGCTCTCCTTGGCGCGCAGCTCGGCGGCGTCGCGCAGCTCGCTGCGACCCGCGGCACATGCCGCCGCGACGCAGAGGATCGGAAACTCGTCGATCGCGCGTAGCAAGAGCTCGCCGCCGATGCGCGCCGCGCGCAGCGGCACGCTGCGCACGATCAGGGTCGCACGCGGCTCGGTGCCGTTACCGACCTCCGGCTCGACGAGGACGCTCGCGCCCATCGCGGCGAGTACGTCGAGCAAGCCGGTGCGCGTCGGGTTGACGCCGACGTCGGTCAGGCGCAGCTCCGAACCCGGCACGAGGAGCGCCGCGACGATCAGAAACGCCGCCGACGAAAAGTCGCCGGGGAGACGCACGTTCGCGCCGCGGAGCTCCTGCGGACCTGCGAGCGTGACCGCGCGCGGCCCGCGCGTAAGACGGGTGCCGAACTCGGCGAGCATGCGCTCGGTGTGATCGCGCGAGGACGCCGGCTCCTCAACCGTAGTCGTGCCCGACGCCTGCAGACCCGCGAGCAGGAGGGCGGACTTGACCTGCGCGCTCGCGATCGGAAGGACGTGCGTCGCGCCCCGCAGCGGCCGTCCCTCGACGCGCAACGGCGCGCGGCCGTCGGCGCCCTCGGCGATGATCGACGCGCCCATGCGCGCCAGGGGCTCGAGGACACGGCGCATCGGCCGGCGCCGCAGCGACGCGTCGCCATCGAGCCGGCTCACGAACGGCCGGCCGGCGAGCATCCCCGCGAGAAGCCGCATGGTCGTTCCCGAGTTCCGGCAGTCGAGGGTCGTTGCCGGCGCGCGCAGACCGTCCCAGCCGCGGCCGTCGATGTGCAACGCGCCGTCGCGTGCCGTGACGGCGACGCCCAGCGACTCGCACGCGGCGAGCGTCGCGCGGTTGTCGGCGCCGGAGGCGAAGCCATGGACGACGGTCGGACCGCGCGCGATCGCACCGAGGAGGAGCGCGCGATGCGCGATCGACTTGTCGCCCGGAACCGTGAAGGTGCCGCGCAGGCCGTGCACCGCCGGCGTGATCGTGACGACGCTCATCGACCCCGCGAGCGGCGCGCGCCACGCCGCGCCCGCAAGCGCACCGCCGGCGGCGGCGGCGCGGTACCGAGACGTCGTCGCGTCACCTGGGCGCGTGCGAGCTCGGCGGCGATCGCCGCAGCGTCGCCGAGCCCGACAGCATCGCGGATGCGCTCGAGCGCGGCGCTGAAGCCATCGATCGCCCGCAGCAGCTCCTCGCGGTTCGCGAGGCAGATGTCGCGCCACATCTCGGGCGAGCTCGCGGCGATGCGCGTCCAATCCTTGAACCCGCCGGCGGCGTACGCGAGCGCGCGCCGCGTCCCCTGCTGGTCGACGTCCGCGACGGCGTTCACGAGCGCGAACGCGGCGACGTGCGGCAGATGACTCACGAGCGCGAAGATGCGGTCGTGTGTCGCCGCCGGCATCTCCTCGACACGCATCCCCGCCGCTTCCCAGAGCGCATGCACGCGCCGCCGCGTCGCCGCCGTGGTCCGCGGCCCGGGCGTGAGCACGCAACGGCGACCCTCGAGGAGATCCGGCACCGCCGCGACCGCACCCGAGTGCTCGGTACCGGCGATCGGATGGCTGCCGCAAAAACGGCCGGCGGTGTCGCCGAGAATGCGCTCCACCGCCGCGACGACGGATGATTTCACGCTTCCGGCGTCGGTGATGACGGCGGTCGGCGGCAGCGCGCGCATCAGCGAACTCACGACCGGCGCGATCGTCTGCACCGGCACCGCGACGACCACCAGATCGGCGTCGCGCGCGGCACGTTCGGGGTCGCGCTCGGCGCGGTCGATGATGCCGCGCCGGCGCGCGACGCGGAGGTTTTCCGCCGAGCGACCGAGACCGATCACCTCGCCCACCGCGCCGCGCGCGCGGAGCGCCATCGCCAGCGAGCCGCCGATCAGACCGACGCCGGCGATCACCAGCCGGTCGGCGATCCGCCTCACGTCCCCGGCCCGAGCACCGCCGCGAGACCGTCGACGAAGCGTTGGTTCTCCGCCGGCGTGCCGACCGTGACGCGCAGGTGATGCGGCAATCCGTACCCGTCCATCGGCCGCACGATGATCCCGAGGCGGAGCAGCGCCTCGTAGACCCGCGCGCCCTCGCCGACGTCGATGAGGAGGAAGTTGGCCCAGCTCGGCACGTACGCGCGCCCGAGCCGCTCGCAGCTGGCACGCAGGAACGCGAGACCCTCGCGATTGTTGGCGCGCGTCCGCTCGACGTGCGCCACGTCGTCGAGCGCTGCGAGCGCCGCTACCTGCGCCAGCGAGTTGACGTTGAAGGGCTGACGGATGCGGTTGAGGATCTCGACGATCTCGATCGGCCCGACGCCGTAGCCGATCCGCAGCCCGGCAAGGCCGTAGATCTTCGAGAAGGTGCGCAACGTCAGCAGCAGCCGCCCGCGCCGATGGTAGGCGAGCGAGTCCGGGTAGGCGGGATCCTCGACGTAGTCCGCGTAGGCGTCGTCGGCGACGATCACGACGTGCGGCGGCACCGAGTCGAGGAAGTCCTCCCATTCATCGCGCGCGTAGATCGTCCCGGTCGGGTTGTTCGGGTTGGCAAGGAAGACGAGGCGCGTCGTCGGTCCGATCGCCTGTGCCATGGCATCGAGATCGTGCGTGTAGCGCTTGAGGGGGATCGGTCGCGGCGCGGCGCCGGTCGCCTGCACGACCATCTGGTAGATGACGAACGCCTGCTCGGCCATGATCGCTTCGTCGCCGGGACGCAGGAACGCGCGCACGACGAGCTCGATGATGTCGTTCGAGCCGTTGCCGAGGATGATCGCGTCGGCGGCGACGCCGAGGCGCTCGGCGAGCGCGCGGCGGAGATAGAAGCCGCTGCCGTCCGGGTAGCGATGCAAGGCACCGAACGCCTCGCGGATCGCCGCGAGCGCGCGCGGCGACGGGCCGAACGGATTCTCATTCGAGGCGAGCTTGATCGAGCCGCTGATGCCGTATTCGCGCTCGAGCTCCTCGAGTGGCATGCCTGGCGGGTACGCCGCGAGCCGCTGAATCCATTCCGGCACGAGGTCGCGGATCTCGATCCCGCCCTCGTGCGCATCGGCGGCCGGGGCCTTGCCCAACTTGCGCGGCTTGCTCATCGGCCCGCCGAATACGAGCCGAGGATCTTCATCATGGTCGTGAGCGGGGCCATACGTGCCAGCGCGCGCCGCACGCGCGCATCGCTGCGGTGTCCACGCAGATCGAGGAAGAACACGTACTCCCACGGCCGGCCGCGCAGCGGCCGTGACTCGATCTTGTGCAGGCTCACACGCGCGCGCGCCAGCGGCTGCAAGAGCTTCGCCAGCACCCCGACCTCGTCCTTCACGGTGCAGAGCACCGAGGTCTTGTCGTCGCGCGAGGGTGTCGACGCGTCGGTGGTACCGAGGACGAAGAAGCGCGTCACGTTCGCGGTCACGTCCTGGATGTTGGCGGCGAGGATCTGCAGCTCGTAGCGCTCCGCGGCCAGACGGCTCGCGATCGCGGCTGCGGTCGGATCGCCGGCGGCGATTTCCGCGGCGCGGCTGGTACTCGGCGTCTCCTCGACGGCGGCGGTCGCGAGATGCTCGGCAATCCAGCGACGGCACTGCGCGATCCCTTGTGGGTGCGACAGCACGCGGCGCACGGCGCCGAGATTCGGGGCACGGCTCAGGAGGCATTGCCGGACGTCGAGAAGAACCTCGGCGGTGATCTGCAGTGGCGACTCGACGAGCAGGTCGAGCGTCGAGGTGACGGCGCCCTCGGTCGAGTTCTCGACCGGCACGACGCCGAAGTCGGCGCGGCGATGCTCGACCTCGGCGAACACCTGCGGAATCGACTCCACGGGCGTGAGCGTCGCGCCGCCGCCGAACTGATCGCGCGCCGCCGCGTGCGTGAACGTCCCTTCGGGACCGAGGTACGCGACGCTGAGCCGCGCCTCGAGCGCGCGCGACGCCGAGATGATCTCGCGGAACACGGCGCGCACCGCCTCGTCTGTCAGCGGCCCGGCGTTGAGCTCCCGCAGGCGGTCGAAGATGCGCTTCTCGCGGCTCGGCACCCAGAAGCCGTCGGCGCCGTTGACGCCGCGCCGCGCCTTGCGGCGGCCGATCCGCTGCGCGGCGCGCGCCCGTTGGTTCAGGAGCCGCACGATGCGCTCGTCGATGCGGTCGATCTTGGCGCGCTCCTGATCGACCTCGCGGTCCACGGCCCTCATGGATGCGTCGCTCGCGAATCCTCAGAATTGCCAAGAGGTAGCGCACGCCTTCCGGCATTGCAACGCGACGAGTGCGCCGCGCTACTCGAGGTAGCGACCGATGCCCCGATACTTCTCGTAGCGGCGCGCCAGCAACGACGCGAGCGACTGCTCCTTCAGCTCGGCGAGGTGATGCGCGATGCTGCGCTCGAGCGCCTCGCCGGCACGACGCGGATTGCGGTGGGCGCCGCCGACGGGCTCGTTCACCACCTCGTCGATCACGCCGAAGCGATAGAGATCCCGCGCCGTGAGGCGCAGCGCCTCGGCGGCACGCGCAACGTTCTCCGGGGCGCGGTCGCGATAGAGGATCGACGAGCAGCCCTCCGGCGAGATCACCGAGTAGCAGGAGTACTCCTGCATCAACAGGCGGTCGCCGAGACCGAGGGCGAGCGCGCCACCGCTCCCGCCCTCGCCGATGACGACGCTGACGATCGGCACCCGCAAGAGCGCCATCCCGCGCAGTGTGTGCGCGATCGCCTCCGCTTGGCCCCGCTGCTCGGCGCCGACGCCGGTGTACGCGCCTTGAGTGTCGATGAAGGTGAGGATTGGGATTCCAAGGCGCTCCGCCGTGTGGAAGAGCCGCAACGCCTTGCGGTAGCCCTCCGGGCTCGCCATTCCGAAGTTCCGCAGCAGACGCTCCTGCGTCGAGTGGCCGCGTTGGTGGCCGACCACCATGACCGGCTCGCGACGATAGGTGCCGATGCCGCCGACGATCGCCGCGTCGTCGCCGAAGGCACGGTCCCCGTGCAGCTCGAAGAAGTCGGCGCAGAGGCGCGCCACGTAGTCGAGTGTCTGCGGCCGATCGACGTGGCGCGCGAGCTCCACGCGCTGCCACGCCGAGAGCGTCTCGTAGAGCGTGCGCTCGAGCTTCCGCCGCTCGCTCTCCAGGCGGCGGAGCTCGCGGCTCTCGGCGGCGCCGCGCTCGCGGGCGCGGCGCAGCGTCTCGATCCGCGTGTCTAGCGCGGCGAGAGGGAGCTCGAAATCGAGATAGGTGACGGCCACGGGTGCTCGAGCCACGCGACGGCGCGCGCCAGGAGCGCGTCCTGATCGCGGTCAGGGTGGAACCACTCGATCGCCGGCTCGGCGCCGAACCAGGCGCGCTGGCGTTTCGCGAGCCGGCGGGTGGCGCGCGCGAACGCCACGCGCGCCGTGTCGCGATCGCAGGCGCCGCGCAAGTAGGCGCCCATCTCACGGTAGCCGACGCTCTGCAGGGCGGGAAGCTCGGGGCCGTAGCCGCGCGCCCAGAGGGCGCGGATCTCATCGAGAAGCCCGCCCGCCAGCATCGCGTCGCAGCGCGCTTCGATGCGCGCCGCGAGCTCGTCACGCGGACGCCGACAACCGAGCACCAGCGCCTCGACGCCGCCTGCGGCGAAGCGATGCCCATCCTGCCACGCGCTGATCGGACGTCCGGTGAGCGCCTCCACCTCGAGCGCGCGGACGATGCGCAGGAGATCGTGCGGGTGGAGGCGTCCGGCGGCACGCGGATCGACGTGTGCCAGGCGCTGGTGGAGGGTGCCCGGCCCGTCACGCTCCTCGAGCGCATGCAGAGCGGCGCGCAGCTCGGGCACGCGTGCCGGCGCCGGGAAGAGCCCGTGCACGAGCACGCGCAGATATAGTCCCGTCCCGCCGCAGACGATCACCGGGCGGCCGCGGCGCTGCACGTCGTGCGCCGCCGCGAGCGCGGCGGCACGATAGCGGGCGACGTCGAAGACCTCGTCGGGATCGGCGACGTCGAGGAGATGGTGCGGCGCGCGCGCGCGCTCGGCCGCACCCGGCTTCGCCGTCCCCACGTCCAGATGGCGGTACACCTGCCGCGAGTCGGCGCTGACGATCTCGCCGCCGATGCGCTCGGCGAGCGCGAGCGCGACGTCGCTCTTACCCGCCGCTGTCGGGCCGACGATCGCCACCAGCCGGAGCGCGCTCATCGACCGAACATCCGCTCGATCTGCCCGCGTGTGAACTCGATCGAGACCGGCCGGCCGTGCGGGCAATTGCTGCCGTACGTGAGCGCGTCGAGCGCCGCGAGCAGCGCCGCGATTTCGTCGGCGGTGAGCGCGCGCCCGACGCGTACGACGCTGTGACACGCGATGCGGCCGAGGACTGCCTCGACCGACTCCGCGGCCGAGAGGTGCGATCCGTGGGTCGCGAGACCGTCGGCGAGGTCCTCGAGCAGGAGCCCGGGATCGTCGTCGCCGAGGATCGCCGGCACCGCGCGCACGAGGAACGTGGTCTCGCCGAAGGGCTCGACGTCGAAGCCGAGACTGGCGAGGCGCGCCTGCGCGTCGCGTACGGTCTCGGCGCGCCCCGGATCGAGGTCGACCGCGACCGGCAGGAGCAGCGCCTGACGCTCGATCGCGCCCGCCTGGTACTCGGCACGCAAGCGCTCGAAGGCGACGCGTTCGTGCGCCGCGTGTTGATCGACGAGAACCAGCCGGTCGCCTCCCTCGCAGACGATATAACCGCGGAACACTTGCCCGACAAACCGCAGCTGCGCGAAGCCGCGACCGGCGCCGACATCGCTGCCACCGAACCGTTCCGCGCTTCCGCCCTCGACCGTCGCCGCCGTCTGCGACACCGGCCCGTCCGCCGTCGCCGCGACCGCGGCGTCGGCGCCGCGCACGCGCGGCGCCGGGTGGACCAAGGCGAGCGGCCGCGTGGCGTCGAGGCGCGACGCGTAGCGCTGCAGCGCCTCGGCGACCGATCCGGCGTCGCCCGGCGGTGGTGCACCCATGGACTGAAGCGCCCGGCGCACGGCCGTCACGACGCTGTCGTGCACGACATGCGCCAGACGAAAGCGCACCTCGTGCTTCGCCGGATGCACGTTGACGTCGACGTCGCCGGGCGGCACCTCGAGCAGGACGATCGCGCCCGGCCAGCGTCCGCGCGGCACCAGGCTCGAGTAGCCCTCGACGATCGCATGTGTGAGCGCGCGGTCGCGGACGGCGCGCCCGTTCACGTAGGTGTAGAGATAACGGCCGCTCGCGAACGAGAGCTGCGCGGAGAGCAGGAAGCCGCGCACCGCGATCCCGAGCCGCTCCTCGCCGAGGACACGACCGTCGCGTACGCGCTCCCGCCCGAGAATCTGGCGCGCGCGCTCCGCGATCCCAGCGACCGGCGGATACGCGGCGAGCTCGCGCCCCTGATGCAGGAGACGGAAGTGGACGCCGGGCGCGGCGAGACTCTCCCGCGTCACCAGCTCGACGACGTGCCCAAGCTCGGTTGCAACGCTCTTCAGAAATTTGCGGCGCGCCGGGACCGGCGCGAAGAGGTCGCGCACCGTCACCGTCGTGCCCTCCGGCGCGCCCGCCGCGCGCACCTCGACGACCGCGCCGGCGTCGGTTCGGACGGCAACGCCGCTCGCCGCGCCGCGCTCGCGGGTGACGAGCTCGACGGCCGCGACCGCGGCGATGCTCGGCAACGCCTCGCCGCGAAAGCCGAAGGTCGCGATGCGAGTGAGATCGGCGGCGTTGCGGATCTTGCTCGTCGCGTGGCGGGTAAACGCCAACGCGGCATCGGCCACGCCCATGCCCTCGCCGTCGTCGCTCACGCGGATCGACCGCAGACCGCCGTCCTCGATCTCGATGACGACGCGGCGTGCCCCCGCGTCGAGCGCGTTCTCGAGGAGCTCCTTCACGACCGACGCCGGCCGCTCGATGACCTCACCGGCCGCGATCTGGATAGCGAGCTCCTCGGGGAGGACGCGAATCCGTCCTCCGGCGGCCGGCGGCGCCACCCCTGCCTGTTCAGACGACGTAGCGCACCTCCTTCTTGGCAAGCGATCGTTGCACCTCGGCGCGGCACCCCTCCGCCCCCGCACGCCCCGCGAGGCCGTACGTGAGCTGCTTCCCTTCCTCGAGCCCCGGCTGATCGAAGGGATCGACCGCGAGCAGGTCCGCCATGATGACCGCCGCGATCTCGAGCAGGTAGAAGAGCTGCCCGAGCGCGAAGCCGTGCAGGTGCGGACAGACGATCGTCGCGCTCGGACGCCCCGCCTTCGCGAGCGCGAGCTCCGTCGCCTGCTGTTCCATGTTCGTCAGCGCGCCGAGGTCGAGGCCGCCGAGATATGAAACGCTCTCGAGATCCTCGTAACTCTTCGGCACCGTCAACTCCGTGCCGTGATCCTCGACGCGCACGAAAACGATCGTCTTGTCGTCCGGACCCTCGACCCAGAGCTGTAGCTGCGCGTGCTGGTCCGATGGACCGATCGCGGCGATCGGCGTCACACCGCGGTGCACGGCGGCGCCGTGGAGGTCGTGAGCTTTCCCGAGAGTCTCCGCCCAGAGCTGGCAGAACCAAGGGCCGAGTGCCTGGAGCGGATTCGAGTACGGCATCAAGACCACGATCCCCCGCCCCTGCTGCGCCGAAAGGTGGAGCACGCCCGCGTGCAGCAGCGCCGGGTTACGCCACGGGTCTGCCTCGGCGCACCGCTCGTCCATGTCGGCGGCACCCGCCAGCACCTCGGCGATGTCGATCCCGGCGCACGCCGCTGGAAACAAACTCACCGCGCTCAGCACCGAGAAACGGCCGACGACGCCGGCGGGGACGGCGAGATCCCGGAATCCCTCGTCGTTGACGATCTGCCGCAGTGCGCCGCCCGCCGCGTCGGTGGTGACGACGATGTGTCGCTTGTACGCGACCGCCCCGAGGTCGCGCAGCAACGCGTCGCGAACGACGAGGAATTGGCTCATCGTCTCCGGGGTATCGCCGGACTTGCTGATGACGTTGAACAGGGTCCGTCGCAGGTCGAGCCGCCCGAGCAGTCCTGTGAAGGACGCAGGATCGACGGTGTCGGCGACGTGCACTCGCATCTCGCTATTCAGCGGCGCGCGCCACGCATGATCGATCGGGCGCAGCCCCTCGTAGAGCGCGCGCGTCCCGAGCGCCGAGCCGCCGATCCCGAGCACGACGAGGTCGTCGAACTCGTCGCGCACTTCCTCGGCGAGCGCGAGCGTGCGCTTCAGCTCCGCCTTCGCGTACGGCAACTCCGCGAACGGCAGGAGCCTCGCGTGTCGCTGTCGCGCCAGCCCCGTATACGCCTCCAGCAAGCGCGGCACCAGCGCCGCGAGCGCCGCCTCTTGGAGGCCCCCCTCCACCATGTGCGACATCATCGCATTCACGTCGACGCGCACCCGCTCCGCTTCGCGCCAGCGCTTCTGCCGATACCCGCCCGCCATCCCCGCCGCCCTTAACACTTTACGTCCCCCCGCGCGACGCGGACGCCAGCAAGCGCCAAGGCGAGGCGCCCACCGAGCACGTGAAAGCCGAGGTAGACGCCCCGCGAGCGCCCAAGCGAGGCGAAGCCGAGCGAAGGAGCGACCGGGATTCACTCCCGGTCGCGACGTCCATCGCGCGGTGAAGCCGCGCGGGGACGTCATCCGAAGGAGGGGCGGTGGGAAGGCGCGGGGTGGGTCAAGCCCCGGGAGAGCGCCCTCCCACCGTTGCACAGCACGTCCGGCGACGTGGGGGTGACGAGCGATCGGATGGAGTGCGGGGACTCGAGCGCGTCATGAGTGGAGTGGAATGACGCCCGACCGTTCGTATCGTCGCCGTCCGCACCGTTCGCAATCAGCGAAAAGCATGCCACGGAAGCCCCGCGCGGATGCGTATTCCGCGCCGTCAGCGCCTCGCAGCCGTGCGCGATGGACAGGTCGCGCAGCAGACGCGCACGACACTCATGCGTGACGCTATGGCGGCGTCGAAAATTCACTGGTAGACGTGCCGCCGTGCGTTATCTCGAGAAGATCGTCGGGCGCGAGGAAGTGACCGCAAAGGCGGTGGGGGCGCGCCGCGCCGGACGCCGCGTCGTGTTCACGAACGGCTGCTTCGACCTGCTGCACGTCGGACACGTCCGCTATCTCGCCGCAGCGCGGGACGCGGGCGATCTGCTGATCGTCGGGCTCAACGACGACGCGTCCGTGCGCCGTCTCAAAGGCCCGTCGCGGCCACTCGTGCCGGAGGCGGCGCGCGCCGAGGTCGTGGCCGCCCTCGCCGCCGTCGACTACGTCACCCTCTTCTCCGAGGATACGCCCTACGCGCTCATCTGCGCCGTCGCGCCCGACGTCCTCGTGAAGGGTAGCGACTGGGCGGCTGACCAGGTCGTCGGACGCGAGGCCGTCGAGGCACACGGCGGCCGCGTGCTCCTCATCCCCGTCGTCGCCGGCTTCTCGACGACGACCCTCGTCGAGCGCCTCCGCCGCGGCTGATGCTCTCGTCGGAGAGGGAGCAACCCGGATTGGATTTGCCGGGTGCCATCCGCTGTGCTACCCACAACGTTTCGCGCGAAGGGGGTCGGTAAATGGCACGCACGTGTGACATCTGTGGCAAGGGCCCGTCGACGGGAAACACCGTCAGCCACGCGAACAATCGCTCGCGGCGCCGGTGGAAGCCGAATCTGCAGCGGGTGCGTGCCAAGGTGGGCGGCGGCGTGAAGCATCTTCTCGCCTGCACGCGCTGCATCCGCAGCGGCAAAGTGCTGAAAGCCGCTTAGCGCTCCGCGGCGGCGACGGCGATGGCGTCGATCTCGACGCGCGCGTCGCGCGGCAGCGCCGCCACCTGTACCGTTGAGCGCGCCGGGCTCGGCGGCGGGAAGAACTCCGCGTACACCTGATTCACCACCGGGAAGTCGGACAGGTTCGTGAGATACACCGTCGTCCGCACCACGGTCGCGAGCTCGAGGCCGGCAGCTGCCAGCACCGCGCGCAGGTTCTCGAGCACGCGCCGTGTCTCGTCCGCAATGGTGCCGCCGACGAGGCTCCCGGTCGCCGGGTCGAGGGCGATCTGTCCAGAGCAGAAGACGAGACCGCCCGCCGCCACCGCTTGCGAGTAGGGGCCGATTGCCCGCGGCGCCGCATCGGTCGCGATGATGCGCGTGCCGCTCATCGTCCTCCCTGCGACACGCGACGGCGCCCTTCACTCATACGCGCACCCGCGAGACCTTCATCACGCCCTTCACCTTGCCGAGTCCGCGCATCACCCGGTTCAACGCGTCGACGTTGTCGACCATCACCTCGAAGGTGTTGAGCGCCCGCTTGTCGGGCACCGTCCGCACCTGGGCCCCGGTGATGTTGACGCCCGCCGAGGCGATCGCACGGCTCATGGCGGCGAGGAGGCCGGGCGAATCGATACCGATCACCTCGATCGCCACCGCACGGAAGTGGCCGGGCACGGTGTCCCACTCGACCTCGACGCGCCGCTGCGGATCGCTCTCCATGACGCGCAGGCAGTCGATCGCGTGCACCGTCACGCCGCGGCCGCGGGTGATGAATCCGACGATGCGTTCGCCCGGTAGCGGATTGCAGCAACGACCGAAGCGCACCATGACGTCGTCGACGCCGCTCACGCGGACACCGCCCTTCGACTGTCGCCCGACGAGACGGAAGAGCTTCTGGAGCGCGCCCTCCCCTTTCTCGCGCCGTTCATCGAGCTCGTTCGCCGGCACCAGCTTCGCGATCAGCTGCTGCGTCGGCAGGCGCCCGTACCCGATCGCGGCGATCAGCGACTCTTCGTCCTTGAACCCGAGGTCGCGGACGGCCGCCGCAAGCTCGCCGCCCTTGCGCAGCTTGGAGAGCTCGAGGCGATACCGCGCGAGGTCGCGACCGAGGATCTCGGTGCCGACCTCGAGGCTGCGCCGGCGTTGTTGTGTTTTGATCCAGCTCCGGATGCGCTCCTTGGCGCGTCCCGTCTTGACGAGCTTCAGCCAGTCCTTGCTCGGCGTCTGTCGCGTCGTGGTGATGATCTCGACGGTGTCGCCGCTCTGCAGCTGGTACTTGAGCGGCACGAGCTTGCCGTTGATGCGCGCCCCCGCGCAATGCTCGCCTACCTGCGAGTGGACGCGATAGGCGAAGTCGATGACGCTCGCGCCCTGCGGGAAGTTGAAGAGGTCGCCCTTCGGCGTGAAGGCGAACACCTCCTCGCTGAAGAGGTCCTCCTTCACCGAGCGCATGAACTCCTGCGGATCCTCGAGATGCTGCTGCCACTCGAGGATCTGGCGGAGCCATGCGAAGCGTTGGATCTCCTCCGGACCGCCGGCGTCGTTCTGACCCTTGTAGCGCCAGTGCGAGGCCACGCCCGCTTCCGCGACCCGGTGCATCTCGGGCGTCCGGATCTGCACCTCCATGCGCTCGCCGAAGGGGCCGATCACGGTGGTATGGAGCGATTGGTACATGTTGGCCTTCGGCATCGCGACGTAGTCGCGGAACCGCCCCGGAATGGGCTTCCAGTGCTGGTGCACGACGCCGAGCGCCTCGTAACACTCGCGCGCTGAATCCACGAGGATGCGGAAGGCGACCAGGTCGTAGATCTGGTCGTAGAGCAGGTTCTGGCTCTGCATCTTCTGGTAGATCGAGAAGAAGTGCTTCGGCCGTCCGGTGACCCCAGCCTCGATCCCTGCCTCCTCGAGCTTCTTGGTCAACACCGTGATGACGCCCTTGATGTACTCCTCGCGCTCGACGCGCTTCTTCGCGACGTTGCGCTTCAGCTGGTAGTAGACCTCGGGGTGCAGGTAGCGCAGCGCGGCGTCCTCGAGCTCGCTCTTGATCCAGTAGATGCCGAGCCGGTGCGCGAGCGGCGCGTACACGTCGAGCGTCTCCTGCGAGATCTCGCTCTGACGCTCCGGGGGAAGGTGCGACAGCGTCCGCATGTTGTGCGTGCGATCGGCGAGCTTGATGAGGATCACGCGGATGTCGCGCGCCATCGCGATGATCATCTTGCGGAAGTTCTCCGCCTGGCGCTCGGCACGGCTGGTGAAGTTGATCTGGCCGATCTTGGTGACGCCGTCGACGAGCGTCGCGATCTCGCCGCCGAAGACGCTCTGTACCTGCTCGAGCGTCGTCAGCGTGTCTTCGACGGTGTCGTGCAGGAGGCCGGTGGCGACGCTCGGCACGTCGAGGCGGAGGTCGGCGATGATCCCGGCGACCTCGAGCGGGTGGACGAGGTACGGCTCGCCAGACTTGCGTTTCTGGCCGCGATGCACGTCGGCGGAGAAGTCGTAGGCACGCTGCAACGTGGAGACGTCCGCCGCCGGGTTGTAGTCGCGCACCTTCGCGATCAAGTCGTTGAGGTTCATCGGGCACGCTCCGAGCTCACGACGGACCCTCGACGACGATGCGCGCGACTTTGGCGCGTTCGGCGACGACGATCGACTCGAGCCGTGCCACCGACTGCTCGACGTCGCGGTTCACGAGCCAGTAATCGTACTCGCCGAGCGCCGCCGCCTCCTCACGCGCGCGTGTGAGGCGCCGCACGACGGTCGCATCGTCCTCGGTGCGGCGGGCGCGCAGCCGCCGCTCGAGCTCGTCCCAGGAGGGGGGAAACACCATCACCGCCACCGCCGCCTCCCGATAGCTGCGCTTGAGGTGGCGCGCGCCCTGCACGTCGATGTCGAGCAGCATGTCGGTGCCGTCGGCGACGGCGTCGTCGAGCGGCCGGCGGATCGTGCCGTAGAGCGACCCGTGCACCTCGGCCCACTCCGCGAACTCGTGCGCGTCGCGCTGCCGCGTGAACTCGTCGCGATCGACGAAGTGATACTCTCGTCCGTGGCGTTCGCCGGCCCGTGGTGCGCGCGTCGTACACGAGATCGAAAGCGTGAGGTCGCGAACCCGCGCCAGGAGGGCGTCGACGAGCGTGCTCTTCCCGGCTCCCGACGGCCCGGAGACGATGAACACGATCCCGTGACGCTCGAACGCGAAATCGGCACGCATGCTGGATTCTAGAGAATCACTCGACGTTCTGCACCTGCTCGCGGAGGCGCTCCACCTCGCCCTTGGCCTCGACCACCAGCTGCGTCACCGCGAGGTTGTTGATCTTCGAGCCGATGGTGTTGATCTCGCGATGCGCCTCCTGGAGCAAGAACTCGATCTGCTTCCCCACCGGCTCGCGCGCTCCGAGCATGCCACGCAGCGCCGAGAGGTGGCTCGCGAGCCGCACCATCTCCTCGGTCACGTCGGCGCGGTCGGCGACCAACGCCGCCTCCTGCGCCACCCGGGCGAGATCGACCTCGCTACCCTGCAACAGGCATTCCATGCGCTCGGCGAGCTTCGCCTGCACGTCGCGAAGCGTCGTCGCAGCGTGGCGCCGGACGCTACGCTCGATCGCCGCCAGCCGATCGATGCGGGCGCGCATGTCGCGATGGAGGTTTGCCCCTTCGCGCCGGCGCTCGCGATCGAAGCGCACCAGCGCCAGCCGGAGCGCGCGCGTGGCACCGGGGAACTCCGGGCGGACGTCGCTGGCCATCTCGACGGTCTGAAAGATCTCCGGCGTGCGAAAGAGGCTCGGCTCGAGGGGACCGGGAAGCCCGAGCTCGTGCATCAGACGCCGCCATGCCGCCGCGTGCTCGCGCGCCGCGGCGGGGTTCAGGACGACGTGCGTGCGTGCGATCGGCGGCGCGCCGCGGCTCACGTGCACCTCGACCCGCCCGCGCGCGACGTGAGCGCGCACCGTTTCGCGGCACTCCGCTTCCCATGGCCCGTACTCGCGCGGCGCCGTCACCCGCACGTCGAGGAAGCGCTGGTTCACCGACCGCACCTCGATGGTGACGCGCCCGCCGGGAATCGGCGCCGCGGCGCTGCCGTAGCCGGTCATCGATCGCAACCTCACGCGTACCGCCATCGCCGTCAGCGGCGCGCGCCGAGCGCGCGCGTAAGCTCGCGCGCGGTCACGGTCGCGGTACCGACCTTGCCGACGACGACGCCCGCTGCATGATTGGCGAGAATGGCAGCCTCCTCGAAGCTGCCGCCGACGGCGAGCGCGAGGGCGCACGTCGCCAGCACGGTGTCCCCCGCGCCGGTCACGTCGTAGACCTCCTGCGCGGCGGTCGGGAAGTGCTGCGCCCGCGCTCCGGGCTTGAAGAGCGTCATCCCGGCCTCGCCGTGCGAGATCAGGATCGAGTCGGCCTGCCAGCGCTCGAGCAGGCGCCGGCCCGCCTGGACGAGACTCGGGCGGTCGTCGATCTCGACGCCGGCGGCGCCGCTTGCCTCGAGGAGATTGGGCTTCACCAGGCTCGCTCCACGGTAGTGTGGGAAATTCGGCCGCTTCGGATCGATGACGTACGCGAAGCGGTGGCGGGCACGCAAGCGCGCCAACTCGACGAGGAGCTCGGGCGTGACGACGCCCTTCCCGTAGTCGGAGACGACGATGACCGCAAAGCGCCGCGCATGGCGCTCGATCCAGGTCCGCAGCCGGCGCGCCAGAGGCGATGGGGTCGCGGCATGATCGCCGTCGTGATCGAAGCGCACCACCTGCTGCTGGTGCGCGATCACGCGTGTCTTCGACGTCGTCGAGACCGCCGCGCTCGCGATCACGCCGGCGAGGCCGCCCCCGGCGGCCGCGAGCGCCGCGAGCAGCGCGCGTCCGGCGGTGTCGCGTCCGACGAAGCCGCAGGCGTCGGCACGCCCGCCGAGCGCAACCACGTTGCTCACCACGTTGCCGGCGCCGCCCGGTCGCGCTTCCTGCCGCCGCACGCGCACGATCGGCACCGGCGCCTCGGGCGAGATCCGGCTGACGTCGCCCCAGACGAACTGATCGAGCATCAGATCGCCGATCACGAGGACGCGAGTCCCCGCGAAACGGCGCACCAGGCCTCGCAGTCGTGCGGTCGTGGTCATCACGCGGGCCCGGCGCTCACGGACATGAGTCGACGGTAGACGGCGCGTGTGCCCCGCGCCATCGCCGCGAGCGTGAAGCGCGACGCCGCGCGTGCTCGTCCGGCCGCGCCGAGCGCACGCGCCGTCTCGGGGTCACGCGCCAGTCGCGCGATCGCCGCCGCGAGCCCGGCGACATCGCCGGGCTCGACGAGTAGACCGCCCTCGTCTCCCACCACCTCCGGGAGCCCGCCGACGCGCGACGCGACCAGCGGACGCCCAGCCGCCATCGCTTCGAGCGCGGCGACACCGAGCCCCTCGTGACGCGACGGCATCGCCACCGCGTCGACCGCCGCCAGCAGTCCCGGGACGTCCTCCACGCGACCGAGAAAGCGCACGCGCTCGCCGAGCCCGAGCGCGTCGCATTGCCCCGCCAGCGCGTCCGCCAAGGAACCGGTGCCGGCGCAGAGGAGACGCACCTCGGGCTCCCGCACGAGAGCGACAGCCTCGAGCAGGGTCGCGTGTCCCTTCCGATCTTCCAGAGCGCCGACGATCGCCACTACGAACTCACCCGCCCGCAGGCCGAGCCGCGTGCGCTCGGGGTCGCGCCGGTCGGCGGCCGCGGCGAAGCGCTCG
This sequence comes from Deltaproteobacteria bacterium, assembly GCA_016200545.1. Lineage (GTDB taxonomy): Bacteria > Desulfobacterota > Binatia > UTPRO1 > UTPRO1 > DP-19. Next base: position 39,461 of record JACQEO010000026.1, on the reverse strand, counting down.
ATGTCGACACCGCTCGGGACGACCGCGATACGCTCGGGCCGCACCCCGCTCGCCACCAACGCCGTCCGCACCCCCTCCGAGATCGCCACCACCGCGTCCGCCCCGCGATTGTAGAGCCAGCGCGCGTAGCGCCCGCCGCGCAGCGGATAGTCCATGCGCCGCGTCACCACCCGCCGGGCGGGTGACCGCCCGAGGAAGGCGCTCATCGCATGGGCGCGCGCTGTGTGAAAATGCACAATGTCATAGCGTTCCGAGGCCAGCAATCGCGCCAGGCGTCGGCCCGCGAGCACGTCCGCGTGATTGCGGATGCGGAGCGGTACGACCGCTATACCGAGCGCCGCCGCAGCGCCGGCGAGCGCGCCGCGCGGGTCAGCGGCGACGACTTGTCGATCGCCGGCGGCGGCAAGGTGGCGCACGAGGCCGAGCACCTGCGCCTCGCCTCCCCCCACGCCGAGCTCGGGGTCGACGTGGAGAATCACCAGCGGTACGTCGTCATCCCGCGGCATCGGCAGACACTCCGGCGGATTCGGCGCGTGCGCGGCGACGTCGCTCGGCATCGAACGCCTCCCACAGCTTGGCGTAGCGTGCGAAAACGTAGAATGCCGCGGACTGGGCGACGAAGAGCCCGGCGAGCCCCTGCGTGAAGCCGTAGCGCAGCACGTAGAAGCGGAAGAGCCGCCACAACGGGCGCACGACGAGATCCGACCACCAGGCTTCGCGCCCACGCAGCAGGAGCTCGCGCGCCGCGACGCCGCTGAAGCCGTTGATCGTCGCCAGGTGATCGGCGATGTCGCGATACGTGTAGTGCAGGAGCGGGCCGCGCAGGCGCCGGCTGCGCCCGTGCAAGATCACCTTCTCGTGGGGATCGATGCCGCCCCAGACGACTCGCTCGCGCCGGAAGAGTCGCAGGCGATAGTCCGGATACCAGCCGCCGCGCCGCCACCAGCGGCCGAGATAGTAGACCAGCCGTGGCACATAGTAGCCGTCGGCGTCCGGGCGTCGCAAGACATCCTCGATCTCACGCCGCAGCTCCGGCGAGACGCGCTCATCGGCATCGAGGTTGAGGACCCACGGGCAGCGCGTTTGTTCGAGCGCAAACGCCTTCTGCTCGACGAAACCCGGCCACGGTCGCTGGTAGATGCGATCGGTGTACTCGCGACAGATCTCCACCGTGCGGTCGGTCGAGAACGAGTCGACGACGACGATCTCGTCGCACCACTTCACGCTCTCGAGCGCGGCGCGGATGCCCTCCTCCTCGTCGTAGCAGATGATCGTGCACGACAGTGGCTCGCGCGTGGACACTCAGCCGCTCCGCACGCGCACGGCGGCCGCGGCGGTCCGCCGGCGTGCGTACTCGGCGTCCTTGATCGCGGCGAAGCGGAGGATCTCCGCCCCGGCGCGGCGCACGACACCCGGCGCCGCCGTCCCGAGATAGCGACGGAGGAAGTGGATCGTGTCGCGGAGCGACGCTCCGCGTCCGACCGAGCGCTTCACCTGCACCAGGTTCTTCCGCCGCCGCCGCCATGAGAGTCGGCGGTAGTGCCGCACGCGGTCGAGGTCCACGAGGACGAACCGCGGTGGATCCTCGGACGGTACGAGCACGTTCGCGCCGCGCAAATCCTGCGCATAGATGCCGGCGGCGTGCATGCGCCGCAGATAGTCCGCAAAGGCGAGCGTCAGGCGCCGCCGCGCCGCACCGCTGCGCGTCCGCCACAGCGTGTCGAGCGCTGGTCCGGAGACGTGACGTGCGATCGCGCAGCTCCACAGCGGCAGCCCGAGACGGCGGTGCTCGAGGACGGCGAGAATCTCTGGCGCTTCGAAGCCGGCGGCGCCGAGACGCGCGGCGCCTCGCCAGACACGCGCCGCCCCCGAGCCGAGCGCGATCGTCTCAAGAACGCGCGCCAGCGTGCGCTCGTGAAAGCGCTTGAGTACGAGCTCCGCGCCGCCGCTCGTCACCGCGCCGACCGTCGTGCGCTTCCCCGCCTGGAGGACGCGGGTGTCGGCGCGCGCGAGCACGGCGTCGACGGCGCGCAGTTCCTCGGCGACCGGCGTGCGCGCGCGGCGTACGCGATAGCGGCGCTCAGCGCCCACCGCCCCGCTCCGCGGCGACCACCGCGCACCAGTGTTCGATGGCGCCGACCGCGCCCTCGAGACTCGCCGCCTCGGCGGCGACGCGCGCCGCGGCACCGAGCGCCGCGCGTCGGGTCGGATCGAGGCCATGCGCGAGTCGGGCCGCGAGCGCGCCCTCGTCGTTCGGATCGTCGACGACGAGCTCCGCGAGCGGCCCGGTCAGCACCTCGGCGGCACCGATGTCGCGCGAGGCTACGGCCGGCAGTCCGGACGCGAGCGCTTCGAGAACGACCACGCCGAAGGCGTCGAACATCGACGGCAGAGTGAAGAGATCCGCGGCGGCGTACATGCGCTCGACGTCGGTACGCGGTCCGGTGAAGATGACCAGGCCACGCGCCGCGCGCGCCCGCCGACGATAGGCGGCAAGGTGCTGATCGTCGCCGACGACGACCAGCGCCGCGCCCGCGGGCGCCTCGCGGCCCCAGATCGCGAGCAGGTGATCGACGCCCTTGCGGCGGAAGCCGGTGCCGATGCAGAGGACGACCGGCTGCTCGAGCGGGATGCCGAGCTCGCGACGCACGGCCGCACCTTCACGCTCGCGGCGGCTCGGATGGAAGCGCGTCACGTCGACGCCGTAGCGCACGATCACCACGTCGTCAGGCGGGACGTGCGGGTAGGTCGCGAGGATCTCGTCGCGCGTCCGCGCCGACACGGTGAGAATCTTTCGATAGCCGCCCGCAGCGTACTGTCGACGCTCGAGGGCGAGCAGGGCGCGCTGGTATGGACGCAGCCGGCGGACGACACCGGCGATGCCGCCTTCTTCCGCCGCGAGGCGCGCGAGGTAGCGCCGGTGGCAGCCGCCGCTCGCGCGGAAGAGATCGTGACCGACGGTACGTCCGAAGCCGATCACGGCGTCGGCGTCGAGCGCGCGCCAGACGCGCGGTGCGAACGCCGCGAAGGACAGCAGCTTGGCGAGCTGACCGGTACGCACGACCGGCACCCGCTGCACCCGCACGCCGGGCGGAACCGGCACGCGGCACTCGCCGACGACCACGCGCACGTCGTGACCGCGCGCGGCGAGCCGGTGCGAGAGCTCGTAGCAATCACCCTCCGCGCCGCCGAGACGATCGTAGCGCTTGTGGACGAGCGCGATCCTCATTCGACGTAGCCCAGATCTCGTAGGCGGCGCTCGATGACGGCTTGCTCGGCCGCGGTCAACGCCGGCACCTCGCCCGCGGCCGTCGCCTCGACGGCCGCGATGCGCGTGCCGAGCGCCCGCGCTACGTCGGGATGGAGGGTCGCGACGTTGCGTCGCTCACGCGGATCGGCGGCGAGATCGTAGAGCTCGGCCGCCACGTCGGGCGCGTTCGGCGCAATCACGTACTTCCAGCGACTCGTGCGCCAGCCGGCACGGCGATCGCGCGGCGTCCCGCGCACCCGCCCGAACGCCTCCACGAAGGCCTCGAGGTCGAGCTCGGCCCCGGCGACGGCGGGGAGCAGGCTCACCCCGTCGAGCCCCGCCGGCGGCGACACCCCCGCGAGCTCGAGGAGCGTCGGTGCAAGATCGACCTGGCGCACGAGCTGGTCGACGATCGCGCCCGCCGGCACGCGCCCCGGCGCGACGACGACCAGCGGGACGCGCACCAGCACTTCGTAGACGTCGGTCTCGTGGCCTTCGCGCTTGCGCGTGCGCGCCGGCCCGAGCACATCGCGCCACAGGCGATACCAGCGGTACTCGAGGTTGCTCGCGATGAGGCGCTCGCCGTGGTCGCCGTGGACGACGACGATGGTGTCCGGCGGCAACGCGTCGAGGAGCGGCGCCACGGTCGCGTCGAGCGACGCGAGCGCACGATCGTAGCGGTTGCGACCGTAGCGCCGATCCTTGAACGGCGACAGCACCTTGCGCGGCGAGTGCAGCTCCCAGAGGTGGAGAAAAAGGAACCACGGCTCGGGGAGAGAGCGCGCGCGCAGGCGGTGGAGCAGCCCCGCGCCCCATGGATCGGAGAGATACTCGGTGGCCGGTCGGCAATGATACTCGGCGAAGCCCCGGTCGAGGCCATTTTCCGGGAGGAGCGGCCCCGTTACCTCGGCGATCGTGTGATAGCCCGCTGCCGTGAGGATCCCGGGTAGGGTGGCGACCTCCCGCCGCAGCGGGCGTCCACCGATCGCGCGCACGCCGTGGCGCGGCGAGTACATGCCCGTCAGCATCGTCGCCACGCACGGTGTCGTCGACGACGCGGAGGCGATCGCCTGCGTGAAGTGGACGCCGCGCGCGACCAACGCATCGAGGGTCGGCGTCGCGACGCCGCGCCCGCCGAGGGCGTCGGCGCGCATGCAATCGACGAGCAGCACGAGGACGTTCGGACGTATCATCGCCGGCTCCGCTCCGGCGGTCCGCCGCCGGTGGTGACGGCATCCGGCCCGGCGCGCATCAGCGTGCGAAAGCCGATCGCCGCCGCGTCGGCGATACCGTCGAAGCGCCGCCGCCGCTCGATCGTCTTCGCGATCAGCCACGGCAGCCGCCGGCGCGCCTCGGCGCGGCTCCAGCCGCGCCCGGCGGCGTAGGCGCGGTAGACGCGCGCCCGGTCGGTCGTGACGACACCGGCAAGGACGATGCGGTTCAGCTGCACGAGGTTGCGGCGCGCGCGTCGCCACGGCGCCGGGGCATGTGCGACGCGCGTGCGGTCGTGATCGAGGAAGGCGAGGTCGTCCGCGTCGTCGCCGCACGCGAGCCATACGTTCGCGGGCACCAGGTCGCCGGCGACGAAGCCGCCGGCGTGCAAGCGTGCGACCGCGGCGCCGAGCGCGGCAAGGAGCCGCCGCTTGTCGGTCAGCAGCGCGTGGGCCTCGGCGGCCGGCGCCGTCGCGCGCCGCCGCGCCAACTCCGCGAGGCGCTCACCGAGCGGTGTCCCGGCGAGCGCGGCGGTCGCCACCCACGCGCCGCGCAGCAGTGGGCCGCGACGTTCCTCGGCGGCGGCGAGCACCCGCGGCACGTGAAACCCAGCCGCAGCGAGCGCAGCGCTCATTCGCAGTACGTGCCGCGCTTTTGAGGGCCGCAGCATGTCTTCGAGCTCGGTGCGCCATCGATAGCTATGGTAGCGCTTCAGGTACACCTCGCGGCCGCCGATCGACGTCCGATAGGTCGCGGCGTGCTTCGAGCGATGGCAGGGGGTTTCCGTCGCGGCCAGGCGGTCGGCGAGCGCGAGCCAATTGATTTCGCCCCCGCTCGCGGCGCTCGCGATGGGCGTCGCGGGCGAGAGTGAATCCCGCCCGCTCCTGATTTCGCCCCCGCTCGGCTCCGTCTCGCGATGGGCGTCGGCGCGCGAAGTGAATTCGCGCGCCTCCGGCTCTGTCGCGCTGATCTCGCCTTTGCTCGACGGCGCCTCGCGATCGTCGGCGGGGATCCAGATGTGCCAGGTGCCGACGCGCATGGCGGGAGTCATCGGCCCTCGAGGACGCGCGTCACCTGCGCCAGCACACGCGCCGGCGTGATCGCCTGCATGCATTGGCGACCGATCGGACAGCGTCGTCGGTAACACGGCGCGCAGCGGACGCGACCGACGAGCACGAGATCCTCGGAGCCGAACGGCGCCGAGCGCGCCGGGGTCGTCGCGCCCCAGAGCGACACCACCGGGGTGCCGGCGGCGGCGGCGAGGTGCATCGGACCGGAATCGGGGCCGATCGCCAGCCGCGCGCGTGCGAGGACGCCGTACGCCTCGCGCAGCGAGGTACGCCCGGTGAGGTCGAGCGGCGGACGCCGCGCCAGCGCCGCGCTCTCGGCTGCGATGCCGCGTGCATCCGCGCCCCCCACCAGCACCGTGTCGAGTCCCATCGTGTCGAGGCCGTCGGCGACCGCCGCGAAGCCCTCGGGGAACCAGAGCCGGCTCTCCCACGTCGAGGCGACGAAGAGCGCCGCGAACGGCCGCTCGAGCCGGGCGATGAGCGCGCGCACCCGCGCCTCCTCCTCCGTTCGCAACGTGAGGCCGAAGCGTGGCCTCATCTCCGGCAGTTCGAGGAGTGCTGCGAAGCGCAAATACTGCTCGAGTTTGCAGCCGCGCGGCTCGACCGGATCGATCGTATGGGTGTTGAAGAGCCAGTTCAGCTCTTTGGCGTTGCGGCGATGGAATCCGACGCGCACCGCGGCGCCCGAGGCGGCGCTCACCAGCCCGCTCTTCAGATGGCGCTGCAGGTCGAGGACGAGATCGAAGCCCCCGGCGCGGACGCGTCGTAGGAAACGCACGAAACCGAGTGCGCCGCCGGCGCGCTCGAAGATCAAACGCTCGTCGAGCGCGGGATGATCCTCGAGGAGCGGTGCCGCCTGCGGCTCCACCGCCCACGCGATCCGCGCCGCGGGATACGCGGCACGCATGCGCATCGCGAGCGGCAGCGCCCGCGTCACGTCGCCGATCGCGCCGAGAAGCACGATGAGAATATGCTCGGCAGCGACCCGCATCGTTCACTCCGCCCTCGCACCGAGGCAGGCCCGCAGATAGAGGAGCGCCGCCACCGCGACGAGCGCGCCCAGGGTGACGACCGACACGGTCTCGAGGTGCAACGACAGCGTCTTACCGACGACGCCACGAACACTGAGCGTGGTGAGGACGAACGAGAGTACGAGGAGGATCGCGATCCGCCGCCGCTCGCCGACACCCAGGCACCACGCCGGGCTCTGCAGCTCGGCGGCCGGATCGCGCAAGTGCGGCGCGACGCCGGTCGTGAAACCGTCGGGCGGCAACGCATCGGCGACGAACGCCGCGCGCCAGAGCGCGGTGTAGCCGAGCAGCACGAACACGAAGTAGTGCTTCCAGGCGAGTGGCGAGAAGAGCACCGAAATCGCGAGGACGATCGCGAGCTCGACGACCGCGGCCGGTGTGTGCGGTGTGCGGCCGCCGCGGCGCGCAGCGAGCGCGAACAAGAGGACGATCGCGAGCAGTGCGCCGTAGACGAGCGCCGCAACCACCGGATCGTCGGACGCCTTGAAGCGCTTCGCCGCCGGCGTCCAATAGAGCGCCCCGTGCGAATAGAACCGGTCGACCATGGCGTAGACCGACTGATTGCCCTTGCGCACGGGCCAGCCGCCGGCGGCGAGATGCAGCCAGAAGCGCACGTACCTCCACCAACGCGTCGGTCCGAAGACGAGAATCGGCGCCGCCGTCGCCACGAGCCCTCCAGCGACGATGCCCGCGAGCGCCCCCCACCACCGCTTGCATAGAAAGTACGGTACGAAGAACACCGGTAGCACCTTGATCGCCGCCGCGACGCCGATCGCAGCGCCGCCGAGCACCGGCCTCCCGCGCACCAGCCAACGACATCCGGCAAGGCAACAGAACAAGATGAAAAGGTTGATCTGCAGGCGGTCGAAATTCCCGAGAAGGAATCGCGACGCGAGAACGAGGGGTCCGAGGAACGCGAGCGACGCCACCGAAACGCCATTCGCGGAAGTGAACGTGAGCGGCCGGCGGTACACCAGCTCGACCGTCATCCTCAGCATCGCATACACCAGCACGGCGTTCACCGCGAGCCAGGCACCGCGCGCGAGGTACACGCTCACGCGTGCCAGCAGCGCGAACGGTACGCAGACGACGGCGAACAGCGGCGGCCACGTGTTCACCGCGTCGGGCCCGGCGCCGGCGTAGATGTCGCCGTCCTGCAGCACGCGCGCACCGACGTCGAGGTAGTGGACGAAGTCGCCCTCCTCCTTGATGTTGCGTGCCGCCGACGCGAGGAAGACGAGGGCGAGGACGACGAGCACGGCGCGCGCGCGGACACGCTCATCGCCCCGGAGACGCTCGAGCGCGCCGCGGATCACGCGTCCTCCCGGTAGGCGCGATGGAAGGCGGCGCGATCCTCGGCGCTGCGTGCGTCGCCCGGCGTCTCGAGCTTGACGAGGGAGCGCGCCAGGCGTCGCAGCGCGCGCCGCCGCGCCGGCGAGCCGACGCGATCGCGCAAGCGCGCGCGATCGAGGTCGATGAGATGGACGTCGAGGGTGTCGCCGACGTGACTCAGGAGGATGTTGCCGACGTTCAAGTCGCGATGGTGCAGGCCGCGGTCGTGCATGGCGCGCACCGCGCGCGCGACGCCGGTGACGATCGCGGCCCGCTCCGCGCCCGTCGGATCGCGACGGACCGCGTCGCCGAGCGTCTCGGCGCCGACGATCTCACGCGTCACGATGGCGCCGCGATAGCCGCCCACGCGCAAGCGGTCGACGCGTGCGCCCAACACTTCCGGCACGGCGATGCCGCGCCGCCGCGCCTCGGCGGTGAGCGCGAGCTCGAGCATCGGGCGCGGCCGCCACCCGAAGTAGCGGTCGCGGACGAAATAGCGCAGCAGGCCGCCACGCCGATACCAGCGCAGCACGGCGCGCCCGCCGCCCGCGAGCGTGATCGCCCACGTCGCGCCGCGGCCGCCGCGGTTCAGCGGCTCTCCCTCGACGATCTCGGGCGTGGCCTCGAGGAGCGCGCGCAACAGCGCCTCGCGCAGGTCGTCGCGCACGACGACGAAGCCGGTGCGGGTGTCGATCGCGGTGAAGCCCGGCGGCACCACCTGCGCCGACGGCGCGACCTGGACGCGGGCGGCGCCCTCCTCGCGCTCCCACACCTTGGCGGCGGCGACGACGTCGCCGTACGTCTCGAGCACGGCGAGCACGGCACCGGGCACACCGTCGCGGCGCCGTGCCCACAACCGGCGCAGCAGCGCCCGCGCCGGCCGGGTGACGAAATCGGCGGCGCCGACCCGCGTCCGCGTCCGCGCCGTCCGCGTCGCCGCACGATCGAGGCGTGCAATCGCCGTCGTGATGTCGGGCTCTACCGTCACCAGGCGGCCTGCGAGGAGCACGTGCGCCGCGGGCGCGCGCGGGTTGCCACGCCAGCCGAGGACGATTTGGTCGCCGGCGACCTCGCGCCCGAGGAAGCGGTGCACGTGACGGGCCGCAAGGGCGGCGGCGCGTCCGTCGCGCGCAATCGCGGCGAGCGCGGCGGCGAGCTCGGGCGCCGCTTCCTCGTCCGCATACAGGACGACGACGACCTCGGCATCGGAGGCCTGTCGCACGAGCTCCGCCGCCGCCACACGTCCCTCGACCTCGGCAGCGAGCACGTGGACACCGGGACGCGGGTCCGCACCCACCAGGTCCGCCGATCGCAGGAGGTAGAGCGCGGCGTCGGGCAACGTCGAAAGCGCCGTCGTCGGGTCGGCGTCGTCGTCGAGCTGCACGACCGCCAAGGCGATGGCGCGCATGCGGCGGCGCTCACGCAGCGCGGACGCGCTCGATCGCCTCGCGGACGTCGGCGACCTCGACCAGCTCCATGCAGTCGTCGGTGCCGCGCGGACAGCGCTCTCCGCCATGACGACCGCACGGGCGGCATGCGAGGTCCTTCTCCACCACCGCGGCGCGCGCGCCGAGCGGACCGTAGCCCTGGGCGGGAACGGTCGCGCAGAAGATCGCCACTTGCGGCACTCCGAGCGCCGACGCGAGATGCATCGGGGCGCTGTCGTTGGTCACCACGACCGCCATCCGCGCCAGGATCGCCGCGAGGACCGCCGCGTCAGTGGCGCCGGCAAGGTCGAGGCCGAGGCCCCCAGCCGCCGCGCTCACCGCGGCCGTGATCGCGCGCTCGTCCGCGGCGCCCATGAGGACGCACGCGAATCCGTCCGCCTCGAGCCCGCGGACGAGCGCGCCGAATGCGTCGGCGGGCCAGCGCTTGGTCCGCCACGCGGCGCCCGGGCAGATGCCGGCCAGCGGACGGCCGCTCGCCTGAAGGGGCGCCAACAACGCTGCAGCGCGAGCGTGCGTCGCGGCGTCGAGCGCCACCCACGGCGCGCACGGCTCCGGCGCCGCGACGGCGCCGAACGGTGCCAGCAGGGCGAGCAGGCGATCGCGGTCGTGCCCGTCGCGCGGGCGGGGGATGCGCTCGGTGTAGAGCCGCGCACCCGGGGCCGACGCGAAGCCGATGCGGCGCGGGATACCGGCGGCGCGGAGCACGAGCGCGGTGCGTAGCGACTTGTGTGCCGCGATCGCGATCGTGAAGCGCCGCCGCCGCAAGCGGGCCGCCAGGCGCAGCACGCCGCCGATGCCCCGTCCGTCGTCGCGTTTGGCGTCGACGAGGACCGTATCGAGTGCCGGGTGCCGCGCGACGAGCGGCGCCGCGGCGGGAGTCACCAGCATCACGATCTCGGACGACGGTACGCGCCGCCGCAGCGCGCCGAGAAGCGGCGTCGTCAGGACGACGTCGCCGAGGAACCCGCTCTGGACGACGAGGATCCGCTCCGCCGCGGCGGGCGCGTCACTCACTCGAGCGTCCGCGCCTCGTCGATCAGCATGACCGGGATGTCGTCGACGATCGGATACTCGAGCCGGCACGCACCGCAGACGAGGCCGGTTCCCGCCGCGTTCACGGTCACCGGTTGCTTGCACTTCGGACAGGCCAGAATCTCGAGCAACTCTTGGCTGACAGTCACTGTTCACCTCCTGCGGCACCGTGCCGAGCGTTCGGCGTCGTCTATAATCCACTTGGCGGCGGCACGAAAGTTCGCGGCCACGTGCACCACCGGAAGGCTCGCGTCGAGCACCCGCCGCGTGGCGCGGCCGTGGCCGGTGAGGACGAGCACCCCGCGCACGCCCGCCGCCGCCGCCAGCCCGAGATCGACCGCGCCGTCACCGACGCAATAGCTGTGCGCGAGATCGAGGCCGAGCTCCCGCGCGGCGCGCCGAACGAGGCCGGGCGCCGGCTTACGGCAGCGGCAGCGCCGTCGGAGCGGCGGCGCGCCCGCCTGCGGGTGATGCGGACAGACGTAGACGCCGGCGAGCACCGCGCCGCGGGCGGCGAGACGGTGCGCGAGCGCGCGGTGGACGGCGTGCACCGTCGCGAGCGTCATGCGCCCGCGCGCCACCCCCGACTGATTGGTGACGACGACGACCGCGAAGCCGGCGGCGTCGAGCTCGCGGATCGCGCTCGCGACACCGGGGAGAAGGCGGAGATCCGCGACGCTCGCGAGATAGTGCACCTCGCGGTTCAGGGTTCCGTCGCGATCGACGAACACCGCCGGTCGGCGACGCGGCGATCGCGGTCGCGGCGCGCGGCGCCCTCTCGCCGGCCGTGCGGCGGCCGCTCGTGCTCGCCTGCTCATGCCTGCCCGCGGTCGGGAGACCGCTCGCGCTGCAGTGATTCCTCCCCGCCCGGTGCTGCGACGCCCGCGGGCGTCGCGCTCGCGAGCGGTCCGAGGACGCGCGCCAGCAGGCCCGCGGGGTCGTCGACCGTCACGCCGAGGCGCAACGCCACGAGCTTGCCGCGCTCGAACGGAAAGCGCTCGAGCTTCACCAAGTCTTTCTCGGTGGTGACGATGAAATCGACGTCCTTGCCGGCGTGCGAGATCTGCTGCCAGTCGTGCGCATCGTACGGGTGGTGGTCCGGGTATTCGAGCACGTGCACCAGATCCGCCTCCCAGTCACGCAGCGACTGGTAGAGCGGTCGCGGACGGGCGACGCCCGAGAGTGCGAGAACGCGTTGCCCGGCGAGTGCGGCGAGGCCGATCTCTTCCCACCCGAGCGGGCCGACGCGCACCAGCGCGACCGGCGCGAAGCGCGCCCGCACGACCAGCTGATCGGCGTGCACGGGCGGCAGCCACCCGCCGCTGCTTCCCTCGTCGCGCTCGCTGACGACGATCACGTGGGCGCGGCGCAAGGCGGACAACGGCTCACGCAAGGGACCGGCCGGGAGCAGGCGCGCGACGCCGCCGCGCTCACCCGCGTCGATCAGGACGAGATCGAGTTCGCGCGCGAGCCGGCGGTGCTGGAACGCGTCGTCGCAGAGGAGGAGGCAACTCTCGAAGGTCGCGATCGCCAGCGCCGCCGCCGCGGCACGATCACGACCGGCGACCACCGGGACGCCGGCGGTGCGCGCCAGCATCACCGCCTCGTCGCCCGAGGTCGCGACGTCGCTCCGCAGCATCTCACCGTCGCCCACCAGGTGCGCCGTCGCGATGGCACCGCCGTAACCGCGGCTGAGGATCGCCGTCGGAATCCCACGTGCGCGTGCCTCGGTCGCGAGCCAGCGAGTGAGCGGCGTCTTCCCGCTCCCGCCGACGCGGAGATTTCCGATGCTCACCGTGCGTGCTGCGACGTGGCGCGCCGCCAGCAGTCCGGTACGATACGCGGCGTTGCGCGCGAGGACGCCGCCGCGATACAGCGCGCTCGCCGGCAGCAGCGCCGCGCGGACCACACGCAAGCCGCCGCCCGCCTCTTCCCACAGCCGCGCTACCCAGCGCACGCCGTGATCACTCATGCGCGCCTCGCCGCCGCGCCACTCTCGGCGAGCACGCCGCGGATGACGGCGAGGGTCACGGCGACCGCACCGTCGCTTGCTGCGATCACCGCACGCGCGCGCTCACCGGCGCGACGCGCCTCCTCCGGCACCGTGAACCACGCGACCAGGACGCGCGCGAGCGCGTCGGCGTCACCTACCTCGACGGCGCCGCCGGCCGCGACCAGACGTGCCGCGGCGCCGCCCGCGTGCTCGGTGTGCGGCCCGAAGACGACCGGCACGCCGGCCGCCGCGGGCTCGAGGACGTTGTGGCCGCCGACCGGCACGAGCGTGCCGCCGACAAACGCCGCGCGCGCCCCGGGATAGAGTGCTGCGAGCTCGCCGAGACTGTCGAGGAGCACGACCGGCGCCGTCACCGGCCACGACGCACCGGCGACGAGCTCGGAACGGCGGACGAAACGCGCGCCGCGCGCCCGGAGTAGCGCCGCGACCTCCTCGAATCGCTCCGGCTTCCGTGGCGCGAGAACGAGGCGCGCGCTGGGGGCGACGGCACGCACCCGATCAAACGCCGCCAGCACCGCTTCCTCCTCACCGGCATGCGTGCTGCCGGCGACGAGCACCGGGACGCTGGCGGCGCCGAGCCGCATCAGCGACAACCTGTCCGTCGCCGCGGCGCCGTCCAGCGCCGCCGCTTTCACGCTGCCGGTGACGACGATGCGCGACGGCGGCGCGCCGAGGGCGACCAAGCGGCGCGCGCTCTCGAGCGACTGCACGCAGAAGACGCGTACGCCGGCGAGCGCCGGGGCGAAGAGCGTGCGCCAGCGTCGGTAGCGTTCGAAGGCGCGCGCTGACACCCGACCACTCACCATGATGGCGGGAATGCCGCGCGTCGCGAGCGCGTCGAGAAAATTCGGCCACAGCTCGGTCTCGCTGAAGAGTACGAGGCAAGGCGTGACGGCGGCGAGCGCCCGTCGGACGATCCACGGCGCGTCGAGTGGGAAGAGGATGCGTGCGTCCGCCTCCGGAAGACGCGCCGCCGCCGCGTCGCGACCGCCGAGCGTCAACGTCGAGACGACGAGTCGATGCGAGGGCAACTCGCGCCGCAAGTTCCGCACGATCGGCGCTAACGCCGTGACCTCACCGACGGACGCGCCGTGAATCCAGATCGCCGGCCGGCCTGGCTCGGTTGCCGGCACGCCGCCGAGGCGCTCGCGCAGGCCGAGACGCCACCGCGGCCGCACGACGAGCGCCACCGCCACGATCGGCAGCAGGAACACCGCAAGCACGTACATGAGGGCATTGTACAAGCGCAGCGGCGGCGCGGCGGTGCCCGCGGACGCAGCGGGCGCGGACGGCGGCGCCGCGGAGCTCAGTATTGCCAGCGGCCCTTGCCGTACCGGAAGATCTCGGTGACGTCGCTCTGCTCGAGCACCGTGCTCGGCTCGGCGAGCGCGTCGGTTTCCGTCGTGCCCTCGCGCTTGTAGCGCGTCTCCCGATACGTGATCTTGCCGATCGGATCCTTCCCGGGCTCCTCGCGTGCAATGCAGGTGCAGTGCGCCTCGTAGCCGACGTACTCGCCGCTGACGTGTCCCGCACGCGCTTCCCAGGCGATGTGAGAGCTATTGTAGCTCTCGCGGTCGCGGAGCTTCTGCATCCACTCGTCGCAGAAAGCCTGGAAGTTGCGTACCTCGGGGCCGCTCACCACCTCGGTGACGGCGGGCACCGTCGCTTTGACGCGTTTCGTGACCGCGGCGCGCGTACCACCATCGGTCCCCTCGGCGTGGACGACCGCCCCCATCCCGCACAGAAGGACTCCCGTCACCACCGTCAGCATACGCACCGAACGTCTCATGCCTGCTCTATATACGGAGGAGCGTGCCCGCTTTGCAATTCACGCACGGCACGCGTCGTCGAGCGCCGCTTCCGCCGCGGCGGTGACGCGCGCAAGCTCGCGCTCGAGCGCGGCGCGCATCTCTTCGACCGTCACCGCGTCGACGTCGGGCGGCACCGCGAACGGCGCGCCGGCGAGGTACAGCACCTTGCTGCCCGGGAGTGGCACGATGAGCCGGTCCCAGCTCCCGAGGCGCCGCGCCCAGCGTGCCGCCGCGCCGATGGGTACGATCACGGCACCGGTGGCACGTGCCACCTGGATGACGCCGCTCTTCGCCACGTGCCGAGGGCCGCGCGGACCGTCGGGGGCGAACGCGAGGTTGGCGCCGGCGCGATGCGCCCGCAGCATCGCCTTCAGCGCACCCGACCAGCCGCGCGTCGACGAGCCGCGCGCCGTCTCGATGCCGAGCGGGCGCACGGCGCGGGTGATGAGCTCGCCGTCGCGGTGCCGGCTCACCATGATGCACACGCGTTGCGCGAAGCGATTCGCGAACGGCATCAGCAGCAGGCGATCGTGCCAGAACGCGAGAATTACTCGCTCGCCGTGCGCCCAGCGCGCGAAGAGCTCGTCGCCGTGGAGGTAGCGCGGGCGCAACGTGCGGCGCAAGAGCAACAACAGGCCCGTCACCAGCGCCGCGGCGAGCGGCACCAGGCGCGCGAGCCAGTCGCGGCGGGTCGACCGCGCGCGCCGCGAGGGCATCAGTGCAGCAGACGCTCGGGCTCGGCGGGCGCGGCGCTGTCTTGGAATTGCAGGTCGTAGAGCTTGCGGTACTCGCCGGCGATCGCCAGGAGCTCCTCGTGCGTCCCCTGCTCGACGATCTGGCCGCGGACGACGACGACGATGCGGTCGGCGCGCCGGATCGTCGACAGGCGGTGCGCGATGACGAGCGACGTGCGGTTCACCATGAGGCGCTCGATCGCCTGCTGCACCAAGCGCTCCGACTCGGTGTCGAGGGCGGAGGTTGCCTCGTCGAGGATCAGGATAGGCGCGTCCTTCAGGAGCGCGCGCGCGATCGCGAGGCGTTGCCGCTGGCCGCCGGAGAGCGTCACACCAAGCTCGCCGATCGGCGTATCGTAGCCCTGCGGCAGCGCGGCGATGAACTCGTGTGCGTTGGCGGCGCGTGCAGCGCTCTCGATGTCCTCCAGCGATTTCCCGATGTCGCCGTAGGCGATGTTCGCCCGCACGGTGTCGTTGAAGAGGAACGTGAACTGCGTGACGAGGGCGATCTGCGCCCGCAGTGAGCGCAGGGTGTAGTCGCGCAGGTCGATGCCGTCGATCGCGATCCGTCCCTCGGTGACGTCGTAGAAGCGCGGGATCAGGTCGGAGAGCGTGCTCTTGCCGCCGCCGCTCATGCCGACGAGCGCGACGACCTCGCCGGCGTGGACTTCGAGGTTGATGTCGCGCAGCACCGGCTCGTTGCCGTACGTGAAGCCGACGTGCTCGAAGGTGATACCGCGGCGCATCGCCGTGAGCGGTCGCGCCGTCGGCCGGTCGACGACCTCGGGAGCGGTGTCGAGGAGCTCGAAGACGCGCTCCGCCCCGGCGACGCCCTGCTGAATCGTGCTGTTCGTCTTCGTCAGTCGCTTGAACGGCTCGTAGAGAAGGAACATCGCCGTCAGGAACGCGAGGAACGAACCCTGGCTGCGGCCGCCGGCGATGACGCTGTTGCCGCCGTACCAGACGACGCCGCCGATGCCGAAGGCGGCGAGCACCTCGAGGGCGGGCGTGGTGAGCGCTTTGATCATGCTCGCCTTCATGTAGAGGCGATAGAGGCGGCGGTTTTCGGTAGCGAAGCGCTCGCGCTCGTACTCCTCCATGCCGAACGCCTTGACGACGCGATTGCCCTGCACCGTCTCCTGCAGGAGCGCGGTCAGGATGCCGAGCGAGCGCTGGCCGCGCTTGCTGAAGCGCCGCAGGCGCTTCGACAGCTTGAGGATCGGCAGCACCGAGGCGGGAAACACCAGGAAGGCGATCAACGCCAACGTCGGATCCTTGACGAAGGCGACGACGATGAGCGCGATGAGCGAGGTCGTGTCGCGCATCACCGAGGCGACGGCGTCGGTGAGGGCGGTGCGGATGAGGGCAACGTCGTTGGTGACGCGCGACAGCGTGTCGCCGGTCGCCGTGCGGTTGAAGAATGCCAGCGAGAGCCGTTGGATGTGCAGGTTCAGCTCGTCGCGGAGATCGCAGATGATGCGCTGCCCGACGAGATCCATCAAATAATTCTGCGCGAAGCTCGTGATGCCGCGGAAGAGGAAGATGAGGACGATCGCGACCGGCAGGACGCGCAACGCGAGGGTGTTCTTGGCGGAGAAGATGTCGTCGAAGATGCGCTCGACGAGGAGCGGCAGGACGCCGGTCGAGGCGCTGAAGAGCAGCATCGACACCACCGCGGCGACGAACCATGGCCAGAGGTACGGTCGCAGGTAGTGCAGGAGGCGGGCGTAGGTCTCCCCTGCCCCGCGAGCGCGGTACGGCGGACCGCCGCGGGCCGCCGCCGAGCCGGTCGACCCGGCAACCGCAGCCGTCGACGTCTCGGCGCGCGTGCTCACGCCAGCATCTCAGCGGCGATCGCCGCCGCCTTGTGCGCCGCGCCGCCGCCGCCGAGCAGCCGGCGCAACGCCGCGAGCTCCGCCGTCGTCGCCGCGCGCAACGCCGCGTCGTCGAGCAGACGCGTCGCCTCGGCGGCGAGACGCGGGCCCGTCACCTCTTCCTGTACGAGCTCGGGCACGAGCGCGCGTCCCGCGATCAGGTTCGGCATGCCAATGAACGGTACCGAGACCAGCCGGCGCGCGAGCGCGAACGTGAGCGGGGAGACGCGATACACGATCACCATCGGACGCTCGAGGAGCGCCGTCTCGAGCGTCGCGGTGCCGGACGCCACCAGCGCCAGCTCGCTCGCGTGCACCAGATCATACGTGTCGCCCTCCACCACGGTCGCCGGCAACCGGCGCCCACGCATGCTAGCCGCAATGTCCGCATGGCTCAACGTGTCGGCGAGCGCCAGCACGCACTGCGTGTCGCCGCGCGCGAGCAGGCGTTCCGCGGCGTCCGCCATGACCGGCAAGATGAACTGCATTTCCTTCGTGCGACTGCCGGGTAGAAGCGCGATCAGCCGCTTCGCCGGGTCGAGGCCATGGCGCGTCAAGGTCTCGGCGCGCGAGCGCGTCGCCCGCACGCGGTCGAGCAACGGGTGGCCGACGAACTCGGCGCGCGCGCCGCTGCCGGCGTAGAGCGACGCCTCGAACGGCAGCACCACCGCCAGGCGATCGACCCGCCGGGCGATCTTGCGGACGCGCCGCCGCCGCCACGCCCAGACTTGCGGGCTGATGTAGTAGAGGACCGGCACACCACGCCGGTGCGCCACGCCCGCGAGCGCCAGGTTGAACTCCGCGAAGTCGATCAGGATGAGGAGATCGGGTCGATCCGTGCGTAGCCGGCGGCGCATCTCACGATAGGCGCGCACGACGGCGCCGAGTCGCTCACGCGCCTCGAGAAAACCCATGGTGGCGATCGTCGTCGCGTCGACGATCGTCTCCATGCCCACGGCGCGCAGCCGTGGACCGCCGATGCCGCGCACTTCGACCCGCGGGACGAGCGCCCGCAGCGCGGTCACGAGATCGGCGCCGTGCATGTCGCCGGAGGCCTCGCCGGCGACGAGCAGCACGCGTCGCGGCCGGTCTCCCCCGTGCTGCACCTCGCCGGCGATCTCCGCACCCGCCTTCAAGACGGTACGGTGTCCTGGGTAAGGCTCGCGGCGATGCGCTCGGCGAGCTGCAGCGCGCGCAACGCCTCGCGCCCGCCGACCATCGGTGCCGAGCGCGTCGCCACCGCGGCGAGAAACGCCTGCACCTCGTCGCGCAGCGGATCGCCCTCGCCGACGTCGTGCTCGCGCACGACGATCTCCGCCAGCTCGCCGGGTGCGCGGGGCGGAATACGTCGGCAGATGCGCACGCTGCGCTGATCGTAGTCGATCGCCACGTAGGCATCGGGTTGGAAGATGCGGAGCTTGCGTTCCCGCTTCAGCGACACGCGGCTGGCGGTGACGTTGGCGATGCAGCCGTCGGCGAAGCGGAGGCGGGCGTTGGCGATGTCGACCGACGTCGTCAGGATCGGCACCCCGACGCTCTCGATCGCGACCACCTCCGCCGAGACAAAGCTCTGGATCACGTCGAGATCGTGGATCATGAGGTCGTGAATGACGTCGACGTCGGTGCCCCGGTCGACGAAGGTGGCAAGCCGATGACATTCGAGAAAGCGCGGCCGCGTCACCACCTCGAGGGCGGCACGGAGCGCGGGATTGAAGCGCTCCAGGTGGCCGACCTGCAGGATCCGCCCCGCCTTGTCCGCCGCGTGCACCAGCGCCGCACCCTCGGCCACCGTCGAGGCGAGCGGCTTCTCAACCAGGACGTCGATGCCGGCGGCGAGGAGATCGCCGGCGATCGCCGCGTGATCACGTGTCGGCACAGCGACGCTCGCGCAGTCGACCTCGCCGACGAGAGCGCGGTGGTCGGCCAGCACGCGGACGCCGAGCGCGTCGGCGACGGCGCGCGCCCGCTCCGGGTCCGAATCGACGACACCCACCAGCACCGCCTCCGGAAGCGCTGCATACTTCTCGGCGTGGAAGCGCCCGAGATGCCCAACGCCGACGACCGCGGCACGCAGCGGTCGCGTCACGCCGGCGCGCCCACGCGCCACTCCTTCCCGGCGCTGATGCCGCGTCTCATCGCGCTAGCTCGTAGTGCGTTGCTGCCCCCGCGTCAACGCGACGGGCACGCGCCGACGATGGGCGGTGCACCGGCGGAGGAACACGGGGGGCGCGAGGTCGTAGACTTCTCGTCCGACCTCGCGCCCCCCCGTGTTCCTCCGCCGACGCGGAACTCAGCTCGTCTGCGTGAGCCCGTGCTGCAACGCGTACATGACCAACGCCACTCGGTCGCGCACCCCGAGCTTCTGAAAGATGTTCTGCAGGTGCGTCTTCACCGTGCGCTCGCTGATCGTCAGCGCCGCGCTCACCTCCTTGTTCTTCTGGCCGGAGGCGACCAGGCGGACGATCTCGAGCTCACGGTCGGTGAGACCGGTGTGCCCGCGTCGCGTCGATCCACCGCTGGCGTCGCTCTGCGCGACCTCATCGGCAACCGTCCGTCGCATGCGCGGATCGATCCAGAAGCCGCCGCGACACACGGTGCGGATCGCCTCGATGAGCGTGTGGCGCGCCGAATCCTTGAGGACGACGCCCTTGGCGCCGAGCATCAGCGCCCGCACGTGCTCCTCTTGCTCGTCGCTCGCGGTGAGCACGAGGACGCGGGTTTCCGGGCTGATGCGCACGACCGCGGGGACGGCCTCGAGGCCGTTCCCCGTCGGCATGCGGATGTCAAGTAGCAGCAGATCCGGCTTCAGCTGCCAGACCAGCTCGACGATGTCTTCCGCGCTCTCGACGTCGGCGATGACCTCGAGATCGTCCTCCATCTGAAGGATGGTCCGCAGGCCGTCGCGGAACAGCGTGTGATCGTCGACCAAAACGAGACGCCGCTTGCGGGCGGGAGGCATCATGAGGTTCTCCTCGATATCGCGGTCTCGGCGGTACGCGCCGCGAGCGGCACGTGCAGCGAGATCTCGGCTCCTTCGCCGGCACGGCTGCGCACGCGCAGGTCGCCGCCGAGCGCGGTGGCGCGGTCGCGGATCGACCATGGAGCGGCGGCGGGGGCGAGAAAGCCGTCCGAGTCGATCAGGCCGCGGGTGTTCTGGAACCCGCGACCGTTGTCGCGGATGACGATGTGACAATGGAGCGGATCGGCCGCGAGCTGCACGACCGCCTCGGTCGCGTGCCCGTGGCGGACGGCGTTGCGCAGCGCCTCACGCACGATCTGCGCCAGCTCGTAGACCGTCGCCGCGGGCAGCCCAGGGTCGGTCGCCGGCAGCGCCAGATCGACGCGCACGTGCTCGCGGATCGAAAACTCGGCCGCAAGCTGGTCGAGGATGGCGCACAGACCGTCGGCCTGCCGGCTCGCACTGCGCAACACCGTCAGGTAGTGGCGCACCTCGCGATAGCCGCGGTCGACTATCTGGTGGAGCTCTTCCAGCTGGCGCGGCACCCGCGAGGGATCGCGCTCGACGAGCTTGCGACACGCCTCGACGCGCAGGTCGATGCCGGCGAGCGACTGGATGAAGCCGTCGTGCAAGTCGCGCGCGATGCGCGCCCGCTCCTCGAGGACGGCGACCTCCTCGGCCTTCTCCTGCAAGCGCACCGCCTCGAAGCTCGCGCTCGCCTGGCTGACGATGAGGAGCAGGAACTCGAGATCGTCGCGCGTGAAGCGCGGCCGCCCCTTGCGCACGACGATGGCACGCCCGCGCAACTCACGCTGGATGAGGATCGGAGCCGCGAGGAGCGACTGGATACCCTCGCCATCGGGAAGCTGCAGCTCGGGGACGATCGGCTTCCGATGCATGCTCCCGCTGGTGAGGTCGTAGCAAAGCGCGCTGGCGCCGGGCTGGGGCGAGTTCACGAGCAGGGCTTCGGTCGGCGCCGCGAACGCGAACGGAAGCGGATCGGTCTTGGTGATGCGCAAGCGGACGTGCAGGCGCCGTCCGTCACGCGTCAGGTCCCAGGTGAAGTAGTTGTCGCTCTCGGGATCGCGCAGCACGAGGATGCCACGTGGCGAGTTGAAGTAGTGCACGACGCGCACCATGAGGCGGGTGATGCCCATGCCGGGCGTACGATTGCGCCCGAACACCGAGGTCAAGTCGAGGAGGAATCCGAGCTTCCGCTTGGAGCGACGCTCGTGCTCGCCGAGATAGCCGATCAGATAGCCGAGAACGATCAGGTAAAACGGCCTGACGAGATGCGTGTGATGGACGCTGAACATCTCGGGATCGAGGAGGCGGCCCGCCGCGAACATCAAGCCCGGATACATCGCCGCGAGGAGCAAGGTGACCGGCGCCGACACGGCGAAGCCCCAGCGCACGCTGACGCTCGAGATCAGAAAGATGTTGAGCAGAAGGAACGGCGTGGCGCCGCGCTCGGTGAAGAGCGTGATCGCGAGGATCCAGACGACGTCCGTCGCCGTCGAGAAGTACCCGAGCCGCTCTTGGCCGGCGTGCTCGCCGCGCACGATCCAGAAGAGCAACAAGCTCCACAGGACGTACGAGACGAGCACGACGTAGCCGAGCTCGGGCCGATACGACGGCTGCTGCGGATCGACGATCGCGATCGCGACCGTCGTCGCCGCCATCAGCACGCGACAGAGGGCGATGATCTTCTCCGTGTGGGAGACCGCCATCAACGATGCGCCGCGGCGCACGCGTACCTTGGGGGGTAGGAAGGACCTCATGAGACGAGCCTGAAACGGCGCCTCTGGAGCAACACGTGTGCCACAAAGCAGCAAGTGTCATAGGAGGTGACGCCACGGATATCGTGGCAAACACGCACGAACGGGAGAATCAGCACGATCCTGCCATCTATCTTGCGATCTTGCCTGGATATTTGCGCTAGCCGGCGAGCTACCAAGAGCCGTGCTGGCGGCTCTTGGGCGAAGGCTAGCGAGCGGATTTATGCCCGATCGCGACGGCCATCGCGCGGCGTAGCGGCGCGCGGGCTCACCGCGACGATCGCGATGTCGGCGGCGTCGGCGGCCGCGATCATGGCAGCGCGGTCGAGCATCAGTGTGCGGTCGGCCTCGAGGGCGAGGACGCGACCGCCGACTTCACGCAGGACCGCGATCGTCGTCGTACCCACGGCCGGTACGTCGAAGCGCAGGTCTTGCATCGGCTTGCTGACCTTCACGACGACGACGCCGCCGCGACCGAGCTCGCCACCGCGACGGATCGCCTGGTCGGTCCCCTCGATGCCCTCGACGGCGAGCACGGCGCCGCGCTTCACCACCACGCTCTGCCCGATGTCCCAGCGTCCGATGTCCTTGGCGACCTCGAACCCGAAGCGCACGTCGTCCCACTCGCGGGCGCGCGGCGCCGCGCGGGTGAGCGTGCCGGCGCGCGGCACGAGGGCGCCGCAGAAAAGCGTCGACTCGACGACGGTGATGCCCTCGTGCTCGAGCTCGGCGGCAATGCCGCGCAGCAGCACGTCGTCCTTCAGGCTACGGGTCTTGGCGAGAAACGCGGCGCCGCGGAAGTCGGGCCGCAGATCGGCGAGGTGGCGCGGCTTGCGGATGCCGCCCGCCATGACGGCCCGCCGCACCCCCGCCCGCTTCAGGACGCGGATGATCTTCCCGAGCTCACCGACGCGCACCCAGGTGAGCTCATGCGCGAGCGTGGCAATCTCCTCGGGCGTCTCGCCGCGATGCGCGACCGCGACAACCTCGACGCCCTCGGCGCGCGCCGCGGCGGCAAAGACGAGGGGGAAGCGACCGTTCCCCGCGATCAGCCCGATACGCTCGGCCACGGCGGGCGCTCAATCCTCGTCGGGGTCGGCCGGCTCGCCGCCGCTGCGACGTACGGCAGGCGTGATGCCGCGACGCGACGTCGCGAGAAACGCCAACAGGCAATCGACCTCCGGACTATGGGGGAGCTCGGCGGCAACCCGCGCGCACGCTTCGGCGAAGGGCGTCCCCGAGGCGAACAGCAGCCGGTAGGCGCTCTTGATCGCACGCACCTGTTCGGCAGCGAAACCGCGGCGCTTCAGCCCGATGACGTTGACGCCGCGCAGGCGCGCGCGGTCGCCGCTGGCGTTGCAGAACGGCGGCACGTCATGGATCACCATGGCACCGCCACCGAGGATCGCCGACTCGCCGACGCGGACGAATTGATGGATCGCCGCGAGACCGCCGACGATCACGTAGTCCTCGACGGTGACGTGTCCCGCGAGGGTGGCGCCGTTGGCGAGGACGCAGTGACTGCCGACGTGACAGTCGTGGCCGACGTGGGCGTAATTCATGAGTAACGTCCCGCTGCCGACGGTCGTCACCATGCCGCCGCCGGTCGTGCCGCGGTTCAGGGTCGCGAATTCGCGGATGATGTTGCGGTCGCCGATCTCGAGCCGACTCTCCTCGCCGCGGTACTTGAGGTCCTGCGGCTCGGCACCGACACTCGCGAACTGGAAGATGCGATTGTCGCGGCCGATGGTCGTCCGCCCGTCGATGACGGCGTGCGGGCCGACGTGCGTCCCGGCACCGATCCGGACGTGCGCGCCGATGACCGCGTACGGCCCGACGCGGACGCCGGCGGCGAGCTCCGCACCGGGCGCGACGACGGCGGTCGAATGGATCGCCGGTCCGTCCGCGGCGGCGTCGGCGTTCCCGTCCTCGCCTACCGCGTGCGCGACGGTCGTGAAGTCCGCCTCGGCGGCGACCGCGCCGTCGACGCGCGCGACACCGCGCAGACGCCAGCGCGGCGACCGGCGCTCGAGCACACGCACCTCGAGCTCGAGCTGATCGCCCGGTACCACCGAGCGCCGGAAGCGCGCCCGGTCGAGCGCGACGACGGTCAAGGTCGCGCCGGGCTGCAAGCCGGCGGTGGAGCGGTGCGCGAGCAGCGCGCCCGCCTGCACCAGGGCTTCGCAGAGGAGGACGCCCGGCATCACCGGACGTCCGGGGAAGTGGCCGGCGAAGAACGGCTCGTCGACCGTGACGCTCTTGCGCGCCAGCAGGCGCACGCCGTCCTCGACCTCGACGACGCGGTCGACGAGGAGGAGCGGGTAGCGGTGCGGCAGCAGGCGCCCGATCAGGGCGGGATCGACGGCGCCGTCTTCGGACGCCACGTCCTCACTTCTTCCGCGCGTCGAAGGTGCGGATGACCTCGTCGGTCATGTCGATCGACTTGGCGCCGTAGAGGACCGAACTGCTCGAGTTCTCGAGAATCACGGTGTAGTTTTCGCGCTGCCCGATCTCCTGGATCACCTCGGCGAGGTCCTTCAGGATGTCGCCGGTCAGCTCCGAGTCTTTCTTGCGGAGCTCGGCGTCGGAGTCCTCGAGCTTGCGTCGCAGGTCGCGCTGCCGGCGATCGAACTCGTCGGCCTTGGTCTTGCGCTCGTCGGGCTTGAGCACGACGCTCTGCTTCTCGAGGTCGTCCTTCATCTTGTCGAGACGGTCCTTCTCGCCCTTGAGCGAGTTCTGCATCTTGTCGAACTCGCCCTTGAACTGCTCCTTCGCCTTCTTCCCCGCGGTCGACTCGTTGAGCGCGCGCTGCAGGTCGACGATGCCGATCTTGAACTCGGCGGCCGCCGGCGCGGCGAGCGCGAGCACGATCAACGCGACCGGCGCGATCGCGGCGTGAATCCTTCCTCGTATCATGCAGGTGCCTCCTGTACTCGTTGCGTCGTCGAACGCATCCGTCAGAGCGGCGCCCCGAACGAGAAGAGGACGACGCTCGCTTTCTCGTGGGCGTGGCGATTCAGTGGAATGCCGATCTCGATCCGGATCGGGCCCAGCGGCGACTGCCAGCGCAAGCCGCCGCCCACAGCATAGCGCAGATTGCCGAAGTCGTAGCCGTCCGAGTCGAGCCACGCGTTGCCGGCATCGATGAAGAGTACGCCCTTCAACCCGAGCTGCTCGACGATCGGGAAGATGATCTCGTTGTTGACGATGAGCTGACGGCTGCCACCGATCGGATCGCTCTGCACGTCCTGCCCTTGACCGTTCCGGATCGGCTCGCGGGGACCGAGCGTGCGCGTCTGAAAGCCGCGAATCGAGTTGATGCCGCCCGGAAAGTAGCGCTCGAAGAGCGGTAGCTCCTTGCCGCTGTCGCCGCGATCGCCGCGGCCGAATCCGAACGCGATGCCGAGCGAGTAGACGAACGTCCCGAGCTGCGGCGACTTGTAGATCGGCCAGTAGAAGCGCGCACGCGCGTCGACCTTGTAGAAGCTGCTCTCGCCGCCGAGTCCGGCGTACTCGACCGAGACCTCCTCGGTGGATCCACGGGTGGGGTCGAAGAGACTGTTGAGCGTGTTGCGGGAGATGATCGGCCGGATGCTGCTCGTCAGGCTGCTCCCCTCCTCCGCCACCACGCTCGGGGGCGAGCGGCGGTTGAGGTCGGAGATCTCCGCCTCCTCCAAGCGGTACTCGCCGCCGACGCGCACCTCCTCGAGCGAGAAACGGCCGAGGAGCTGGTCGTAGCCGAGCGCGGTGAGCGGATACAGGAGCCGAACGCTGCCGCCGGTCCCGGAGCGTGTGAAGTCGGCGAAGTCGAGGCGCCAGCTGAAGCCGTCGACCGTCGCCGAGAGCGGGATGTCCATGAGGTAGGGCTCGGTGAAGCTCGCGATGAAGTTCTGACGCCTGCTGCCGAAGTCGGCGTTCAACACGATGCGCTGGCCGCGGCCGAAGAGGTTGTTCTCGGAGATGCGCGCGTTGAAGAGCAGGTTGTCCGCGGAGCTGAAGCCCGCGCCCGCGGTGAGCGCACCCGTCTGACCCTCCTTCACGTCGACCTGGAGGTTCAGCTTCTCCTCGCTGCGACCGCGCTGGGTCGTGAGGTTCACCTCCTGGAAGTAGCCGAGGCGGTTCAGGGCGTCGCGGCTCTTCTTGAGCTTGGTGCCCGAGAAGCGCTGCTGCTCCTCGACTTTCAGCTCACGGCGCAGGACCTTGTCCCGCGTCTTGGTGTTGCCGGTGATGAGGATCTTGTCGATCGTGACGTCCGGACCCTGGTCGACGCGGTAGGTGATGTCGACGGTCTTCTTCTCGGGCTCGATCTCGGTCTCGGGCTCGATGTTGACGAACGCGTAGCCGACGTCACCGTACTTGTCGGTGATTTTCAGGATGTCCTGGCGCAACTTGCTGGTGCGGAAGGTGTCGCCCGGGACGAGCTCGAGGTCCTTGCGCAGATCGAGGTCGGAACGCACGTCGCCGGCGAAGTTGATCTCGCCGACCTTGAACTGATCGCCCTCTCCGATCTTGATCGTGACGTAGAGCCCGTCGCTCTTGCGCTCCACCTGCGGCTCGTCGACGCGGACGTTGATGTAGCCGTTGTCGTAGTACCAGGCGGTGAGGCGCTCGGTGTCGGTCTTCAGGGTCTCCTTGTTGAGGACGCCGGCGCCGGTGAAGCGCGAGAGGATCCACTCTTCTTTGGTGGTGATGATGCCCTTCAGCTTGCGGTCGGTGAACGCCTGGTTGCCCTCCATTTCGATGTGCTGGATACGGATGAGCTGGCCCTCGTCGACGACGTAGGTGATCGTCACTTCGTTCGGTCGCTCGGGAGCGGCATCGGTGCGCGGCGTGATGGAGGCGTCGAGGTAGCCTTTCTCCTCGTAGAGTTTCTTCGCGTCGACGATCCCGCGCCGCAGCTTCTCGCCGTCGAGAATGGTGTGCGGCCGGACCTTCAGCGCCGCTTCCAGGTCTTCGCTGCGCACCTTCTTGTTGCCCTCGATCCGCACGTCGGTGACGAGCGGCCGCTCGCGCACCCGAAAGACGAGCACCATGCCCTCGGGGGCGGGACGGCGCTCGACCTCGACGTTCTCGAAGAAGCCCATCGCGTAGATCGCACGCACGTCGCTGTCGACGGCGGCGGGATCGTAGCGTGCGCCCGGGCGGCTCTGGATGTGGATGCGGATCGCCTCGTCGTCGACGCGCGCGTTGCCCTCGATCAGGACCTGCGAGACCGTCGCGGCGAGCGCGAGCACGGGCGTGAAGCACGCTCCCACCACCATCAGCGCGATCACCGCCCGTCGCCTCATCCCCGCCTCCCTCGCGACCGCTAGTGCGCCGCGGCCACTCGCGCCGCCTCGGTCACGATCCGTCCGCCGGCCAGGCGGAACGTCCGATCCATCGCGGACGCGAGCGTGGTGCTGTGCGTGACCACCACCAACGTCAGCCGGCGCTCGGCGTTCAGCTCGATGAGTAGATCTTGGACGCCCGCGGCCGTCGCCGGATCGAGGTTGCCCGTCGGCTCGTCGGCGAGCACGACCCGCGGCTCCTGGATCAGCGCCCGCGCCACCGCGACCCGTTGCTGTTCGCCGCCCGAGAGCTCGCCTGGTCTATGGTCGACGCGCTCGGCCAGGCCGACCCGCCCGAGCAGGTCGCCGGCGCGCCGGCGCGCGGCCTCTCGCCCCGTCCCGGCGATCAGGGCCGGCATCATGACGTTCTCGAGCGCGGTGAAGTCAGGCAGGAGATGATGGAACTGGAAGATGAAGCCGACCTCGCGATTGCGGAAGTGCGCCAGCTCGTGATCGCTCTTGGTCGCCAATTCCTCGCCATCGAACCACACCTCGCCGCTCGTCGGTCGGTCGAGCGTCCCCAGGATGTGCAGCAGCGTGCTCTTCCCAACCCCGGACTCGCCGACGATCGCGACGCGCTCTCCCGCAGCGATCTCGAGACCGAGCCCGGTGAGCACGCGCACCACCCGCGGACCGTCGACGTACTCCTTGGTCAGGTTGCGCAGCGCGATCAACGGCGCCTATTCGTAGCGGATCACTTCCACCGGCGCCAGACCTGCGGCCTGGCGCGCGGGGTAAATCGTCGCCAGGAGGCAGATCGTCACCGAGGCAAGCGCCACCACGAGGAAATTCTCGCCGTAGACGCGCACCGGGAGGGTCGAAACGTAGAACACGTCCTTCGGTAGCTCGACGAACTGGTAGCGCGCCAAGAGCCAGCACCCCGCATAGCCGCCGGCGACCCCGAGCAGGGTCCCGACCGTGCCGACGATCGCCCCCTTCAGCATGAAGATGCGCGCGATGCTGCGATTCGTCGCACCCATGCACTTGAGAATGGCGATGTCCTTGCGTTTCTCCATCACGACCATGATCAGGGTCGCGATGATGTTGAACGCGGCGACCAGAACGATCAAGAGGAGGACGATGAAGTAGACGACCTTCTCGAGCTTGAAGGCGAGAAAGAGATTGCGGTTCACGTCCATCCAGTCGCGGGCGCGGAAGGGCGTCCCGAGGCGTGCCTCGATGCGGTGCGCGACGTCCTGTGCGCGATAGATGTCGGCGACGCGGATCTCGACGCCGGTGATCGCGGTGCCGAGCCCGAAGAACCGCTGCGCGTCGGCGAGGCTCATGTAGATGAGCGAGGAGTCGTAGTCGAACATCCCCGAGTCGAACGTCCCCGCGACCGCGAAGCGCTTCACCTTCGGGATCATGCCGACGGGCGACGGCGTCCCGATCGGCGACACCATGCTCACCGGATCGCCGACCTGGACGCCGAGCTGTTTCGCCAGCTCCTGCCCGATGATGACGCCTGAGAGCGTAGTTTTTGTTTGCCTTTCGGGCATTTCCTTTTCGGGTGTTTGCTTTTCGCCCCCGCTTGGCTTCGCCTCGCGATGGGCGTCGCGCCCGGGAGTGAATCCCGGGCGCTCCCCACCTTTCGCCTTCTCCGCACCTTGGGCCTTGTCGGCGGCCTTTTCTGACGGGCCTTCGTCGCCTGGAGTCACGGAGACTTCGAAGTCGGTGCCGAGGCGGTCGATCGAGCCTGAGGTGAGATGACCCTTGAGGTCGACGATCGCCGCGTCGTCCGCGGCCGGAACGCCGCGCACGACGACACCCGAGACGCTCTGGCCGGTGGTGAGCATCACCTGGCTGTAGACGAGGGGCGCGGCGGCGACCACGCCCGGTGTGTCGCGCACCTTCGCGAGCACCATGTCGGCATCACGGATGGCGCCGGCATACGAGATCACGACGATGTGCGGGTTGAAGCCGAGGATGCGGTCGCGCAGATCCTCCTCGAAGCCGGTCATGACCGCGAGGACGATGTTGAGCGTCATCACGCCGATCATGACGCCAACCACCGAGATCACCGTGATGAGCGAGATGAACGCCTCTTTCCGCCGCGCGCGCAGGTAACGCAGCCCGATCATCGCCTCGTATCTCATTGAACCTTTCTCAGCGCCGTTCCGGGCGAAGCTGCGGGAAGAGGATGACGTCACGGATCGAGGGGGCGTCGGTCAGCAGCATGACGAGACGGTCGATGCCGATGCCCTCGCCGGCCGCCGGCGGCATCCCGTGCTCGAGGGCGCGGACGTAGTCCTCGTCCATCGCGTGCGCTTCTTCGTCGCCGCCACGGCGGGCGCGCAGCTGCTCTTCGAAGCGCGCCCGTTGTTCGTCGGGATCGTTCAGCTCGGAGAAACCGTTGGCGATTTCGCGCCCGGCGATGAAGAGCTCGAAGCGATCGACGAGCGTCGGGTCGCGGTCGCTCTGGCGCGCGAGCGGCGAGATCTCGACGGGGTAATCGACGACGAACGTCGGTTGGACGAGCGTCGCCTCGGCGGTCTTCTCGAAGACCTCGGCCAGGACCTTGCCGTACGGCGTGTCGGCGGGCAGCGGAATGTCGCGCTCGGCGGCGACGGCGCGCAAGCACCCGATGTCGTCGACGTCGGCGCGCGCCAGGCTGGTCGCTTCCACCACCGCGTCCTTCACCGCGAGCCGGCGCCACGGCGGCGTGAGATCCAGCTGGTGCGGGCCGTACGGGAAGCGCACGTCGCCAATGACCGCCCGCGCCAAGCCGGTCACCAGCTCCTCGGTGATCGTCAGCAGATCCTCCCAGGTGGCGTACGCTTGGTAGAATTCGAGCATGGTGAACTCGGGGTTGTGCTCCGTCGAGATGCCTTCGTTCCGAAAGTTACGATTGAGCTCGAACACCCGCTCGAGGCCGCCGACGAGCAGACGCTTCAAGAAGAGCTCGGGCGCGACGCGCAGGTAGAGATCGAGGTCGAGGGCATTGTGATGCGTGATGAACGGCCGCGCCAGCGCACCGCCGGCGATCTGTTGCATCATCGGCGTCTCGACCTCGAGAAAACCGCGCGCGCCGAAGAACTCGCGCACGCCCTGGAGGACCTGGGCGCGGACGCGGAAGATGCGCTGCACGTCGGGATTGAGGAGATCGAGATAGCGCTGCCGGTAGCGCAGCTCGACGTCTTGGAGCCCGTGCCATTTCTCCGGCAGCGGGCGCAGCGCCTTGGCGAGATAGTGGACGCGCGCGGCGAGAACGCTGAGCTCGCCGGTCTTGGTGCGGAAGAGCCGCCCCGCGAAGCCCGAGAAGTCCCCGAGGTCGAGGAAGCGGAACACGTCGAAGTCGCGCTCACCGACCTCGTCGCGGCGCACGTAGATTTGGATGCGGCCGCTGCGATCCTGGAGCTGCGCGAAGGCCGCCTTGCCGAAGTTGCGCACCGCCATGATGCGGCCGGCGACGGTCGCCGGCACGGGGTGGGCGTCGAGGTCGGCGCCCGTCGCGGCGGCGTTTGCCGCGGCGAGCTCGGCGGCGGTGTCGCGCGGTCGGAAGTCGTTCGGGAAGCGACGGTGCCCGCGCGCCTCGAGCTCGGCGAGCTTTTTTCGTCGCGCGACGACTTGATCCTGCTCTTCCATCGCTCTCCTTATGCGGGGACCGGCGCGGAAAGAAAAGCGCCGGCGCGGATTTCGCGCCTCCACCTCGCTTGATGCCCTCCCCCCTTCCCCTATAGATTCGCGAACATGCTTACCGCCTCCTGGCGGCCTGCGCTGGTCGCGCTCAATCTCGTACTGCTGGCGATGATCGCGTACTTCGCGGCACGGATCACGGCGAGTAGCGTCGCCGCCCGCATCGAGCGTCCGACGACGGACGCGGCGTCGCGGCCGGCGGCGGTGCCGGCGGTGGCGCCGGTGCAGCCGGAGTCGGCGTACGCCGTCATCTACGAGCACGACGCTTTCAACGCGGTCAAGGGCGCGCCGACGGCGCGTGGCGCCAGTGACGCCAAGCGCACCGATCTCAACGTGAAGCTCTGGGGCACCGCGCTCGTCGCTGATGCCGCGCAATCGTACGCGATCATCGAAGACCTCGCGGCGCGGCGCCAGTCGCTCTACCGCGTCGGCGACTCGATCCTCGACGCCGCGACGCTCTCGCGCGTCGAGTGGGATCGCGTCGTCCTCGAGCGCAACGGCGACGAGGAGGTGCTTGAGCTCGCCTCGGCGCGCGGGCCGGCGACCACCGTTTCGACCGCTCCCGGCGCCGGTGGTGCAGCCGTCGCTGGTGAGCGCATCCGCAAGACGGCCGACGACAAATTCGTGATCGACCGGCGCGAGCTCGAGAGGACGGTCGCGAACCTCAACGAGGTTTTCACCCAGGCACGCGCGGTGCCGTACTTCGAGGACGGTAAGACCGTCGGTTTCCGCGTGTTCGCCATCAAGCCGGGCTCGGTGTTCGAGAAGATCGGACTCCAGAACGGCGACGTCATCAACCGCGTCAACGGGGTCGAGCTCACGGACCCCACAAAGGCCATCTCGCTCTTCACCGAGCTGCAGAATGAAGGGCATATCGCGGTCGACCTCCAACGCAACAAGGCCACCAAGAGCTTCTCGTATGAGATTCGTTGAGCGGGTGTTCGGGGACGGCGGCGGGTGCGACGAACGCGACGACTCTCACCGGCGCTGACGGCCCTGCTGGTTGTCGCCGGCGCCCTCGGCGGCGGCGCGCCGCGCGCGCTCGGCCCTGACGCCGCACGCGCGCAAGGCGCACCGCGGACGCAGCCCGACACCGCGCCTACGCCCGTCGAGGCGCAAGGCCCGCGCGTCGTCGAGGCGGACGGCGAGCGCGACATCACCATGGACTTTCAGGACGTCGACCTCGGCGTCCTGGTGAAGTTCATGGGTGAGATCACCGGCAAGAACTTCGTCATGGACGAGCGCGTCCAGGGCAAGGTGACCGTCGTCTCGCCGACGAAGATCACGCCCGAGGAGGCCTACCAGGTCTTTCAGGCGGTCCTCCAGGTGAAGGGCTTCACGACCGTGCCGAGCGGCGCGGTCGTGCGCATCATCCCCACCAAGGACGCCAAGGAGACGAGCCTGCAGACGCTCACCGACGGCGGCGGCCACATCCCCACCGAAGAGTACGTCACCCGCCTCATCCCGCTGACGCAAGTCGACGCCGCCGACATCGGCAACGTCCTCCAACCGCTGGTCTCGAAAGACGGGCTCATCACGTCCTATCCGCAGACCAACTCGCTCATCATCATCGATTCGGCGGCGAACGTCGCCCGCTTGACGCGCATGATCGCCGAGCTCGACGTCGCGAGCTCGCGGCGCCACACCGAACTCATTCCGCTCAAACACGCGGTCGCGAGCGAGCTCACCGACACCATCCAGCAAGTGCTCGAGGAAAAGCCCGCCGCCCCCGGGCAACCCCCCGCGCAAGGCCAACGCACGATGGCCTCGGGGCAGATCCGCGCCTTCAAGATCACTCCCGACGACCGCACCAACACCCTCATCGTCAACGCGGCGGTGGATCAGATGGGGCAAATCAAAGCGCTGGTCGCGCGCCTCGACGTGCCGCTACCGCCGGGCTCGGGGAAGATCAACGTCTACTATCTGAAATTCGCCAACGCCGAGGACCTACTGCCGGTCCTGCTCGACGTCATCGGCGCGTCGGGGGGCGGCACGAGCCGTCCCGCGCGCCCGCAACAGCAGCCACCGGGACAGACCGGCGCCGGACGCAACCGTCGCACGTCGTCGGGCTCGAGCCTGCGGCGCTCGTCGGCGGACCGCACACGCCGTCCGCCCAATCAAGCCGGTCAGCAGGGTGGACAGACCGGGCAGCAGCCGGCGATCGAGTTCGCGAGCGACGTCCGTATCACCGCCGACCCCGCGACCAACTCGCTGATCGTCACCGCCGCACCCGAGGACTACGCCATCCTTCTCGGGGTCATCGAGAAGCTCGATATCCGTCGCCGCCAGGTCTACGTCGAGGCCATCATCCTCGAGGTCACGCTCGACCGCTTGCGCCAGCTCGGCATCGAGGTCCAGGGCGGCATCGGTCTGCCGAACGGCACCGGCCTGTCGCGCGTCAATTTGGGGAACCTCAACACCGCGCTCGCCGATCCCGGCTCGCTCTCGGGTCTGATCCTGGCCGCGGTCTCCGAGCGCACGGTCAAGCTCCCCGACGGCCGCACGGTACCGGCGCAAGCGGCGCTCCTCACCGCGCTACAGAACGAGAGCGACGTCAACATCCTCTCCGCCCCGAACATCCTCACCACCGACAACGAGGAGGCGGAGATCATCGTCGGCCAGAACGTGCCCTTCGTCGCCAGCCGCTCGACGAGCGAGACCAACCTCTCCAACACCTTCTCCACGATCGAGCGCGAGGACGTCGGCATCACCCTCCGCCTGACGCCGCAGATCTCCGAAGGCGCGATCGTGCGCATGGCGCTCTTCGAGGAGGTCTCGGCGTTGGTGCCGAACTCGCTGCTCGACGCCAACGCCGTCGGCCCGACGACGACCGTGCGGAGCGCCAGCACGACGATCACCGTCAAGGACAGCCAGACGGTGGTGATCGGCGGCCTCATCTCCGACTCGATCACCGCGACCGAGAGCAAGGTGCCGTTCCTCGGCGACGTGCCGGTGATCGGCAACTTCTTCAAGAAGACGAACAGCCAGAAGAACAAGATCAACCTGCTCATCTTCCTCACGCCGCACATCATCAAGAACGAGGCGGACGCAGCGACGGTCTCGACGACCGAGCGCGATCGTTTTCGGTCGATGATGGAGCGCTCGGGGACCCCGCAACGCATCCCCGATCCGCTCGACCGGCCGTCCTTCGAGCTCCACGACCGTGCCGCACCCGACAGCGTCGAACCCGAGCCGACCGGCGACCGCGTGTCCGGCGCGACGAGCGACCGCGCTGCGGGCGGACCGCGCCGCGACGCCGCCGCGGAGGGCGGGCCGTTACTCACGCTGACCGACGTGCAGGTCGATCGCCGCAACCAGGGAGCCGTGATCCGCGTCGCGATCAGCGGGACGCCGACGCGCGTCGAGCACTACGCGCTCAGCGACCCGGGCCGCTACGTCATCGACGTGTACGGCGCGAGCGTGCACCAGGGACAGGTGGAAAGCGTCCCGGTGATCGATCCGCTGGTACGGCGGGTGCGGGTCGCCCACCACCGCGGTCGCATGCGCCTGGTCTTGGATCTCAAGACGGCGCAGCCGCCGGCCTATGTCCTCGAGCGGCGGGATGGTACGATCGCGCTCGAGCTCGGGGACGCGCGGACCACCGACGCGAGCGCGCCGTCCGAGCGGTAGCGTCGGATGGCCACTCCCGCCAAAAGCTTCGAAGATCTCCTGATCGCACGCACCGGCGTACCATCGGAAATCGTGGCGCGCGCGCGCGAGCGCCAGCGCGACGGCAAGTCGCTCACGGACGCGTTGCGCGAGCTCGGCGCGCTCGACGGCCCGGCATGGGCACGCGCCCTCGCCGACGCCTACGAGCTACCGTTCGCGGAGCGTCTCACGCCCGGCGACGTCGACGTCGAGTTCCTCAGCCGGCTGCCGATGCAGTACGCACGCCGCAACGCCGTCCTGCCGCTCCACCGCGACGACGGTGAGCTCGTCGTGGCAATCGCCGATCCCCGCGCCCTCGGCCCGCTCGACGACCTGCGCGTGCTGTACGGGTCTCCGGTGCGCGCGGTGGTGCTGCCGGTCGAGGTGATCACCGATGCGATCAACCGCGCCTACGACCGCGCCTCGGGATCGGCGGCGGAGCTGATGGACGGCCTCGACGAGGAGCGGCTCGATCTCATCGCCACCGAGCTCGAGGAGCCGCGCGACCTGCTCGAAGCGGGCGACGAGGCGCCGATCATCCGTCTCGTCAACTCGCTGCTCTTCCAAGCGGTGAAAGACCGCGCCAGTGACATCCACATCGAGCCCTTCGAGCGCACGGTCACCGTGCGCTTCCGCATCGACGGCATCCTCTACGACGTCATTTCGCCGCCGAAGCGCTTCCAGCCGGTCATCATCTCGCGTGTGAAGATCATGGCGGGGCTGAACATCGCCGAGAAGCGCTTGCCGCAGGATGGTCGGCTGCGCACCAAGGTCGCCGGCCGCGACGTCGACGTGCGCGTCTCGGTGGTGCCGACGGCGTTCGGCGAGCGCGTCGTGCTCCGCCTCCTCGATCGCTCGTCGACGGTGCTAGGCCTCGAAGAGCTCGGCCTCGACGGCCGCAACCTCGCGCTCGTCGGCCGCCTCGTGCGCCAGAGCCACGGCATCATCCTCGTCACCGGCCCGACCGGGAGCGGCAAGACGACGACACTCTACGCCGCGCTCTCGACGATCAACTCGACTGAGCGCAACATCATCACCATCGAGGATCCGATCGAGTACCAGCTCGAAGGTGTCGGTCAGATCCAGGTGAATCCCAAGATCGACCTCACATTCGCGAACGGGCTGCGCTCGATCTTGCGCCAGGACCCCGACGTCATCATGGTCGGCGAGATCCGTGACGGCGAGACCGCCGAGATCGCGATCCAGGCGGCGCTCACCGGTCACCTCGTCTTCTCGACCCTCCACACCAACGACTCCGCGAGCGCGGTCACGCGCCTCGTCGAGATGGGGACGGAGCCGTTTCTCGTCTCGTCGTCGGTGATCGCAGTCATGGCGCAACGCCTCGTCCGCCGGGTCTGCGACGCCTGTCGGCGCACGCTCCATCCCGACGCCGCGACGCTCGCCGAGATCGGTCTCGCCGCGGATGCGGCCGTTGGCCACGCGGTCTACGGCGGCGGCGCCGGCTGCGACGCGTGCAAAAAGACCGGCTATCGCCGCCGTACGGGCATCCACGAGCTCATGGTCGTCGACGACGATGTGCGCGCGCTCATCATGAAGAACGCCGACGCCACCGCGATCCGCCGCGCCGCCACTGCGGCCGGGATGCCGACATTGCGCCAGGACGGCGCGGCCAAGGTGCTCGCCGGGGAGACGACGATCGAGGAGGTCTTGCGCGTGACGCAGGACGATCTCGGGTGAGTCGTCCGCGCCGCGTCGCGCCCTGAACTGTGCCCGTCTACGCCTACAAGGGGCTGAGCACCGAGGGGCGTGCGGTCGCCGGCGTCGTCGACGCCGAGAGCCCGCGCAGCGCGCGCTTGAAGCTCCGTCGCACGGGGGTCTTCCCGACCGACCTCGCCGAGGACCGCACGCCCGCCGGGCGGCGCCGGACGAGCTTCGCCGTCGGCCGGGCGGGCGAGCGCGTACCGACGCAGGAACTCGCGGCGGTGACGCGCCAGCTCGCGACGCTCGTCGGCGCCGGGCTGCCGCTCGTCGAGGCGCTCGCCGCGCTCGCCGACCAGACCGAGCGCGAGCACCTGCGGCGCGCCATCGTCCAGATCCGCGAGCGCGTGACCGAGGGCCGCGCCCTCGCCGACGCGCTCGGCGAGCATCCGCGTCTCTTCTCCCCGCTCTACGTGAACATGGTGCGCGCCGGCGAGGCGAGCGGCGCGCTCGACGTCGTCCTCGAGCGCCTCGCCGACTACACCGAGAACCAGGCGCGTCTGCTCGGCAAGGTGCGCGCCGCCCTCACGTATCCCGCCGTCATGCTCGTCCTCGGCGGCGCGATCCTCTTCTTCCTGGTCTCCTACGTGGTACCGAAGGTGACACGAATCTTCCAAGAGACGCAGCAACAGCTGCCGCGCCTGACCTTGCTTCTCATCGCGCTCTCGAGCTTCGCGGCGCGCTGGTGGTGGCTGATTTTGCTCGCGCTCGGAGGTGCCGTCCTCGGCGGCCGCGCCTATGCCCACAGCGCCGCCGGCCGCGAGCGGGTCGATCGGTGGGTGCTGCAGGTTCCGTACGTCGGACGGTTGGTGCAGAAGTTCGCGCTCGCGCGCTTCGCACGTACGCTCTCGACGCTCCTCGCGAGCGGCATCGGCCTCTTGCCGGCGCTCGACATCGTCCGCAACATCGTCGACAACCGCGTGATCGCGCACGCCATCGAGAACGCACGCGACGCGATTCGCGAGGGCCAGAGCATCGCGCCGCCGCTCCGCGAGAGCGGGGTGTTCCCGCCGCTGGTCGTCCACATGGTCGCCGTCGGTGAGCGCAGCGGCCAGCTCGAGGAGATGCTCGGCAAGGCCGCGGATGCTTACGACAACGAGGTCGAGAACGCCGTCGGCTCGCTGACGACGATCCTCGAGCCGCTGATGATCGTCTTCATGGGCCTCGTCGTCCTCTTCATCGTCCTCGCCATTTTGATGCCGATCTTCGAGCTCAATCGCGTCGTGCGCTGACGTGACCGCCCGTTGCGGCGCTTCTCGCCATCGTCTAAGACGATACGCGCGCCGCGGATGTTCGATCCGCGGACCGCACGGAGGCAGTCGCGATGAAAGCAAAAGCGAGAGCGAAGAGCTCCAAGAAGAAGGCACCGGCGAAGAAGCCTGCTGCGCGCGTGAAGGCGAAGGCAAGGGCGAAGCCCACCGCTGCGAAGGCGAAGCGTGCAGTCGCGGCCACGAGCGACAAGTATAGCCAGAGCGGCGCGCCGTGGTGGAGAGCGCATTTGTAGCTCTCAAGTGTCGCTCCCCCTCGGCTCTTCCTCCCGCTGTATGGCGACGATGCCCCGGGACGTCGGCTCTCGCGCTGAACAGCGCCACCCACGTCATGCGGTCGCGCGGTCTTCGTCTCGGGATCGGGTCACATAGCGGAGCCACAGACGGGCACGGCACAGCGCCAGCCGTCACGCTCGAAAATGCGGTCGCGGTGGCGCGGTTGACGCTGCCACTCGGCTGCGGATGATTGCATATTGCTGTCGCAGCTGGCATATTGATGTCGTGACGGTGCAGATCACGATTCGAGACGTTCCTGAGGAAGTCCGCGATCAGCTCGCGAGCCGCGCCGCGCGCGAACATCGATCCATGCAGGAGTACCTCAAAGAGGAACTGAAGCGCCTTGCGGCCCGTCCCTCCCTTCACGCGTTGCTCGAGCGGATTCGCGAACGGAAGCGATCGGCCGGCCGCCGGGTAACCGGCAAACAGATACTGAAGCAGCGCGACATCGATCGACGATGAGCACCGTCGTCGATGCGTCGGTGCTCGTGGCCGCGACGACCGACGCGGGCTCCGGAGGCACCTGGGCTGAGCATCTGCTGGCGGAGGGAGACCTCGTAGCACCCCACCTCGTCCTGGTGGAGGCGACGAACATCTTGCGCCGCCTCGAAATCTCGAAACAGCTGACCCGCCTGGAAGCAACCGCCGCGCAGAGAGATCTGTTGAGCCTCGAGATCCTCTTGGTTCCGTTCGAGCCGTTCGCGGAACGAGTGTGGGAGCTTCGTCGGAACGTCACCAGCCACGATGCATGGTACGTCGCGGTCGCCGAGGCATTTGGGCTTCCGCTTGCGACGCTCGATCGACGGCTCAGTCGAGCGTCCGGCCCCTCCTGCCGGTTCCTCGTGCCTCACGGCAAGAGGGGGTGAGGGTAGACGCAGATCGTGGATCGCAGGAGAGATCGTGGGGGATCGGATCGTAGGGTTCGGGATCGTAATCGTAGGAAGTTTGAAAGGTCTTTTTGGTTGACGTAACACCCCATAAGGACCTGTCCTCAAGCACAGGGCGAGAAGCGTGTCGGCCTCGTGTGAGCGCTCGTCGCGCTCGCGCTCGCGCTCACGTGCCCGCGCCTCGGCCTCGAGCGCGGCGAGTGCCGCGAAGGCGGCGAGGAGCGCCGTCGTGAGCGCGATCCGTCGCAAGAACACGTCGCCCTCGCGCCGCATGCGCGCTGGCGCGCGCCGACGGTTCTGAGCGCACGTCCGGCCGGCGACGTCGCGCCCGCGAGCCTCGAGACGACGGCGACAGCGCCCGTGCAACGATCATCGAACGCGGCAGTTGAGACGCCGGAGACCGCAGCCGGACGACCACCTCCGGCCTCCGGCGCCACACATCACAACGCCGCGTCCAATACCGCACGCACGGAGGGTGCCCCGGCTGCGCCGCCGCGGCGCCGGTACTGGGCGTGGGCTGATCTGTTGCCGCGCATCTTCGCGATCGACGCCCTCGCGTGCGCACAGTGTGGCGGTCGGCTCCGCCTGATCGCGACGATCGATGACCCTCCGATCGTTGACCGCATCCTGCGGCACCTCGGTCTGCCAACCGAACTGCCGGATCTCTTCCCCGCCCGGCCGCCGCCGTCGGTAGACGGCACGCTCACGTTCGATTTCCCGGATTGACTGTCCGCGAATTCGGCCGCCAATCCCGTAGCGTGCGTGAGCGGACCGACAGCCGCGGTGCGTCTTACACCCGACTCTCGCCCCCGGTGGGTGCTGCGCCTCGCTGTGACCGCCACGATTCGCACCCGTCCGGGCCCCGATTTCGACTCGCGCGGGGGCCTTTGTCTGCGTTCGAGTGGCACGAATAGAAGAGCGGTGTCCAAGAAGGGGCTGTGGGGGTATCCATCTAAGCGGAGGACGGCAGGCCAGCGGCTCTCCAGGGTCGGTTCGCAGGGGGGCGTTCGAGGCGGGCCGGGTGCCCGCGGGTCCCCGGTGGCGTAGGCGGCCTCGACTTGGGCTGGGGGTTGACGACGAGGTCCCGGTAGCGCACCGGGTCGTGGGCTACGGCGAGCTCGAGCACCCGGTAGAAGACGAGCCCGCGGCTGCGGG
>JACQEO010000027.1 GCA_016200545.1 Deltaproteobacteria bacterium | reverse complement strand
ATCACCTCGCTCGCGACCCCTCCGCTGACCCCTACCGCCTCCTCTTCCACAATCACTCGCCTCCGTGATCGCCGGCCTCCTCGCCATCCTCGCCGGTCGTGCTGGCCGGACGCCCCCTATGACGAAGACTGAGGCATTACATGCCGCCCGTTGCTGAGGACGCGGTCGAGGTACTCCTCCTGCTCCGTGGTCACCGGCCCGGCGAGGCCGTCGCGGAGGATCGAGCCGAAGCCGAGGATCACGCTCAGCGGCGTCCGCAGCTCGTGCGACATGACCCCGAGGAAGTGGTTCTTCGCATGATTCGAGGTGACGAGCGAGCTCGTGAGGCCGTGGATGCGCTCGGCCTGCGCGTGCAGGGTCTCCGCCTGGTTGCTCAAGAGACTCCGGCTGGTACCGAGCTCCTGCTCGAGCCGTCGCTGCATCGCGGTCATCGAGAGGCGCACCTCGGCGAGCGTCACGATCTGATCGATGATCTCACCGACGAGCTCGAGCGCGCGCTGCCGCGCGAGGTTCCACGGGGTCGTCACCAGCTCCTCGCAGAGCACCGCGCCGACGCACTCGCCACCGACGACGAGCGGCCAGCCGACGATCCCGCCCTCGAGACCGGCGGGCACCGGCCGGCGCGCACCGACGCCGTCGTCGCTCCAGCGCAGCAGGCGACGCGCCTCCATCACGTCCTGCGCGAGCGCGCGCAGGATCGGCGGCGCGCTGGTGATCTCGCTCGCGAGGCGCCGTCCCTGGCTGGCGCTGCCGAGGACGCTCGGCTCGCCGTCCTCGCGGACGGTGAGCACGCTGACGCGTTCGTAGCCGAGCCCGGCGACGACGCGCGCGGCGAGCGTCGCGCACAGATCCTCGAAGGAGCCCGCGCTGTGCGCCAGCTGGACGACGTCGCGAATCACCGACAGGTGGGTGAGGAGGACGTCGTACTGCTCGGCGCTGTCGCCGAGCGCCTCGCGGTAGACGCTCCCGCTCACGCGGCGCCTCCGAAGAATTGACGAAGCTCGCTCTTCTGTCCCTGGAGGATGGCGGCGATCTCGACCCAAACCGCCAGCGTGAGTCCGGAGGCGCCGACCGCCTCGAGCTGGCGCTCAGCTTCGGGATCGACCACGCCGCCGTCGAGATCGGTCCAGTGGACGAGGCGATTGGCGAGGTTCACGATCACCCATCCACGCAGCGGCGTCTCGGGTGCGATCGGCTGGTGATGGCGCGCCGCCGCCTCGACGATCGCCGGTGGCAATCCCCAGGTCTCGCCGAGCCACGCGCCTGCCTGCGCGTGATCGATGCCGAAAGCGGCGCGCTCGTGCTCCTCGAGAGGCGCGCCGGCGCCGTCGTGCTCCGCCGCGTCGAGGACGGCCGCGTACTCGACGGGAAAGCGCAGCGCCAGAACGGCACGCCCGACGTCGTGCAGCAGGCCCGCAGTGAAGGCAGCCTCGGGCTCGGCGGCGCGGGCGCGCTGCGCGATCAAGCGTGCCGCGGCACCGACGAGCGCGGAGTGCTCCCAGAGGTCGGTGAGATCGAGGCCTCGCCGGCCCCCGACGAGCGTCTCCCACACCTTGACGCCGAGCGCGAGGCTGCGGACGCTGGCGAAACCGAGAACCATCACGGCGCGCGCCAGGGTCGAGACCTCGCGCGCGAAGCCGAAGAACGCGCTGTTCGCGAGGCGCAGGACGCGGCCGGTGAGCGCTTGATCGCGCTGCATCACCTCGACGAGGTCGCGCGTCGACGAGCGATCGCCGTCGACGACGGCGAGGATGCGCGCCAGCAACACCGGAATCGTCGGCAGATCCTTGGAGTTGATGATCTGCGCCCGCAGACGCGCCAGCCGTGCCGCTTCGCTCGCCGCCACAGAGCCTCGTTTCCGCCGCGCTGCCCATGCGACTTCGCATGAACACGGAGCGCCGCATCGTCGACCTTCTGTGCTGTATCGGATGTCCGGCGAAGCGACTTGAGGAGTCCCGCGGTCGGCGACGAAGAGGCCGGCGTCAGGCGGGCGAGGGCGGAGGGGACGTGAGCGCGCGCACGGGCCTAGCGGGCGAACCAGGACGTGTGGATCCTTCCGTACGTCGCAGCCCACTCGCTGACGCGCGCGTCCCGAATGCGCGCGCTCACGTCCCCTCCGCCCTCGCCCGCCTCACGTACGCCCGCGTGGTCGCGGCCATCGTAGGACGCTCGCGCGCTGCGCGCGCATCGGCAGTTCGCAAGGCACGCGCGGGTGTGCAGACGATGCCGGCGGGTGCGCGGACGGTACTGCGGGGTGCGGGGAGGCGGTGCGGGGCGCGACGGGGCGGGTCGGCGAAGCGCGCATTCGGGACGCGCGCGTTCACCGAGTTCGCTGCGACGTACGGAAGAATCCACACGTCCTGGTTCGCCCGCTAGGCCCGTGCGCGCGGAGCCGCCCCGCCGCGCCCCGCGCCGCCTCCTCGCGCCCGCCACTCGCTCGGCGCGCGAAGAGGACGTTGCGCCTCCGAGGACCCTCCAGTATGACTCGCGCGTGGAGCGGCTGCTCATCACGGGGATCGGGGCGGCCAGGGTCGCCTGGTCGCGAAGCGGGTCGCGGACCAGTTCGACGTGAGCGGCGTCGACCGCGTCCCCTGGGAGGGGCATCCCCACCAGATCGCCGTCCACGCCATGGATCTCCGGAAAAAGAAGTTCGAGGACATCTTCCGCCGCGAGCGTCCGACGGCCGTCGTCCACCTCGCCTTCGTCCGTCACTTCCGCTCCGACCCGATGGTCCGCCACGAGATCAACGTCGCGGGGACGAAGCGACTGCTCGAATGCTGCGCCAAGTACGACGTGAAGAAGCTCGTCGTCGTCTCGAGCTCGTACGTCTACGGCGCGCTTCCCGAGAACCCGTACTACATGGACGAGGAAACATCGCTGAACGTCAGCCGGCACTACCCCGACATCCGCGACCTCGCCGAGGTCGACACGCTCTGCACCACCTTCCTCTGGAAGTACCCGGCGATCGCGACCGCGCTGCTGCGCCCGGTGAACACGCTCGGCTACTACGTCCACAGCGCGATCGGGCGCTACCTGAAACTGCGCTACGTGCCGACGGTCATGGGCTTCAACCCGATGATGCAGTTCATCCACGAGGAAGACCTCGCCGAGGCGATCGCGCGCACCCTCGAAACCGGCGTCCGCGGCGTGTTCAACGTCGTCGGCCCGGGCGCGGTGCCGCTGAAGGTCGCGATCCGCGAGACCGGCGGCATGCCGGTGCCGCTGCCGGAGCCGCTGGCGCGCGGGACGGTCGAGCGGCTCTTCAAGGTCGGGCTCTATCATCTGCCGAGCGCCGCGCTCGATTTCGTGAAGTACCCGTGTACGATCGACGGCCGGCGCTTCCATGAAGCGACCGCCTTCCGGCCGATTTTCAACCTCGAGGACACGTTCAGTAGCGTCCGGCACTGACAGACACGGGGCGGGAGAATCAGGTGGCAAAGACCGACAAGATCTCCGAGCGACGCGGCGGCAAGACCCACGCGGGCGCTCCTCCCGCACCGCCGGCACGCGCGCCCGACGCCGCGCTCGAGTCGGCGCCCGCGGCGCCTGCGGCGGCGGCCGCCGAACCCGAATCGGTGCCGATTCTCGACCGGGCGTTCGGCCTCGGCCCCGGCGGCATCCCGAGCGAGCGCCCACCCGACGTGCTCGCCGACTCGCTCGACGGCCTTCAGAGTCTCGCCGGCGGCATCCTCGAGAGCCTGGCGCCGCGCTTCCTGCGCGAGCTCAACCACGAGATTCGCGATCGCCTCGCCAAGGCGCCGCTCGAGCTCAACAGCTACGGCTACGATCCCTGGGGCCTGAACGTCGACGTCGCGCGGCGCACGATGCTCACCTTCGCGCTCTTCTACAAGTACTACTTCCGCGTGAAGGCGTACGGCCTCGAGAACCTCCCGCGCGGACGCATGCTGGTAATCGCCAACCATGCCGGGCAGATCGCGATCGACGCTTGCATGATCGGGACGGCGACGGTCCTCGAGGCCGACCCGCCGCGACCGCTGCGCGGCATGGGTGAGTACTGGCTGCCCACCCTGCCCTTCTTCAACG
Organism: Deltaproteobacteria bacterium; assembly: GCA_016200545.1. GTDB lineage: Bacteria > Desulfobacterota > Binatia > UTPRO1 > UTPRO1 > DP-19. The sequence continues at coordinate 58,594 of JACQEO010000027.1, read as the reverse complement.
TCTTCATGGCGCGCGTTGGCGGCGTCGTCGGCACCCCGAAGAACTGCATCGACATTCTCGAGCATGGCGAGGCGGTGATCGCATTCCCCGAGGGCGTGCGCGGCATGAACAAGCCCTTCCGGGAGCGCTACAAGCTGCAGGAATTCGGCAACGGCTTCATGCGCTTGGCGCTGCAGACGAACACCCCGATCGTGCCGGTCGCGGTCGTCGGCTCGGAGGAGCAGGCACCGTCGCTCGGCAACTTCCGACCGCTCGCGCACCTCCTCTCCATGCCGGCGTTCCCGATCGTGCTGAATTTCTTTCCGTTGCCGACGCGCTACCACATCTACTTCGGCGCGCCGATGGAGTTCCGCGGCAACCCCAACGACGAGGACGAGGTGATCGTGAAGAAGGTGGAGCAGGTGAAGGGGCGAATCCACGACATGATCCAGCGCGGGCTGCGGCAGCGCCGCAGCATCTTCTTCTAGCCATGGCGCGCAAACAGAAGCGCGTCTTCATCCTCGGCGGCGGCGCCGCGCTCGGCGCGCACCACGTCGGCGCCCTCAAATTCCTCGACGAGCAGGGCATCAAGCCCGACGTCATCGTCGGCAGCTCGATCGGCGTGATCAACGCCTGTTGCTACGCCTCCGGCGGCGTGCCGCAGCTCGAGCAAGCGTGGAGCGAGTTTCGCTCGATCCCGCGCATCTTCTCGCCGCACCTCTGGCACAACCCGATCTTCGGCCGGTCGCTCTTCTCGATGGATCGCCTGAGCGGTTCCATCGAGGAATACATCGACTTCCCGAAGATCTTCGAGAGCCGTATCGGGCTCGAGTTCATCCTGCTCAATCTCTCGCGCGGCCGCGGCGAAGTGTACTCGAAGCGCGACTGCGCCGACTGGCGCGAGCTGCGCACCATCTCCCGCGCCGGCTACGCCATCCCGTTCCTCTTTCCGCCGATTCAGTTCCGCGGCGACTCGTTTGTCGACGGCGGCTTCGCGTGGAACATCCCGCTCGAGCACGCACTCGGCCTCGGCGCGACCGAGATCTACCTCCTGGCGCCAATCGCGAGCCAGCTGCCGTACAAGGGCCGCTTCGGCTCGTTCCCGGACTTCATCCAACGCTTCCTCGACGTCATGTGGCGGACGATCGGCAACATGGGCTACCTCTACGCGCGTATGGAGAGCGGGCGCTTGAACGGCGTCCCCGTCACCGTGATCGAGCCCGGTGAGCAGTACAGCGGCTTCGGCCCGCTACACGTCTTCAACGCCTACCCGAGCAAGAATCGCAACCTCATGGAGGCCGGCTACCGCGACGCCAAGCGCGTCTTCGCGGCGCGGAAGCGTCTCGAGGAGCACGCGCGCACGCGCGGCAGCCGCGCCGAGATCGGCATCGGCGCCGCACGACGCCGCGGGCGACGTCCCGTCGAGCTGCGCGACATGCGGCCGGTCGTCGCCGTCGACGGCGGCGCGGTCGTGCCCGCGACGGCCCGCGGCGCCACGGGCGCGAGCGACGCGGCGCCGCTCGGCGCACCGACGAGCGGCGGCAAAGTAGTTTCGCTGCGCGTCACCGAGCCCCGCGGCCGATCCTGACCTCGCCGCCCCGATCGAGGACGTAGAGCACGAAGCCGTCGGGGTCGACGTCGCGCGACGCGATGCGGCCGGCGAGTAGCCGGTCGATGTTTTCGGCGAAGAGCGGCTGACGCGAGCTCGGCTGCACCAGCACGTACCCGAGATCGAGGACGTCGATGAAGCGGTCGACGACCTCGGGCGGATAGTCGGGCAAGCGCGTCACGCGCGGGCGCGACTCCCAGATCCATGAGGCCGCATTCCAGGTCGGGTTGGCGAGCATGAAGATGTCGCCGATCACGGGTTGGGAATCGAACCAGCGGTACGTGGAACGGGGAATGCGTGACAGATAGCCACCGACCCGACGCTTGCGGTGAATCGTCTGGAAATACATCTGCTCGTTGTTGCTCGGCCGGCTGAGGTCGTAGCCGAAGACCATCTTGCTCTCCGTGACGCCCGAGGGCACCTCGAGGAGCGTCCGATCAGGCAGCGCGGCGAGCCGGTGGTACACGGCGGGAACGGTCAACGCGTAGAGGCGCATTCCCACCTGACCATACTCGAGAGCGAAGATGGTGGCGGCGCCGATGAGCACGAGGCGCCGGCGTCCAGGCACGGCGAGCAGGCGCGCGAGCCCCGTCCCGGCGAGGGTGGCGAGGACGAGTTGGGTGCCGAGGACGAAGCAGCGCGGCAAGTCGAGGATGTCCAGGTACGGCAGCTGGACGAGCCAGAACCACGGCGTCTTCGCTTCCGTGAGGAGCACGGTCGTGCCGGCGCGCACCGCGGTGCCGCAGGCGAGCATGGTCAGGATCAGGCCCGCGACCGCGAGCGGCACCATCTCGCGCGGACGCTGCCGTCCGAAGGCGAGGACCGCCAGCACGAGGACGCCGCAGCCGAGATAGTAGCTGTCGACGTCGCCGTTCGGGCGGTCGAAGGCGAACCGTCCGAGCGCGCCGAGCAGCGGGTTGGCGCTGCTCGGAACGAAGAGGTCGGCCAGATTGATCGTCGAGTGCGTCCAGAACGTCGCCCCGCCGCTCATGAGATCGCTGGTGTCGAGCGGCGGAAACACCCAGCGCGTCGCCGCGAACACCAGAGCGAGGTTGGCCGCCAGCGCCGCACCGACGAGGGGAAGATGCCTGCGCCGCAGCGACGGGATGCCGACGACGGCGACGAACACGAGGAACAGAACGGTCTCGTAGTAGTCCGTGAAGACGAGGCTCCACGTGACGACGCTGAGCGCGACGATCGTGCGTGTCCGTGGCGCGCGTAGGAAGGCGACTAGTGCGTCCAATCCCCAGGGAAGGAGCGCCGCCGAGACCACCTTGTAGTAGTGCGACGAGTCGGTGAGCGAGAGCACGACCGGGCTGAACGCGTAGAAGCATCCGGCGATCGTCCCGGCGAGCACGCTCCCGGTCAGCCGCGCGACGAGCGCACGCATGCCGAGCGCCGCCAGCACCAGGCTCGCGGGCACGGCGAGGCCGAGGTAGAGCACCGGCTGCGTCCAAATCGGCCACGCGAAGAGCGACACGAACGGTGCCAGCCCGGTATGCATCAGGTTGGCGCCGACCGGATAGAGGACCCGGTCGGTGTGAAACGGGCTTTCGCCGGCGAGGAGCTGCGTCCAAAACGTGTCGATGCACCAGAGGTACTGCGTCTGGTCCCCGAACGGCATGCCTGGAAGCGACGTGCCGAGGTGCCAGACGAGCGGATAGGTGACGACGACGGCAAAGAGGGTGTAGCCACCCGCGGCGATCACGCTGCGCACTGCGGCCGTATGCGCGCTTTCGCGAGCGCCGGCAAGGTCCGGCGCGCGGCGGTGATCGGACCTCAGCGGCTTTTTCGTTCGCGGCGACGTGGCGCGGCCGCGACGGCCGTGACGTCACACACGGCGCACGGCCGATAGCCGACGCTGTGTGCGTCCGCGACCGAGGCGAAGACGACGCGCCGATCGGGCCGCATGCGGCGCTCGTGTGCGCAGCCGCGGACGCAGAGGATGCGCGTCGAGGTGCAGCCGACATAGAGCGGCGTCTCATGCTCGAGCGCGAGGAGGCGTTCCTTCAGCGACAACCCGAAGATGTAGCCGCCGAGCGCACCATCGGCGCGCACGACCCGGTGACAGGGCACGAGGAGTGGCAGCGGGTTGGCGCCGAGCGCCGTTCCCACCGCGCGGACCGCGCGTGCGTGCCCGATGCGCGCGGCGACCCACGCGTAGGGTCGGACGGCACCGAATGGGATCGCGAGCGCGGCGCGCAAGACGCGGCGCTGGAAGTCCGGAACGGCGCCGAGATCGACGGGCACGGTGAAGACCGCGCGCGCGCCCGCGAGATACTGCGTGAGCTGGGTACGCGCCGTTTCCGCGAGGGCGCGCGCATGCGCGCTCGGAGCGCTGGTGAGACCGCGCCCGATCCGCACGCGCGTGACGCCGCGCTCCGACGCGACGACGTCGAATGTCGGCGTCTCGCCGGCAGATCGACGCGCGCGGGCGCTGTGTACAATGCGCGTGGCGAGGCCTGTCGGCGACTCGAGGTCGCCGAGCAGGGTGTGCAGGCAGGTGTCGTCTCGATCCGGTGTCATGCCTTCTCCTCTTCGAGGTGCCGACGCATGAGCCGCTTTGCGCGCCCGAGTTGCGTTTTCACCGTGTTGACCGAAATGCCGCGGATACGCGCGATCTCGCGATACGAGAGGCCGCCGACGTAGCAACAGAGCAGGATCACGCGCGCCTCCGTCGGCAACTTCGCGAGCGCAGTCTGGACGTCGAGCCGCTCGGCAGCGGCCGTCGCGGACACACGCCTGCCGCCGAACGTCACGCTCGGGGCGCGGACCGATTCCGACGACTCCTCCGGCTCCTCGAGGCGCCGCTTCCGCCAGGCATCGATACAGACGTTCGTCAGCACGCGGTAGAGCCAGGTCGAGCCCTTCCAGGTGGCGTCGTAGCCGTCGGCGCGGGTAAGCACGTGGAGAAACGCGAGCTGCACCGCGTCCTCCGCGTCGGCGTCGCGGCCCAGCATGCGGCGCGCGATCGTGTAGAAGCGCCGCTCGTAGCGCCGCACGAGGACGGTGAAGGCGTCCGACCTGCCGCGCGCGACGCCAGCGAGGAGCGCGGCGTCGGAAGGCTCGCGCGCGTCCGCGAGCACGTGTCGCGCCTGCCGACCCGAGCCCGTCGCGCCGGTCGGCTTCGCCGTCGCCGCTCTCCCGCTCACGCCGCCGTGCTCCGTGCGACGGCGGCGCGCCGCTCGACCGTGACCGGCAATCCGCCGCGCATCCCGAGACCGATCACCGGATCGGGGACGGCGACGTGACCGCGACGCGGCCGCAGCACGCAGCGCTGCGCGATCGTCGCCAGGACGATCGTGAGGTGCGTCCGTACCACGGCGTTGGCGATGCACACGCGCGGCCCGCCGCCGAAGGGGAAATAGGCGAAACGCGGCAGTCGGCGCGCCAGGCCGTCGAGCCACCGCTCCGGTCGAAACGCGTCGGGGTCGACGAAATACCGCGGATGACGCTGAGTCACCCAGGTACAGAGCCCGATCGACGTCCCCTTGTCGAGTCGGTGGCCGCCGAGCTCGCCGTCGATCAGCGATTCGCGGACGACGAGGAAGAACGGCGGGTAGAGCCGTAGAATCTCGTCGACTACGGCCGCCGTGTAGGGAAGCCGCGGCGGGTCGGCTGGCGTCGGCGGGCGGCCCGCGAGGACGTCGTCGATTTCGACGTGCAGCCGGCGCTCGGCCTCGGGGTGGCGCGCGAGCAACCAGGCACCCCAAGCGAGCGCCAGCGACTCCTGATGCGCGCCGAGGGCGAACATGATGCTCACCTCGTCGACGAGCTGCGCGTCGGTGAGACACGGCCGGCCGGTGTCGTCGCGCGCCGCCAGCAGGATCGAGAGCAGATCCTCGCCGTCGTGTCCCGCGGCGCGGCGCGCCGCGATGAGAGCGCGCACGAAACGGTGAATCGGCGCCATGCCGCGCCGCATGGCGAGGTTGCAGGGTGCCGGCAGCCAATCGGGCACGGGGATGCCGAGCGTGAGACGGCAAGCGAAGCCGTCGAGCGCACGCACCATGCCGTCGGCGACCGCGGGCGCAGCGTCCGCGAGCTCGACGCCGCAGAAGACGCGGGCGTTGATCGCGAGCATGAGGCGGAGCGCGTCGCGGTGAAACGCGCGCGCCTCGCCGTCACGCCACGTCGCGACCGCGCGCGTCGCCTCGTCGGCGGCGATCGCGCCGTACTCCTCGAGCCGCGCCGGACGGAACGCTGGCACCGCCCAGCGCCGTTGCCGGCGCCACTGCTCGCCGTCGGTGGCGTCGAGCGCGACGCCGAGAACGAGGCGCCCGATCACGCGGATGATCCGCGACTTGCGGAAGCATTCGGGCCGCGTGACCAAGACGTCTTCGATATCCTCGGGGCGGCTCAGCACCAGCATGCGCTCAGGACCGAGGCGGATCTCGACGACGTCGCCGTAGTCGCGCGCGACACCGGCGAGGAATCCGAGCGGATCCCTGCGAAACTCGCGGGCGTTTCCGAAAACGGGGCGGCCTGCGGGGCCGGGCGGTCGCGGCGACGTTCGCGTGATCGTCATATCCGGTATACGCGCCGGCGCGCGAAACGGGTGACGCGGGCCGTAGCCGCGCTACGACGAGCCGCCGTCCTCCGCGAAGGATTGCGGCACCTCGACTTGGACGCGTGCCCGAGGGCCGCGGGGCTGCTGATCACGTTCGGCCGAAGTCCGCAGTGGTCGTCGCTCTCTCAAAACCGCGGCGCCGAATCGCTCTCATTGCATGAACGCACGACGGTCGTTCTCATTCCCCACAATTATTTAATAAGGATGTCAATGGTTTGAGTTGCCTAGGCCACGCGAGCGCGTGGCACGTGCGTTGCTGACTCGCTGCGACATGATCGAGAACGGCATCACGGCGGGCGGCAGCTTCCTCGTCGGCAAGACCGTCCGCGACGTCTTCGCATATGAAGACCTGAGCGGCGAAGACTGCGCGATCGCCGAGGTCGCCGAGAGCTTCGTGCGTCGCGACGTCCTTCCCCAGATCGATGCCATCGAGGCGCAGACTCCCGGCCTGATGCGCTCGCTCCTCGAGAAGGCGGGGACGCTCGGCCTGCTCATGTTCGACATTCCCGAGCAGCACGGGGGCCTCGGCGTCAGCAAGGCCGTCTCGACGCTCATCGGCGAGCGCGCTTTCAAGCTCGCATCGTTCTCGATCGCCTGGGGCGCGCACACCGGCATCGGCACCTTGCCGCTCCTCTTCTACGGCACCGCCGAGCAGAAACAGCGCTACCTCCCCCGGCTCATGAGCGGCGAGATGATCGCCGCCTACGCGCTCACCGAGCCGGGCTCGGGCAGCGACGCGCTCGGCGCCAAGACGACGGCGACTCCCACCGCCAACGGCTATCGGCTGACGGGCGTGAAGCAGTTCATCACCAACGGCGGCTTCGCCGACCTCTTCACCGTCTTCGCCAAGGTCGACGGCGAGAAGTTCACCGCGTTCCTCGTCGAGCGCGCGACGCCGGGCGTGAGCCTCGGCCCCGAAGAGCACAAACTCGGGATCAAGGGCTCGTCCACCTGTGCGCTCATCCTCGAGGACGTCTTCGTGCCCGCCGAGAATCTCCTCGGCGAGCTCGGCCTGGGCCACAAGATCGCCTTCAACATCTTGAACATCGGCCGCCTGAAACTCGGCGCCGCGGCGCTCGGCGCGGCGCGCGAGTGCCTGGAGTTCGCGGTCCGCTACGCCAGCGACCGCAAGCAGTTCCAGACGCCGCTCGTCGAGTTCGGCGCGATCCAGCGGAAGATCGCCGACATGGCCGTCCGCATCTTCGTCGCCGACGCGATCAGCTATCGCACCGCCGGCCTCATCGACACGCGCATCGCCCGCCTCGACCGCGACGATCCCACCTACGACGCGCAGGTCATCAAGGCGATCGAGGAGTACACGATCGAGCAGTCGATCGTGAAGGTGTTCGGCACCGAGGCGCTCGACTTCGTCGTCGACGAGGCGTTGCAGATGCTCGGCGGCTACGGCTACGTCGCCGACTACCCGCTCGAGCGCCAGTACCGCGATTCGCGCATCAACCGCATCTTCGAAGGCACGAACGAGATCAACCGTCTCATCATCCCCGCGACCGTCATGAAACGCGTCATGACGCAGGGCTTGCCGATGCTCGCCTTCATGCAGCAGGTCGAGGCCGACCTCGCGAGCGGCAACGGCCACCACCAGCCGGTCGACGGCCCGCTCGCGCGCGAGATCCACGCCGTCGATCAGGCGAAGCGCCTGGTCGCCTACACCACGCGCCTGCTGCTGCAGCGCGAGCCCGCCGAGATCGGTCGCCAGCAGCAACACCTCGAGACCTTCGCCGACATGATCATCGACCTCTACGCGATGGAGAGCGCGGTCGCGCGCACCGCCAAGCTCATCCGCCGCCGCGGCGAGGAAAAGGTCAAGTTCGAGCGCGATCTGATCGCCGTCTTCCTCGCCGACGCGACCGAGCGGCTCTGCGGCCGCGCCCGCCGTCTATTCGGCAACGATACCGACGGCCACGATCTCGCGCGCCACCTCGCGAACGTCGCGCAGCTCACGCCCTTCCTGCCGCTGCGCGTCCTCGACGCACGCACCCGCATCGCCGAGCACGTCGTCGGCGCCTGCGGCGTGTTGGCGTAGGGCGTTACTCCCGCTCCTCCCGCGCCTCGGTGTCGGCGTCACTCGGAGTACTGCCCAAGAGCGCCGCTGCGATCGGAACCTTCACGTACTCCAACAGCGAGCCGACCATCGCCGAGACGTCGTAGATCCGGTGGAGGACGGCTTCCGCGTGCTCGACGACCCGCCAGCCCGTCCCTGCGTCCCACGGGGCGAGCGCATGCTCGCCGCGCCGCTCGCCTGCGGCGCCGGCGCCGAGCGGGACCACGTGCGACGCGAGGCGCGAGAGTTCTTCGACGACGTGTCTCGTGAGATCGTCGGCGGCGCCAATGCGACCCTCGAGCGCCGCGAGGCGCGCCTCACACTTCTGAACGATGGTGCTCAGCGCTTCCCGGTCGGCGGCCTGACGCGTTTCGAGCCGCATCACCGACGCCTCGAAGCCGTCCGCGTCCGCCGCCGCTGTCGCCGCCGCCGCGAGAAGCTCGCGGACGCTCTCCGCCTGCCGATCCATTTCCGTGCGCAGCTCTTCGAACGCCTCGACCGTCGCCGCCAGGCGTTCGGTCGTATCGCCGGTAAGGCGATCGAGCGCTGCCGCGGTCGAAGCCACCTGCGCGGCACTCGCCTGCTCGAATGCGACCTGCACGCTCTCGACGCGTGACTCGATCAGCTCGACGGCGGTCCGATGCGCTGCCGCGCTCTCGGCTGCGATTTCCGCGAGCTCGCGGCGCACCGCATCCGCGGCACTCTCCTGAGCCGTCGCGAGCTCCGCAACAGTGTGCCGAACGTCCGCGAGATCCGCGCGTGTGGCCGCAAGGTCGCGCAGCACCTCGGCGACACGCTCCGCCGACACCCGGTCGGTCTTCCCCACCTCGTGCTCGAGCCGGTCTACCAGCGCGTCCAAGCGCGCGTCGAGCGTCGCCGCGGTCGAAGCCGCCTGCGCCGCCCGGGCAGCGTCCTCTTCCGCGCGTCGGCTGATCTCGGCCGTCATCTCGCCGAGCTCGCGGCGCGCGTCGCCCACCTCGTGCTCGAGCCGATCTGCGAGCGCTTCGATCTGCGCCTTCTGCTGCTCGACGGCGTCGCGGAGCGCCCCGCAGTCGGCCTCCTGCGCCACCAGCGCCACCCGCTCGTCGAGCCCTTGCGTTCGCGTGCGCAACGCTTCGATCTCGCGCTCATGTGCCCGTCCCAGAAAGCGCGTCTCGAGCGTCGCGTCGTGCTCGGCAATCCGTCGCTCGACGTCTTCACGCAACGCCTCGACCACTCCCAGCGTCGCCGCCAGGCGCTCAGCCGTATCGGCGGCAAGGCGATCGAGGGCCGCCGTGGTCGAACTCGCCTCCGCGGCCCGGCCCTGCTCGAACGCAGCCTGGTCCGTGGTGCTCTCCTGAGTCGTCACGAGCGCGGTGACGGTGCGCCGAACATCCGCCAGGTCCGCGCGCGTAGCGGCAAGGTCGCGCAGCGCCTCGGTCACACGCTCAGCCGACCCGCGGCCGGTCTCGGCCACCTCGCGCTCGAGCCGATCCGCCAATGTCTCCAGTCGCGCCTTCTGCTGCTCGACGACGGCGCGAAGCGCACCGCAGTCGGCCTCCCGTCGTACCAGCGCCAACCCTTCGTCGAGCTCTTGCGTTCGTGTTCGCAGCGCTTCGAGCTCGACGCGCGACGCCGTTGCTGCGTCAGCGTCGTTCTTGCCCTTCCCGCCCTTGCTCTTGCTGCCCTTGTCAAGCTCGAACCGGTCGGAGAGCGCAGCGAGCTGCTGCTCATGGTGTTCGATGGCGCGCATCAGCGCGCCCACCTCGACGTTCGGAGCCGTCGCGGCCAGCCGCTTTTCGAGGTCGCGCACGCTCGCGCGGAGCTCCTCGAGGTCGGTCGCCGACGTCAGCGCTGCGATCTGCGCGTCGAGGGCCGCCTCCCGCCGCGCCATGTCGGCGCGCAGGTCGGCGATGCCGTCCGCCGGGTTCTCGCCGGAGCGCCCCCGCTTGCCACCCCGCAACGCGGCCTCCACCTTCTCCAGCTCGGCCGTCGTCGCCTTGGTCTCGCCGCGCAGCTGCTCGAGCGCTCGCTCGTGCTCGACTTGCATCCGCTCGAGGCCGCGCCGGACCTCGTTCAGCTCCGTCTGCAGCGCGGCGGAAACCGGCGACGAGGGTGACGACCGCACGTATGCGTCGCCCTCCGCGGCCGTCGCCTCGGTGCCGACGTCGATCGCGCCACGCTCGTCAGCGAGCGCGGGCGCGGCGTCGCTCGTCGGTTCGATATAGAGCATGGACGTCGCCGGATCCTCGGACGTCGCCGCCGCCTTCCCGTACGTCCGCTCGAGCATCCGCCGGATGCGGGTGAGCAGATCCTGACGCCGGAAAGGCTTGGTCACATAGTCGTCCGCGCCGGAGGCGAATCCCTGCGTGATCGACTCCTCACTCGTCTGCGCGCTCAGCATGAGGACGGGCACAAACGCCGTTCGCACATCGGAGCGCAAGCGGCGGCACACCTCGAAGCCGTCCATGCCCGGCATTTGGAGATCGAGGATCACGACGTCCGGTCGTTCGGCGGCGGCGACGGCGAGCGCCTGGGGGCCGTCTTCCGCGACGACGACCGCGAGACTGAGCTGCGAGCGTTCGATCGTCAGACGCACGATCTCGCGGATCGCGGCGTTGTCGTCCACGACCAGCGCCTTGTAGCTGCGATGACGCCCGCCGTTCTCGGAGGCGTCGCCGGACGCCTCTTGCCCCGCGGTCGCATCGCCCGCGTCCGCCTTGGTCGAGGCGCCGCAGTAGGCGCAGCTCGTCCACCCCGCGGTCAACTCCTTGCCGCACTCGCGGCACGTGGTGCGCAGGACCGCGCTGCAATGCGGGCAGACGGTATAGTCTTCCTCGATCTCGCGATTGCACCCCGGACAGCGCGGCGTGTAGTCGTTCACCTGTACGACGCGCAGCACCTCTTCCGGCGTCGTCAACCCGGTGAGCAATTTCTCGCGCGCGCTCTCCACGATGGAGGTGAAGCCCTCGGTACGCGCCTGCTGGCGAATCACGCTCTCCGTGGCGTTCGCCTCGATGAGCTTGGTCATCGCCGGCGAGATCGGCATCACTTCGTAGACGCCGTTACGGCCCGCATAGCCGGTCTGGCGACACGCCGCGCAGCCCTTGCTGCGCCGCAGCTGCGCCACGGCCGCGTCGTCGAGCCGCAGCAGCCGGCGACTGTCCGCGGACGGCTCGTACGGCTCGCAGCACGATTGGCAGACGCGACGCACCAGGCGCTGCGCCACGATGAGGTGCATCGTCGACGCAACGACGAACGGCTCGACGCCGAGGTCGATCAGGCGCGTGATCGCGGCGGTCGCGTCGTTGGTGTGCACCGTGCTCAAGACGAGGTGCCCGGTTTGCGCCGCCTGCATGGCGATCTGCGCCGTCTCCGCGTCGCGGATCTCGCCGATCAGAATGACGTCGGGATCCTGCCGCAGCACGGAGCGCAGCACGCCCGCGAACGTGAGGCCCTGTTTGTCGTTGACCTCGACCTGGTTGATGCCCTTCAGCTGATACTCGATCGGGTTCTCGATGGTGACGATGTTGAGGTTCGGCGAGAACTTCTCGCGCAGGAGCGCGTACAGGGTCGTCGTCTTGCCGCTGCCGGTCGGTCCGGTGACCAGAATGAGGCCCTCGGGCTTTCGAATCGCGTCGCGCATCCGCTGCAGATCCACGTCGTTGAAGCCGAGACGGTCGAGGGCCTTGATCCCGGTCGTCGCGTCGAGGATGCGGAGCGTGATCTTCTCGCCGTGCTGCGCCGGAAGACTCGATACCCGCAGGTCCACGATGCGGTCGGTGTAGCGGAGCTGAATGCGCCCGTCCTGCGGGACGCGCCGCTCGGTGATGTCGAGCTTCGCCATCACCTTGAGACGTGCGATCAGCGCGTTCTGCACCCACTTCGGAAAGCGGAACGATTCCTCGAGGATGCCGTCGATGCGGTAGCGGACCGCGACCGCGTCGGTGCCGGGCTCGATGTGCACGTCGCTGGCGCGGCTCTTGATACCCTCGATGAGGATGAGATCGGCGAGCTTGACGACTGGCGGTAGCTCCGCCTCGCGCGCGATCGTGCGCAAGTCGTTGCCCTCGTCGCGCAGCTCATTCAAGGTCACCGATTCGTCGGGCACGTGCTGCAGGAACTGATCGAGCGACTCCTGGAGCCGGTACACGTGCGCGAGCGCGTCGTGGACCTCTTGCCGCGTGGCGATCAGCGCGTGGACGCGCTTACCGGTCGCGAACTCGACGGCCTTGAGCGCCTCGATGTCGAGCGGGTTCGCGGTCGCGACCTCGATCGAGTGCTCGTCGAGCCGGATCGGAACGACGTTGTAGCGAGTCGCGATCGGCTCCTTCAGCTCGCGTGCCATCTGCGGGTCGAAGGGATACGAGGTGAGGTCGATCAGGCGCAGACGCAACGTCGTCGCCAGGAACACCGCCAGATCCTTCTCGGTGATGATCCCCTCGGCCTCGAGGACCTCGGCGACGGAGACGCTCTTCTCTTGGGCGTCCTTCTCGAGGCGGGCGACGTCCTCGGCCGCGATCTTGCCTTCGCGCTGCAGGCAGCGGAGGAGCGCGCGTCGCCCTTCGGTCGGCTTAGACGCGGGAGTGCTCATGCGATCTCGCGAACTCGAGCAGGAATCACGCCAAAATATGCCATCGCCACTGCGGCAGGTTTCACACCCCCAAAGGCGGATTTCACGCGAATTGATGCAGCGACGACCGTCTCGGACGGCAAACCTGACCGGGGCGGGTGACAGGAAACTGGCGCTACCGTCGTTTCAGCGACGCCGCCGCGCGGCGGCGTCCGCGGTCGCGCGGCTCAGCGCCTGTCGTCGACGGGGTGAAGACGGGCACCTTCGGCGGCTCGGCCGCCATCGGCATCAGCGCTCGTACTCGAGACAGCCTGGCTCCGCGCGTGCCGGCGTGACCAGTGTCTTGCGCGCATCCCGAATGAGCTCGTCGACGTGCTCGGAACGCACCGCGAAGGTCGCGATGATGCGTCGTGGCGAGGCGACCGTCCCTCGCCTTTGCCGACCCCATATGTTAGCTCCCCCGAAATGCAAATCACGAGTGAGCGCATCGCGATGCCCGTCGGCGGCGCGTCGATGGGCGCGTACGTGGCGCATCCCGCCGATGCCGGCACGTATCCCGCGGTCCTCGTCTTCATGGAGATCTTCGGCGTCAACCATCACATCCGTTCGATCGTGGATCGTGTCGCCACCGAGGGTTACGTCGCCCTCGCGCCCGATCTCTTCCATCGCACGGCGCCCGGGATCGAGCTCGGCTATGACGAAGCCGGTCTGCAGCAGGGAATCGGCCTCATGCAGCAGGTGAAGGCCTCGGACGCGATCGCCGACGTGTCCGCGGCGATGGACACGCTGAAGCGGCACAAGGACGTCGGCGGGCGCGGCGTCGGCGCGATCGGCTTCTGCTTCGGCGGCCACCTCACGTACCTCGCCGCCTGCGAGCTGCCGATCGCGGCGGCGGCGAGCTTCTACGGCGGCGGCCTCGCCGTCGGCGTCCCCGGCAACGAGGGCGTGCCGACGGTCGAGCGCACGAGCAAGATCCGCGGCAGGATCCTCTGCTTCTTCGGCGACCAGGACGCCTACATCCCGCCCGATCAAGTGGAACGCATCCGCACGGAGCTCGCGCGGCACAACGTCCGCCACGAGGTCGTCGTCTATCCGAATGTCGGCCACGGTTTTTTCTGCGACGAGCGTCCGGACTACAGCGCGACCGCGGCGAGCGACGCGTGGCGTCGGGTCAAAGACCTCTTCGGCGACGAGCTGCGCTGAAACGGCTGGCGTCGCCGGCGTGAGCGCGCCCTTCATCGACGAGCCGGCGCGCCGCACGCGCGTGCATGCGGAAACCGACGTGCTCGTCGTCGGCGGCGGCACCGCGGGCGCGGCGGCCGCGATCGCCGCGGCGCGCGCCGGCGCCGCGACCCTGCTCGTCGAGCGCTACGGCGCGCTCGGCGGGATCGCGACCGGCGGCCTCGTCATCCTTCTCCTCACGCTCGACGACGGCGCCGGCCGCCAGATGGTGCGCGGCCTCTGTCAGGAGATCACCGACCGCCTCGCCGCGCGCGGCGCGGCATTCTTTCCGCCGCCGGGCGAGTGGGGCAGCGACGACGCCGCGGCGATCGAGCACTACCGCCGCTGGGGACTGGTGTGGGGATCGGGCCCGCACCGGGTGCGTTACTCCGTCGCTTACGATCCCGAAGATCTACGATTGGTCCTGAACGAGATGGTGACCGGCGCCGGCGTGCGACTGCTGTTTCATGCCTGGGGATGCGAGCCCGTGCTGGAGGGAGACGGCATCACAGCGGTGACGTTTCACGGCAAGCAAGGCCGCTTCGCGATCCGCGCCAAGGTCGTGATCGACGCGACCGGCGACGGCGACCTCTTCGCCGCCGCCGGCTGTGCCTTCGAGCTCGAACGGGTGCTCCCCTGGCTCTGGTTCCGCATGGGCGGCGTCGAGAACGCCGCGCACGCGATCGAAACCGGCGGCTGGTACTTCCACACCATCGGCGACGGGCGCGTGCTGCTGCCGTGGGGAGCGACCGAGCGCATCGGCCGCAAGATCGACGCGACGGATCCCGAGGACCTGACCTTCGCCGAGCTCGAGTGCCGCCGCCAGGTGATGGCCGAGGTCGACCGCCTGCGCGCCGAGGTGCCGGAGTTCCGCCACGCGCACCTCTGCGACGTCGCGAGCCAGCTCGGCATCACCGAGAGCCGCCGGCTTCAGGGTACCTACGTGCTGCGCCGCGAGGACGTCGACCGTTCCTTCGACGACGCCATCGCGGTCACCGGTCACTGGACGAAATACGGCGTGCGCTACGCGATTCCGTACCGCGCCCTGCGCTCGCCGCGCGTGCGCAATCTCTTGGTCGCCGGGCGCTGCATCTCGGTCGATCACCGCGTACATCACGCGACGAAAGAGATTCCGCCCTGCATGGCGACGGGCGAGGCCGCGGGCACCGCCGCCGCGCTCGCCGTCGACCACGGCGTCACGCCCGCCGCCGTCGACGTCAGCGAGCTACGCGCGCGCCTGCGCCAGGCCGGTGCTGAATAGGGCTTTTCAGCCGGCAAGATCGGGCGGAGGGCGAACCTCACTCGGCGCCCCGCTGAAGGGCGATCGGAACCGCGACGCCTCTATTTGAGACATCGCTGTAGGAGCCACCCCGAAGCTCAAGGGACTTGGCCCGCCGGCGTGTCCAAACTCGCGCTTCGACCACCTCGAAGCGCGACGAAATGTAGCACCGGTGCTCCTACTCGTGTGGCGGTCCGCCCAATACATCACCCTTGGACGAAACGGAAGCTGCCGCGAAGCGGCTTCGTCCAAAGACCCTTTATCGGACGCTCCTCTGTTCGTCGCCGATTCGCTTGATAGCGTCGGCGCGTCGGTCGTGAACGCGCTCGCGGAGAAGCTCGTCGCCCGGGTGAAGCGCGACGGCGCGGAGTGGGAGCAGTCCTTCTCGCGCGGCAAAGCGACGAGCGCGCTCAAGAAGGTCGGGTCGGCACGCGGCTCGGGCACGACCATCTTCTTCCGCCCCGACGCGCAGATCTTCCCCCACACCACCTTCGACGCGGCGCTCATCGCCGAGCGCTTGGAAGCGAAGGCGTATCTGCACGGTGGCCTCACGATCGACTTCCACGACGAGCGTGCGGGCACGAAGGCGACCTACCACTACGAGGACGGCTTGAAGGCGTTCCTCCAGAAGATGGTCGCCGACGGCAAGCAAGTGCCGCTTGCGGGCGAGGTGTTCACGCTGCAGGCCGAGCAGGACGACCTCCACCTCGACTGCGCGCTCACCTGGACGGAGGCGACCGACGAGCGGGTCTTCTCGTACGTGAACGGCATCCCCACCACGGCGGGCGGTGCGCATGAGAACGGCTTCAAGTCCGGGCTCGTGAAGGCGGTCCGCAACTACCTGACGGTGCACAACCAGATCCCCCGCGGGCAGAGCATCGTCGCCGAGGACGCGCGCGAGGGGTTGGTCGCGGTCCTCGCCGTCAAGCTGTGGCAGCCGCAGTTCCAGGGGCAGACCAAGGAGCGGCTCAACAACGCCGAGGTGACGCCGCTCATCGACGGCCTCGTGCGCACGGCGCTCGAGAACGCGCTCAACGCGAACCGCACCTGGGGCGACATCGTCGGCAGCCGGGTCGTCCTCGCCGCGAAGGCGCGTAGCGCGTCGCGCGCGGCGGCGCAGCAGGTCCAGCGCAAGGGCGCCGTCTCGCACCGCTTGAATCTGCCCGGGAAGCTGCCGACTGCAGCTCGACCGACCCGAGCGAGTGCGAGCTGTTCCTCGTCGAGGGCGACTCCGCCGGCGGCTCGGCCAAGCAGGGTCGCGAGCGCGGGTTCCAGGCGATCCTCCCGCTGCGCGGCAAGGTGCTCAACACCGAGCAGGCGTCCACGGCGAAGGTCCTCACCAACAAGGAGCTGTCGGACATCGTCTCCGCGCTCGGCTGCGGCGCGGGCAAGGACTTCGACGCGGCCAAGCTCCGCTACCACAAGATCTGCCTGCTCATGGACGCCGACTCCGACGGCAACCACATCTGCACGCTGCTGCTCACGTTCTTCTACCGCCACCTCCCGGAGCTGATCCGCCAGGGCTACGTCTACATCGCGCAGCCGCCGCTCTACCGGATCGAGGCCGGCAAGGAGGTCTTCTGGGCGCTCGACGACGCCGCGAAGGAGCGGCACCTCGCCCGGCGCAACGGCAAGGGCGGCAAGGTGCAGGTGACCCGCTTCAAGGGCCTCGGCGAGATGAATCCCGGCACGCTCAAGAAGACCACGCTCGACCCGGCGCGCCGCACGCTGCTGCGCGTCGCGATCCGCGACGAGGACGCGACCGAGAAGGCGATCCAGACACTCATGGGGCGCGACGTCGCGCCGCGCTTCGAGTTCATCATGGAGCGGGCGCCGAAGGTGGACGAGATCGACGTGTAGCCGCGCACCTCGGCGGCTGAAGCGCCGTCGGGCGTGACGGCTACAGCGTCTTCAGAAACGCAACCAAGGCCGCCCGTCCGCTCGGGCCGAGCTGGAAGAAACGGTCGCGCGCGCCGCGGCCCTCTCCGTCGTGCGCGGCGATCGCGTCCTCGAGCGTCGCCGCCCGGCCGTCGTGGAGATACGGGGCGCTGCCCGCGACGCCCCAGAGGGGAGCCGTCCGGAACTCCGAGCCCGTCGCCAGGCCCTGCTCGATGCCATCGCCGAGCGATCCCATGTCGTGCAGGAGCAGATCGGAGAACATGCGAACGCGCTTGCTGCTGAGCGCAGGCGGGTAGCTCGGCCTGCTGCGGAGCTTGTCGGTGTGGCAGACGTGGCAACGGAGCTCCCGGAAGAGGTGCTTCCCCAAGCGCGCGACGCCCGTGGGCTTCGTCGCCGGCAGGGGCGCCAGGAGGCGCATGAAGTCGGTGAACGCCTGCACGTTGCTCCCGTCGTCCTCGGGATCGGGTACCGTGTCGCACACGAGCGGCCCGCCCTGCGGCAGGTTCTCGTTCGGCTGCGTCGGGCTCGTGATGCCCATCTCGTTCAGGTACGCGTCGGCGGAGAAGTCGTGGAGGGTCGCGACCTGCGCCTTCCAGCCGAAGCGGCCGACGCGGCCGCCAATCATGTTGGCACGGCCGGAGACGCCGTCGCCGTCGTGATCGGTGGGATCGGCCAGGCGGAGAATGCTCTCGTCCGGGATGCCATCGATGAGCCCGAAGCCGAACAGCGGCGGCGTGTCGCGGCGGGTCGAGACCGTCGCGTCGGGCGGCACGACCTCGCCGGGTACGCTGCAGGTGGCGGTGCTGATGCCGTTGGCTTGCACGAGCGAGCCGCCTTCGTATGCCATCGGATCGAAGCCGTTCGGCCCGTAGGTGCCGAACCTCATGACGAAGCGCGCGCTCGAGCCGCCGATGGTCGGCTGGTTGTGGCACTCGGCGCAGCTTCGCCCGTTGAAGACGGGGCCGAGTCCGCGAGCGGGCGTCTCGATGTCGGCGAACTCCTGGAGCCCCTCGTAAAACGCCGCCGCGTCCTGCGCAGCGAGCCCGGGCAGCGGCTTCGCGGCGCAGGCGTCGGCGCGGTCCTGCGCCGGATCGGGGAAGATCGCGCAGTCGTCACAGGCGTCGCCCACGCCGTCGCCGTCGGTGTCGGTCTGGTCCGGGTTGGCGACGGTCGGACAGTTGTCGGGCGGGCAGACGTTGCCGGGGAGACCGAACCCGTCGGCGTCGGGATCGGTACACGGGTCGCAGGCGTCGCCGCTCCCGTCGTGGTCGGTGTCGACCTGCGCGGGATCGGCGTCCGCGGGGCAGTCGTCGCACACGTCGCCGACGCCGTCGCCGTCGGCATCGGCCTGGGTGGGATTGGCGATGCCGGGGCAATTGTCGAGGGGGCAGGTGTTGGCCGGGAAGCCCGGATCGCCGAAGCCGTCGCCGTCGACGTCGGTGCACGGATCGTCGGGGTCGTCGATGCCGTCGCCGTCGTAATCGGTCGCCACCTGCACGAGGACCGTCGGTCCTCCGTCGGGCTGCCCCTCGATGAACATCGAGAGCGTCACCCGGCGATCGTCGCTCAGCTGCGGGAAGGCGAGGCCGAAGAGATGGTGTGCCGGATCCCACGGCGCGGGCGTCACGTAGTCGTCGATGATCCGCTGCAGGCTGCCGTCGGCGCGCTGCAGCACGATCGCCTGCTGCGGCCCGCCGTAGAAGGCTCCCTCGAAGACGAGCTCGCCGAGGCGGTTGAACGCCGGGAACGCCGTGTAGCTCGACCAGCGTGGTCCCCACGGGCTCGGCGTGTTGTCGACCGTGAGCGCGTGGAGCCCGCTCTGGTCGACGCGAATCATCTGGCCGGCGAACCCTTCGTCTCCCAGCTCGTCGCCGAAGTTGCCGGTCAGCACGAGGTTCCCCGCCTCGTCGATCACCTGCTGGATGATGTCGTCCATCTTGCCGCCGCCCGGCGCGGGATCGCCCTTGCGGAGGACGCGCCGGATGACGCCGCCTTCGAGCCGGTAGACGGCGTCGTAGCCGGTGCTGAACACGACCTGTCGCGCGTTGTTGAATTGCGCCCCCTGGAAGCGATCGATGAGATCACCCTCGACGCTGCGCGCCCCGAGCGCCATCAGCTGGGTGATCTGGCCGTCGGCGAAGAGCATGAGCGCGCTCGTAATGGTGCCGCCCGGCTGATCCTGTGCGACCGCCGTGAAGAGCAGGTCGTCGTTGTCGTTCACGTCGTCGAGATAGAGCGTGTACCAGTGGTGCCCGGCCGGCAGGTCGGCGACCTTCAGGATCTCTCGCGGCGTACCCGTCTCGTCGTACGTGTAGACGTGGCCCAGCTGACTGAAGGTGACGTGCCCCAAGGCGTTCTGGAAATAGTAGTAGGCGCCGCCGTACGTGGCACCGCCCGGGAGCGGGTCGCCTTCGAGCGCCAGCGTCTCGAGTTGGCCGTTCTCCCAGTTGAGCAGCGCGCCCGACGCGCCCGGCCGCGAGGGGATCGTCCCGGTGACCGCGATGGCGATGCGCCGTCCGGAGGGATCGGCCGCCGTGTAGCTGATGGTCGTGACGGTCCCGCCGGGGAACGCGTCGCCGGCCTTCAGCACGAGGTGGACCGCGGCGTTCGCGGTGGTGACGCACACGACGCCGGCCAGGATCGCGACCAAGTGGAGACGACGCATGGGGCCCCCCTTCCCACGTTGCGAACGACCCATCCCCGCTATGCGCGAGACGGGTCGTCGCCGTCAAGCCGAATGTGGACCGCTGCGCCGTCGCGGTGGGCATGCGGCGGGCGTGGGAATGGCGGGCGGACACGCGCCCTACCGCGCGCAGAGGGGCGGCCCCCGACCCCTTGTGGCGGTCGTCGATTTCGGCGACTACGCGCGTGAGCGTCTCGGCGTCTCCGCGCGCACGGTCCAGACCGCAGCCTGGGTCGCCATGCGGCTCGAGGCGCTGCCAGCGATCGCGGCGGCGTTCGACTGCTGTGAGCTCTCATGGGCGCAGACGCGCGCCCTCTGCAACGTTGCGTCCCCGGAAAACGAGCGCGATTACCTGATGCATGCTCGGCGATGCAGCGTCGTGGAACTGACGGCGCTCGCCAGGGCGCGCGGCGCGTCCGAGCCCGGCGACGCCGATCCGGACGACGACAGCGGCGTGATCGAAGACGAGCCAGCGATTCGCCTGCGCATCGCGTGCCCGGCTCGCGTGCGCGCCCTGTGGCGGCGCGCGCTGGAGCTCGCCTCGCGCGTTGCCGGCGAGCCGTTCGCGCCATGGCGCGCGGCGGAGGTGATCGCCGCCGAGGGGTCTTCCGGGCGTCCGGCGGGCGCGTGCATCGGCGACCGGGCGCTGCTCGCGTGTATCCGGCTCGCCGAACGGGCGCGGCGCTCGGCGGCACGCTCACGGTCGAATCCAGGCGTCGTAACCGAAGCCAGTGGCGCGGCCGTCGCCGCGGCAAGCGCCGCGATGGCTGCTGCGATCCCGGTTGGTGATCTCGCGATTGGTGCCGTCGCCGTTGATCCCGTCGCCGCTAATCCTGTCACGCCGATCGAGCTGACTCTCGACCCCTTCGCGCTCGATGCGCAGCTCAGATTTGCGATGGAAGGGATCCGGATGGCCGAGCCGCGAATTGGGCATCTTCTCCGGGTGATCGTCGATCAGCGCTTCTATCGCACGCTCGGGTTCGCCTCGCTGGACGCGTACGTGCGCGAGCGGCTTGGTCTCTCAGTGCGGAAGGCGTGGGCGCTTCTCAAGGTCGAGAAGAGCACCGGGCGCGCGGAGGAGTTCGCGCGCGCCTATCGTGAGGGGATGCTGTCCTGGTCGCGCGCGGTGACGCTCTTGCCGGTCCTCGATCGCGGCAACGCAGCGGCATGGATCGCGCGCGCACAGGCGGTGACGGTGCGCCGGTTGGCGGACGAGGTCAATTGCGTGGTCGAGGCGCGCGACCTGCTCGGGGCCGAGGTCTCGCTCGCGCCGCCCCCCTCGACAGCATGCTCCCGTCGGCCGTGGGGCAGAGTTTCACGGCGCGACGGCCAGGTGTGCAGATCGGTGCGCGCTCCCGTGTCGACGAGGTTCTGGCAAGAAATGACAGCACATGCCGCGCCGGACGCGAGGTGTGCGACGTCGCGGTACAATTCACCGGTCCGGCATCGGTCGTCGCGCTGTTTCGGGATGTCCTCGATGCATTCGCGCACGCGGGCGAGCCGCGCTGGGTCGCGCTCGAAGAGATATTGCGGCACGTCCTCGGCTATTGGGAAGGGACGCCGCGCCACCGCGATCCGATCTTCGCCCGTGACGGCTGGCGGTGCACGGTGCCGGGCTGTAGCGCGCGCCGGAGTCTCCATGACCACCACCTCTGCTGGCGGTCGCACGGTGGCGGCAATGAGCGCGACAATCGCACCGCAATCTGCGCGGCGCACCATCTGCACGGCGTCCACGGCGGCGCCATACGCGCTTGGGGCGGAGCGTCGGAGGCGGTGCATTGGGAGCTCGGCGTCCGGCGCGGCGTGCCACCGCTCCTCAGCTACATCGGCGATCGCCTCTTGAATTGCGCTCCCGGCTAGGACGCCGTCGGTCGCAGCGTCCTCCGCCTCTTGGAAACGCCCTTCACATCCCGCTATGTCGAGTCGGGATCATGAGGACACCTCGCATCGAGAGCCGAATCCGCACCGACGGTCAGGAGTTCCGCGAGAATGCCGCCGCCATGCGGACGCGCGTCGCCGAGCTGCGCGAGCGGCTCGCGGCCGTGCGCGCCGGCGGCGGTGACGCCGCGCGTATCCGCCACACTGAGCGCGGCAAGCTCGCCGCCCGCGACCGCGTCGACGCGCTCATCGATCCGGGCAGCGCTTTCCTCGAGCTCTCGCCGCTCGCCGCGCACGGCATGTACGGCGGCGACGCGCCCGGCGCCGGCATCGTCACCGGCGTCGGCCAGATCCACGGCCGCCCGGCAGTGATCGTCGCCAACGACGCCACCGTGAAGGGCGGCACCTACTTCCCGATCACCGTGAAGAAGCACCTCCGCGCCCAGGAGATCGCGCTCGAGAACCGCCTCGCCTGCGTCTACCTCGTCGACTCCGGCGGCGCCTTCCTGCCCCTCCAGGCCGAAGTCTTCCCCGACCGCGAGCACTTCGGCCGCATCTTCTTCAATCAGGCGCGCATGTCCGCGGAAGGCATTCCGCAGGTCGCCATCGTCCTCGGCTCGTGCACCGCGGGCGGGGCATACGTCCCGGCGATGAGCGACGAGACCGTGATCGTCGAGAACCAGGGAACGATCTTTCTCGGCGGTCCGCCGCTCGTGAAGGCCGCGACCGGCGAGGAAGTGACCGCCGAGGACTTGGGCGGCGGTGACGTCCACACTCGCATCTCCGGCGTCTCCGATCACCTCGCACGTGACGACCGCCACGCGCTGGCGATCGCGCGCGACATCTTCACCGCGCTCCCCGCGCCGCCGCCCTGTCCCGTCGCCCGCGTCGACTCCGAGCCTCCTGCCTACGACCCCGCCGAGCTCCACGGCGTCGTCCCGCGCGACCCGCGCAAGCAGTACGACATCCGCGAGGTGATCGCCCGCCTCGTCGACGGCAGCCGCCTCCACGAGTTCAAGGCGCGTTACGCGCCGACCATCGTCACCGGCTTCGCGCACCTCCACGGCTACCCCGTCGGCATCGTCGCCAACAACGGTGTCCTCTTCTCCGAGTCCGCCCTCAAGGCGACGCACTTCATCGAGCTCTGCTGCGCGCGGCGCGTACCGCTCGTCTTCTTGCAGAACATCACCGGCTTCATGGTCGGTAAGAAGTACGAGCACGGCGGCATCGCCAAGGACGGCGCCAAGATGGTGAGCGCCGTCGCCAACGCGCGCGTCCCCAAGCTCACCGTCGTCGTCGGCAACTCTTACGGAGCCGGCAACTACGGCATGTGCGGCCGTGCCTACTCGCCGCGTTTCCTCTTCATGTGGCCGAACGCGCGCATCTCCGTCATGGGCGGCGAGCAGGCCGCGAGCACGCTCCTCGCCGTCAAGATGCAGCAGCTCGCCGCGCGCGGGAGCGCGATGAGCGAAGAGGGGCAGCGCCAGCTGCAAGCGCCGATTCTCGCCAAGTACGAGGAGGAAGGGAGCGCCTACTACTCGACCGCGCGCCTGTGGGACGACGGGATTCTCGATCCCGCCGAGACGCGCGACGCCCTCGGGCTGGCGCTCGCGGCCGCGCTCAACGCGCCGATCGCGCCGACGTCGTTCGGGGTGTTTCGGATGTAGGGGGCGTTGAAGGGAAAATCGATGAGTGACGGAAGGGAAGAGGTACTCCAGAAGCGCTTCGCCACGTTTCTAAAAGCTGCTGTCACCGAGCAGGCTCAACTCCTCAAGGAAGTGACTATCGACAACAGCAGTTCGACGCGGGCTTGCTCCACGATCTCTTGAAGTTGAGCAGCGGACGTAGCGGAGTCGGCAATGGAGAAGTCCTTGAGGTGGTCGAAGCTAAAACACGAACCGACGCCTCGTGGAGGAAGGACAGCGCTTACGAACGGTCGCGAAAAGACGGTGCCGTGTGGCTCCAAGACATTAGCGGACAGATGAGTGTCGACATCCTTCTGCGTTCGACATCGTCGGGCGAGAACCGTGTACTCATCGAAGTGAAACGTCCCGGAGGAACATTCAATCAAGGACCTGGGGCTCCCCAGATACTTCGATATTTCCTGCATCTATTGGCGACGACGCGGCGGTGTCCCTCTAACGGCAATGGTTGCATTTCCACATCTCCTCGCCCTTGCTCACACGACGTACGCCGGGCCGTACTGGTCGCCGCACCTTCGCAGTGGTTTCAGGAACAGAATCCGAAGGGGAGCATCTTGTGGAAGGAGTTCCGTCGAACGTATCAAACTCTGGCAGGTGAGTTCGACATCACGCTCGGCGAAATCAACTTGGATCAATACACCGCATAGCAATGATGAGCTAGTCCGCGTCCGCGACATCCTCGCCGCCAGCGATTCATACATGCTTCATCGCGGCGGGCTTCCCACGGTTGCATAGGCCCAGCGCTAGTGGAGAAGGTCGACGAAGTCCTCCACGGAGAGGTCGATAGCGCGAAGGATGCTTCGCAGGGTACCTCGATCGAGGGTGTCATGGAGCGGCACGGTCACGGACTTGAGGCCCTCACACACGAGCCGAACATGGCTTCCCCGCTGGCGCGCCTGACGATAGCCGAGCTTTAGGAGAGCATTCACACACTCCTTGCCCGAGATCACCGGGAGATTTGCCACCGCCGAGGTTACCTACGATTTCTTGGAGCGTAGAAGCCGCAGCAACGGGCGCTTGCGCCGTTGCCGCTCGGCCTTGCCGCGCTTGCGCGCCTCGCGCTCCTCGAGGAGCTCCAGCGCGAAGGGCTTCGCCTTTTCTGCCAATCGCGTCAGACGGTAGATGTTCGTCTTGTTCCCTCCGCGGACGTCTCGTCGCTCGACCCGATCGAGCAGACCGTCCTTCACAAGCCTGGCGATCCGGCGCTGAATTGTCCGCGGGTCGACATCGATTCTCTGAGCGATCGTCTTCTTGGACGGGTACGGATGGTTCTCGGGTTCCCACCAGTGATCGGCGATCTGCAGAATGATGTTCGGGAGACTTGCTTGCCGCCCCGACTGGCGGCGACTCCGACCGGGGAGGGAGGCTCTATGGTAGCCCCGGGGAAGTGCGCTCTTCTCAGCCTGGTACCGCGACCCGAACGATCTCGTAGTCGGCGGGAAGGCGCCATCCCTCCTCGGAACGATTCTCGAGGCAGACTTCGATGGCCTCACGAATGTTGCGAAGCGCTTCGTCACGCGTGCGCCCCTGGCTGACGCACCCCGGGATGGCAGGGCACTCCGCCACGATGAACCCATCCTCTCCTGACCGAAGTACGACCGGCAGATCCATGAGATTCCCAATACCACCTAGCGGCGCTCGTGGGTACCCCTCGAGTACCTGCTACGGCCGGTGTTGAGGGTGTCGGGAACGACTGCGCCGGATTGGTTTCACAAGCGCCCTTGCTGCTGAAGACGACGCTCGAGCGCGCCACCCTGCCGGATATACATGATGAACGGTCCGCGCGCGGGACCCTTCTCCCATCCGACATAGTGCATCCCTAGCCACTGAACGATCGGTCTGGTTCGCAATTGGGCATATAGATATTGCGTGTTGACGATCATCAGCTCCGGTGACGTTCGTTCGAGATCCGCGATCAACTTGGCTTCGAGTACGGCACGCAGCGGCGACTCCACGACCGCGAGATAGATGTAGAATATCCCGGAAGGTGGATGCCGCCGTGCGTAGTAGTAGAACCCCGTCTCGTCACCCCACTCGAAGAACGTCTCGTCGGCACCGACGAGAGCGGTGACGTCGGGAGCCAGGTGTTTGACGTCGGCGAAGAGCGGCCCATATTTCTCGATGGACCATACCTCGGGCGACTGATTGTAGTAGGGTAGCTCGAATCCGACCACCATGAGCACCGCGATCGCGCCGATCGCCTGTGCCCACCGTGCCGCGTGCCTTCGCTCCGCCGTACGCCTACGCGTCGGGCGCGGGGTATTCCTCCGGCTCGCAATGAGCTGCCCGATTGCGTGCACGCCGATACCAGCACCGATCGAGAAGATCGGAAGCCAGAGCTGATAGTAGTGCGGCCAGAACTTCCCCGGGAGCGCGACCGATACGACAGTACCGGCGGCGTACGCGAGCAGTAGACCGGCAGTGTGCCACGCCCGAGCTCGCACTAACCACGCGACGCCGATCGACGCGAGGAGCGCCAGCGGCGCGGCGCACCAGAGGACGCGCGGCATCAGTTGCGCAGGTGCCAGACCTGCGACGACGTTCGCGACGAGGTCACCGGCGAAGCTCACGTTGTACGCGAAGACCGCCTGGCGGAAGTCGTTGCCCCGGCCGGTGGCGGCAAAATACCCACAGACGACCGCCCACACGGCAACGAAGGTGAGCGAGGATACGGCAATGTAGGCCACATGCTTGCGAGGTGGCGACCGCCATCGAACCACAATACTCACGAGGTAGGTGAGAATGAGCGTCGGGAGGACGATGAGCTTGTAGAGCGATGCAATTCCGCTGAGCACACCAATGGCAACTGGTCGGGTCCGGCGCGCCATGAGGACGACGAGCAGCCAGACGAGCGACGCGTTCATGAAGACCTCGATGTTCGGTTGATTCGCCTGCAACGCTTGATCAGCCGACACGACGGTCCATGCTACGCCGGCCCAGAGCCCCGCGGCGGAACTGACGGACACCGTTGCGGCAGCATAGACTCCGATCAAGGTGAGCGCCGCGGTAGTGAGGCCCAGCAAAAAGATGGACAGCGGACCATAACCGGCCGCAAGTTCGCCGGCAG
The DNA here is from genome assembly GCA_016200545.1 of Deltaproteobacteria bacterium. Classification (GTDB taxonomy): domain Bacteria; phylum Desulfobacterota; class Binatia; order UTPRO1; family UTPRO1; genus DP-19. The sequence continues at coordinate 32,095 of JACQEO010000027.1, read as the reverse complement.
CGTAGGTCATATAGACGATCGGAGACTTATTGTCCCAGAGATCGGAGTATAGCTTCCGGCCGCTCAGCACTTCGTGCCCAATGACAGCGTACGTGGTGATGTCGCGCTCGAAAGGTTCGTCGTATGTGTGCAGACGCTGCGCGAGGAGCACGAGAACGCAGGTTGCGAGCAGTACGACGTGCGATCGAGGCGGCAGTCGATTCACCGGGCAGTACTTCCGAGCGGAAATTCGCAGGCCATCATAATATGCACGAGTGCTATGGCTACCTCTGATAAAGAATGACGGTCCTGCTCGGGTACAACATCAGTGCCTGCCGCTCAAGGGCGCGTACGTCCTCATTCCTGCAGTTGCGCGCAGGCGGCAGCCTATGGATAGTGGAGGATGGTTCCTGGCCGCCGGGAACCGCTCCCACCTCATGACCGACCAAGACTCCGCTCACGTGATCGCCGCGCTTGCGGCGCTGCTGATCAGCGCTCATGCCTTCGGCTATCTGTTCGCGCGCGCCCGCCAGCCCCAGGTGATCGGCGAGATCCTCGGCGGTCTGGTGCTGGGTCCGACGGTGCTGGCACGGCTCTGGCCCTCGGCTCACGACTGGCTTTTCCCTGCTTCGGGCGTCACTCCGGCCGTGCTCGCGGCCGTCACCCAGCTGGGCCTGTTGCTGCTGATGTTCACAGCGGGAACCCAGATGCGCGGCTTTCTCAACCGCTCCGCGGCACGCACCGTCGTCGCGGTCTCGGTGGCGGGTCTCGTGATCCCGTTCAGCGCCGGGCTCGTCGCCTGCGCTACCGTCGATCTCACCCGCTACCACGGCGTGGCACACGATGCCGAAGCGTTCCTGCTGGTGTTCGCGATCGCCATCGCCGTCACCAGCATCCCGGTCATCTCCAGGATCATGCTCGACCTCGGGCTGTTGCGAACGCGTTTCGCGAGCATCGTGTTGACCGTCGCGGTGATCGAGGACGTCGTGCTCTACGTGGTGCTCGCGGTCGCGATCGGACTCGTGACGAGCGATCAGGGTTCGGCGTTCGGCCTCGCCGGGGTGCTCGGTCTCGAGCCGAGCTCGACCGCTAACAGCGCGTACCACACGGCGGTCACGGTCGGCTTCCTCGGACTCTCCCTGCTCTGTGGCCCGACGCTCTACCGGCGCCTGCTGCACAGCCGGTTCAATCTGGTCGAGCGCAGGAGCCCGATCGGGTTTCAGCTCGTGGTCATGCTCCTACTCAGCACCGCCTGCCTGCTGCTCGGCATCGTGCCGCTGTTCGGCGGGTTCGTCGCCGGGATCGTCGTCGCCACGGCCCGCGCTGAGAAAGCCGAGTCGGCGCGAACCGAGATCAGCCACGTGTCGCTGGGGCTCTTCATCCCCGTCTACTTCGCCATGGTCGGCCTCAAGCTCGATCTGATCGACAACTTCGACCCGATCTTCTTCCTCGGCTTCCTGACGTTCGCCTGCACGATCAAGTCGCTCAGCGTGTTCGCCGCCGCCCGCCTCGCCGGCGAGAGCCGGATCAGCGCGAGCAACCTCGCCGTCGCCATGAACGCCCGGGGCGGTCCCGGAATCGTCCTCGCCTCCACCGCGTACGCGGCGGGCATCGTCGATGCGCGCTTCTACGCGGCCCTGGTCATGCTCGCCATCGTGACGTCGCTGATGGCGGGAACCTGGCTCGAGCGGACCGTCGCCCACCTGCCGGCCCATGAGATGGTCGGCGAAGCGTTGACGGAGAGCCCGTAAGTCCCTGCCGCGCGACGGCGCATTCAGGCAACGACGCCATGGGCGAGCGTCATCCGCGGGCACGCACTCCCGCACGCCCCGGCGCCGCGGGGCGCGGCTCCGACCAGTTGGTGTGGAACACCCCCGGCCGGTCGAGACGCTCGTAGGTGTGGGCGCCGAAGTAGTCGCGCTGCCCCTGCACGAGATTGGCGGGTAGGCGCGCGCGGCGGAAAGAATCGAAGTATGCGAGCGATGCGGTCGTCGCCGGAAGCCCGATCCCGAGCTTCACGCCGAGTGCGGCGGTCGCGCGCCAGGGTGCGACGCGCGCCTTGATGTCGCGCGCGAAGTCGCGGTCGAGGAGCAGGTTTGGAAGCTGCGGGTCGCGACTGAACGCTTGGCGGATCTTGTCGAGGAATACGGCGCGAATGATGCACCCGCCCTTCCAGATGCGCGCCATCTCATCGAGCCGCACGCCGTACCCGAACGCCTCCGACGCCCGCCCGAGCAGATGGAATCCTTGCGCGTACGAGCAGATCTTGGCGGCGTAGAGCGCGCCGCGGATCTGCTCGACGATCGCCTTCTTGCCCGACCGGACCGCGGCGACGGGTGCGCGGTACGTCTTCGCCGCCTGCGTACGCAGCACTTTCAGCGAGGAGAGGATGCGCGCGTCGACCGCCGCGGTGATCGTCGGGATCGGGATGCCGAGATCGAGAGCGGCGGTCGTCGTCCACTTGCCCGTCCCTTTCTGGCCGGCGCTGTCGAGGATCTGATCGATCAGGACCTTGCGCGTGCCCTTGTCGTCGGGAAAGTCGACCACGCGCGCGGTGATCTCGATCAGGAAGGACTTGAGCTCTCCCTCGTTCCACGCCGCGAACGTGTCGGCGATCTCGCGCGGCGAGAGACCGAGGCCGTGACGCATCAGGTCGTATGCCTCGGCGATGAGCTGCATGTCGCCGTACTCGATCCCGTTGTGCACCATCTTCACGAAGTGCCCCGAGCTGCGGGCACCGACGTAGGTCACGCACGGGCCGCTGTCGGCCTTGGCCGCGATCTTCGTCAGGATGGGCTCCAGGTGTCGATAGGTCGCTTGATCGCCGCCGGGCATGATGCTCGGGCCCCAGAGCGCACCCTCTTCTCCGCCGCTCACGCCCATACCGAAGAACTTGATGCCGGTCGCCTCGAGCGCCGCGAGCCGGCGGTCGGTGTCGGTGAAGTGCGAGTTGCCGGCGTCGACGACGATGTCACCCGGCGCCAGGTGGGGTTGGAGCTCGGCAATCACCGCGTCGACCGGCGGTCCCGCCTTGACCATGATGATGATCCGCCGGGGCGGCGCGAGGGCGGCGACGAACTCGGCGATCGTCCGTGCGCCGACTACGTTCTTTCCGCGGGCGCGCTCGGCGAGAAACGCGGCCGTGCGATCGTACGTGCGGTTGTAGACCGCGATCGGAGACCCGTTGCGTTCGATGTTGAGTGCGAGGTTCTCGCCCATGACCGCGAGCCCGACGATCCCGACTGCCTGCATCGTAGGTTCCTCCCCTTGGCGACGTCTACGCTCCGGCGCGCCACCTTGCACTACTCCTTGCGCATTGCAACGTTCGAGACGGTCGAAGACTCAGGCCTCAGCGCCCGAGGCGACGCCGGATCTCGCGCTCGTACTCCGGGAAGTAGCGCCCGATCACCGGAAGCGCGAAGGTCGCGAGGATCGACTCCTTCGGCTCGCGCTCGAGGAGAAACGCGAACGACCGCCGCACCAATTCCGTCGTGGCGACGGCGCCGCCGGCGAGCTTCCGGGCATACGCGTCGTCGACGGTGACGGTGTGCGCACTTCGCGACACGCCCTCGACCACCGTGACGCGAAACTCTCCCGGCCGCAGCTCCTCGACCTCGATCGTCGCCGGCATGCGCGCATCAGAGCGCCTGCGACCGTGGGCGTCAACCGCAGCGCCGAGTGCGTTTTCCGGTTGACCTGGAAGGGCGACCGCGACATGGTCGCCCTTCCACCGGCCATGAGACGACCCTCGCCCATCACGACCAAGCCGGGCCGCAAGGCCGGAGAGCTCATCGTGCAGCTCCCGCCGGGGTGGAACTTCCGCATCCGGCGTGTACTACGAAGCCTGTTGGACGAGACGCTTCCGGATCCACGCACGCCGGGTATCGGCGCCCGCGAGCGCGACGCGCGTGTGCGCGCGCGACGTCGTCAGATGCAGCTCGCGATCGGTCAGTTCGTGAGCGAGGTCCTCACCGCCGACATCATCGGCAAGGAAATCGCGCTCGCCACGCGCAATCGATTCGGCACCCGCCGCGGCTCGCTCCGCGAGCACGTCGAGGCGATCCTCCGCGAGGTCTCCGCCGGTCGCTGAACCCGCCGCGGCGACGCTTCCACTAGACGCGGCGCCGTAGTAGCACGACGGCATGAAATTCGGACTCATGTACGTCAACGCCGGGCCGTTCGCCTTCCCCGAGATGCTCACCCACTTGGCGCAGACGGCCGAGCGCGTCGGCGTCGAGTCGATGTGGACGGTCGAGCACGTCGTCATCCCCGTCGGCTACGCCTCCACGTATCCGTACGATCCGTCGGGAAAAATCCCGGCGCCAGATCAGGTACCGATCCCGGATCCGCTGCTCGCGCTCAGCTACCTCGCGGCGGTGACGAAGACGCTGCGGCTCGCGACCGGCATCCTCATCCTGCCGCAGCGCCACCCGCTCTACGTAGCGAAGGAGGTCGCGACCCTCGACGTGCTGTCGCACGGTCGCGTCATCCTCGGGATCGGCGTCGGCTGGCTCGCCGAGGAGTTCGAGGCCCTCGGCATTCCGTTCGCCGAGCGCGGCGCGCGCACGGCCGAGATGGTGCGAGCGATGCGCTCGCTCTGGAAGGACGAGGCCGAGCCCTTCCACGGCAAGTTCTATCGCTGGGAGAAGCTCGAGTCGCACCCCAAACCGGTGCAGAAGCCGGGTGTCCCGATCGTCGTCGGCGGCCACACCGAGCTCGCCGCACGCCGCGCCGCGCGCTACGGCGACGGCTTCTTCCCCGGCGTCGCCGACGAGGCGAAGCTCACGTCGCTCCTCGCGATCATGCGCGACGAGTGCCGCAAGCTCGGACGCGACCCGGCGACGATCGAGGTGACGTCGGGACGGGCGACGCCCGACCTCGACGGCGTGAAGCGCCTGCGCGATCTCGGCGTGTCGCGCTTCATGGTACCGCCGCCGGCCTTCGACCCCGACGGCATCACGCAGGGGCTGGAGCGCCTCGGCGATCTGATCGCCAAGCTGTAGATGCGCGCACTCGTCGTTCTCGGGCTCGCCCTTCTCGCCGCATGCGGCGGCGTGCAACCGGCGGATCTCGCGCGCACGACCCCGTATGCCTTGGCGCGCAGCGCGGGTCACTTCGTCACCGTCGACGGCATGCAGATCTTCGCAATCACCGCCGGCGAGGGTCGCGACGTCGTCCTGATCCACGGAAATCCGTCGAGCACCTATACGTGGCGGAGAGTCGTCGCGCCGCTCGCGACCCGCTATCGGGTGCACGCGATCGACCTCCCCGGCTACGGGTTCAGCGACAAGCCCGACGACGACGCACGCTACACGACGGCGGCGCTCGCGCACGACGTCACCGGCTACCTCGACGCGGTCGGCGTGCGACGCGCGGTGCTCGTCGGCAGCTCGATGGGCGGCTACGTCGTCAGCGAGACCGCCCTCCTCTACCCCGATCGCGTGTCGGCGCTGGTGCTCGTCGATGCGTCGGGGCTGCCGGGGATCGACGGCTATCCGCTCAGCACGCGCATGGCCGGCTGGCCGGTCATCGGACCCCTCTTGCGCAGCCTGCCGTCGCGCGGGCGCGTGCGCGAGAGCCTCGAGCACGCGGTGTATGACCCGGCGCAGATCACCGAGGCCGACGTCGACGCCTACAACGCGCCGCTGCGCTCGGCCGGCGGTACCAACGCCTTCATCGCGCGCATGCACCAACAGGTCACGGAGGAGCGCGCCGCGCGCGTGCGGACGATCGGCGCGCCGACGCTGGTGATCACCGGCGACACCGATCGCGTCGTCCCACCCGCCATCGCCGCGCGCTACCATGCGCTCATCGGCGGCAGCGAGCTGCTGGTGATGGCGCACACCGGGCACCTGCCGCACGAGGAGCACCCCGAAGAGACGGTCACGGCGATCACCCGCTGGGTCGACGCGCACCCTGACCAGGCGACCGGCGCGTCGGGTTCACTCGTCGGCACGCCGTGCTATGAAGGCGCGATGATCGTCGTCACGAATCGCATCCCCGTCTCGAAGGGCCATGAGATCGACTTCGAAGACCGCTTCAAGCGCCGCGTTCACCTCGTCGATCGCCACCCCGGGTTTCTCCGCAACGAGGTCCATCGCCCGCGTCCCATGAAGTTCGATCACGAGCAGGGAACGTGGCGCGACGACCCCAACGGCGAAGGGTACTACGAGGTGAAGACGTGGTGGCGGAGCTTCGAGGACTTCGTCACGTGGACCCAAAGCCCCGCGTTCCAGGAAGCGCACGCGAATCGCCCGCCGAAAGAGATGTTTCGCGGCGCCAACGTTCTCGAGGTCCACGACATCGTCACCAGCACCGACCTCGACCCGCCGCCCAGCTGACCGCCCGGACCGCGACGGGGAGCGGCCGGGATTTACTCCCGGCCGCGACGCCCATCGCGAGCGCAGCGAGCGGGGGCGTAATGAACTAGTCGAGAAGTCGAAAGGAGGCTGCATGCACTCTCGACCCCAGTCCCGGCGGAGTCGCCCGCTCGTGCTTGTCGTCACCGCGGCGGCGATCATACTGGTCCTCGTCGGCGCGTGCTCCAAGGTACGCGCGGACGACGATCTCTCCTCGGGGGCGGTGCGGAGATTCGATCGATTTCTCGACGACCATCCGTGGGTGGCACGCGACCTGCAGCGCGATCCCACGCTGGCGAACGACGATCGCTACCTCGACGAGCACCGCAGCCTGCGCGAGTTCCTCGAGGAGTATCCCGGCGTCCGTCGGGAGCTGCGTCAGGATCCCTATGCCGTGCTGCGCCGCGCACACCGCGTCGAGCGTGAGCAGCGCCGCGATCGCGAGATCACGCGCGACGAGATGCAGCGCTTCGACCGCTTCCTGCGCGACCATCCCGGCGTCGCCTACGATCTGCGCGCTGACCCGTCGCTGGTGAACAGTCGCGGCTATCTCGGCGATCACCCCGCGTTCCGGGACTTCCTGCACGACCACGCGGCGCTTCGCCAGGAGCTGCAGGACAACCCGTACGCCTTCGTGCGGCGCTGGGAGCGGTACGCGCACCGCGCCGACCATCCCGACACGAAGGGCGCCGGCCATCGTTGACTCACCCGGGCGGGCGCGCTTGAACGGCCGCTCGAGGAGGCCTTCATGGACGCCGTTCGCCCCACGTTTCACTCCCGCCTGACCATCGAGATTCCGGCCGAAGCCGAGCTCTACGAGAAGCTCAAGGCGTATCAGTGGAACGCCTCGACCGAGATCGACTGGTCGCGGCCGATTCAGAACTACTCGGAGGAGTCGTACGCCGCCGTCCGCCAGCACTTCGGTCGTGAGGACTACGATCGCCTGCGCGCGCAGCAACGCGCGTTCACGTTCACCCAGCTCTTTCTCGGCGAGCAGGCGGCCCTGGCGCTCTGCGCCCAGCTCCTCAACATGGTGCCGGAGATGGAGACAAAGCTCTGCCTCTCGGGTCAGATCATCGACGAGGCGCGCCACGTCGAGGTCTTCGGTCGCTACCTCGAGAAGCTCGGCGTCGAGGCGCCGCTCAACCCCGCCCTCGAGGATCTCGTGCATCGCCTCCTCGAGTCGGATCACTACGGCGAGAAGATCGTCGGCATGCAGATCTTTCTCGAGGGCGTCGCCGTCGGACTCTTTCAGCGCTTCCAGAAGGACAGCCCGGACCCTCTCATGCGCGACCTGATCCAGCTCGTGCTGCGCGACGAGTCGCGCCACGCGGGCTTCGGCGTCATCTACCTCGGCGACAAGTTCCGCGGCGTGAGCGCCGCCGAGCGCCGGCGCGTGGAGGATTTCGTCGCCGAGCTGTGGCGGCTCTTTCATCACGCAACGGCGTCGCCGTTCGGGCCGGTGAACGAGTTCCTCTCCGCCACCTTCACCGACATCGCGCATCGACTGAAGCTGATCGGCCTCGAGCTGCGCGACTGACGCGCGCGCTCGGCATCGCCGGCGGGATCTGGTAGATCGGCGTGCCCATGCCGCCGGTCACCACCGTCCTGATCGCGAACCGCGGCGAGATCGCCGTCCGCATCATGCGGACGTGTCGTGCGATGGGGGTGCGCACGGTCGCGGTCTACTCCGAGGCCGACGCCGACGCGCCGCACGTCGCGCTCGCCGACCAGGCGATCGCGATCGGTCCCGCCGCGGCACGCGCCAGCTACCTCGACGTCCCAGCCCTTCTCGCCGCCGCGCACGCGAGCGGCGCCGACGCCGTTCATCCGGGGTACGGCTTCCTCTCAGAAAACGCGGCATTCGCGCGCGCCGTCGCCGGCGCCGGGCTCACCTTCATCGGCCCTCCGCCGGAGGCGATCGCGGCGATGGGCGACAAAGTCGCCGCGCGCGCCCGCATGGAGCGCGCCGGCCTGCCCGTCGTCCCGGCGTCCGGCGTGCTCGCGCCCGAGCCCGACGCGTTCGCAGCCGCGGCCGCCCCGATCGGCTATCCCGTCGTCATCAAGGCCGCCGGCGGCGGCGGCGGCAAGGGCATGCGGATCGTACGCGACGCCGCGGCGCTGCCGGACGCCATTCGCGCCGCCGCCCGCGAGGCGACGGCGGCCTTCGCCGACGGCCGCATCTATCTGGAACGCTACCTCGAGCGGCCGCGCCACGTCGAGGTACAGGTCTTCGGCGACCGCCACGGCCGCATCGTGCACCTCGGCGAGCGTGAGTGCTCGATCCAGCGGCGCCATCAGAAGATCGTCGAGGAGACGCCCTCGCCGGCGGTCGGATCGGCGCTGCGCGCGGCGATGACGGATGCCGCGGTACGCGCCGCACGCGCCGTCGACTACGTCGGCGCCGGCACCGTCGAGTTTCTCCTCGACGAGTCCGGCCGCTTCTATTTTCTCGAGATGAACACGCGCCTGCAGGTCGAGCATCCGGTGACCGAGTGGACGACGGGGCTCGATCTCGTGCGCGAGCAGATCCTGGTCGCGCGCGGCGAGCCGCTCTCCTTCGCCGCGATCACGCCGCGCGGCCATGCGCTCGAGTGCCGCCTCTACTCCGAGGACCCGGCGCGCCAGTTCCTGCCGGCCACCGGCACCGTGCGCGTGCTCACCGAGCCTGCCGGCCCCGGTGTGCGCTTCGACGGCGGCGTCGCCCGCGGCAGCGTCGTCGGCGTCGAGTACGATCCCATGCTGGCGAAGATCTCGACCTGGGGGGCGACGCGCGAGGAGGCGCGGACGCGCATGCTCGCGGCGCTGCGCGAAACCGTGCTCCTCGGCGTCGTCACCAACCGCGACTACTTGCGCGCCGTTCTCACCCACCCCGCCTTCGTCGCCGGCGCGACGCACACGGAGTTCCTGGCCGAGCACCTCGCCGACTGGCGGTCGCGGTCGGCGCCGGAACGGGACCTCGCCGCGATCGTCGCCGCGCTCGCGCTCACGAGCCCGAGCGGCGACGGCGCGGCGGCGCTCGGCGCGGCGCCGAGTCCGTTCGCGACGCTCGGCCCGTGGCGCGCGGGGAGCAGCGGCGCATGAGCCTGACCGTCCTCGTCGACGGCGAGCCCGTCGCCGTCACTCTCACGCGGACCGGCGACGCGATCGTCGCGCGCGTCGGCGATGCCGAGTACCGCGGCAGCATCCAGCGGCACGGCGAGGCGTGGCGACTCGACCTCGGCGCGCGCGCCCTCGCCGCCACCGTCGTCCGCGATCGCGACGAGGTATGGATCGCGCTCGCGGGCGAGATCTACCGCTGCGCGCTCGCCACCGAGGAGCGCGGCGAGGCCGGCGCCGGCGCGGTCGGTAGCCCGCGCGTCACCGCACCGATGCCGGGGAAGGTGCTCGACGTGCTCGTGCGCGAGGGACAGCAGGTCGCCGCCGGCGACGCGCTCGTCATCCTCGAGGCGATGAAGATGGAGACGGTCGCGTCCGCCGACGCCGCCGGCACCGTCACGCGCGTCCACGTCGCCGCCGGGACGATGGTCGAGCCCGGCCAAGTTCTGGTCGAGCTCGAGCTCGCCTGAGCGGCCCTTCAGGGCGCGAGACAGGCAAAGCCGGCGAGCAGTCCCGCGGCACCGAGGACTTCGTTCGCGCGCGGGCTCGCGAGCGCCACTGCGTGATCGGTGCTGCAGCTCGCGCGCCCGATGACGCAATCGACGATCGCGTCGTTGCTCGTGAGGGCGCCGCACGACGCCTCGAGGCCGGCGAAGCCGAGGGCGGACTGCAGCTCACTCGCGAGCAGCGGACTGCACCCCTTCACCATGCCGGTACGCGCAATCGCCGTCGCCTTGGCAATCGCTTCGAGGTTGCGCGTGCAGCCGGAGGTGGCGTGCGTGTCGCACGCCGCGGCCGCGTCGGGAGTCGGAAACTCCCCCTTCTCGCGCATGCTCTGACAGGCCAGCAGCGCGGTTACGCAGCGCTCGGCGTCAGTGAGGCGGGTGGCGGCGAGCTTGCCGCCGACCTTCGCGAGCTTCGTCTGACACGCGCGTATCACGCGCTCGGGGGGCGTTGCAGTCGCGGCGTTGCCGACCGAACCGGTGCCGACGCAGGGGAACGCGGCGGCGAGCCCGCCGGCGACGAGGAGCGTGCCGGCACGCGGGCTGAGCGCCGCCGTGGCCTCTCCGGCATCGCACGCGAGGCCGCGGCCGAGGCAGTCGAAGACGGCGACCGCGTCGCCGAGGCTGCCGGGCGGGCTGAGCGCGGCGCAGTCGACGAGGGTCTGCTCGAAGCCGAGGCCGCCGACCGTCTTTCGCAGCTCGTGCACCTCGATGCCGCCGCACGCCCGCACGCCGGCGAGCTTCTTCAGCGCCCGCGCCTGCAGATCACCGACGAGCGTCGCCGCCTTGGCGCAGGTTTGTGTGCGCGCCGCCGTGCGGCAGCTCGCGAGCGCGTCGCCGACGAGCGTGCCCTTCTCTGCCTGCGTCTCGCACGCGAGCAACGCGCCGACGCAGCCGCTCATCGCCTGCATCCCCTTCGTGAATACGACGCCCGCTTGCTGCGCGACGCTGTGCTGGCAGAGGGTCAGCGCGGCGGCCGGTGGCTGCGGGCAGACATCGCCGACGCCGTCCGCGTCGACGTCCTCCTGGCCCGGATTCGCGACCGTCTGACAGTTGTCGCAGACGTTCCCGACGCCGTCGCCGTCTTGGTCGCGCTGGTCGGGATTGGCGACCGCCGGACAGTTGTCGAGGCCGTCGGGGATGCCGTCGCCGTCGCGGTCGGCGACGGCGACGATCGCCACCGGTTGGACGAGATCGACGCTGTCCGAGAGCAGCGTGATCGTGCCGTCGATCGGTTCGACGCTGAAGATCTTCTTCACGACCGCATCGGCGACCGCGTAGCTGCCGTCGGGCGCCACCGCGACGTCGCGCGGGCCGGCGAAGAACGATTCCTCGCTGGCGATCGGCGTCACCGCACCGTCAAAAACGTCGACCTGGAAGATCGCGCCCGGACTCGAGCCGAAATGATTCGGGTCGGCGTCCTCGTCGGCAACGACGATCCCGAACATCGGGTCGAAGTCGATGCCACCGAGCTTCACGAACGCGCCCTCGGCGGTGAGGGTGCGCGCCGCGCCGCCGGCGTCGACGACGCGGACCGCCGAACCGAACGAGCGCACGGCGGGATCGTCGCAGGGACCGGGGGTCTTCGTGGCCGTCGGCCCCGTCCGCGTCGGGGTCGGGGTCGGCGTCGTGCCGGTGCGCGTCGGCGTCGGACCGGTCGGCGTCGCGTGCGGCGTCGGACAGGAGACACCGGCGTCGGCCACCAGCACGTTGCCGGCGTCGTCGAGCGCGATCTTGACGGGGTTCACGAGCTCGCTGCTCGTCGAGAACGGCGCCACGTTGCCGTGATCCTCGTCGACGCGGAAGATCGCCGCCTGCGAGCCGTTCACGGCGGCGTCGCGGTCGGCGACGAGGAGCGTGCCGTCGCGCTCGGCGAGGACGCTGCTCGGGTTCGAGAACGGCTTGCCTTCGGCGATCGTTTGCTCCACCTGTTTGCTCGCCCTCCCGACGCGGAACACGGCACCGCGCCGCGACGGGCCGGCATCCTGATCGACGACGATGAGATCGCCGTGCCGATCGATCGCCGCGTCGTAGGGATTGACGAAGAGCGGATCGCCGGCGAGGAAGCTCAAGAGGCCGGTCGTGGCGTCGAGACCGAAGACGGCACCGGTGCCGCTGGCCGTTCTGAGACCGCGTGGGTCGGCGCCGCGGTCGACGACGAGGAAGTCGACGCGCGAGTGCCCGAGCGGCGGCGGCGCGGCGGCGCCGATGATCCGGACTTGCACCGGCGCGTTGAAGAACGAGCTACTCGATACCGTCGTCACCGCGCCGGTGGACCCGACCGCGTAAATTTTCTTCGCCGCGGCGTCGGCGACCAGGTAGTTCCCCGCGTCGTCGACGGCGACGCCGCGCGGTCGGTTGAGCGCCGGGTTGCCGAACGCGCGCGTGATTGCGTTGGTCGCGAAGCTGTACGCGAAGACGGCACCGGTGTCGGTCACGAGGTCGTCGGGGTTCGCGTTCTGGTCGGCGATCACGATCGTGCCATCGGCCGCGAGCGCGATCCCGAAAGGCTTGACGAGGCCGTGCGACTCACCCTTGGCGCCGTGGAGCAGGGTCACGCAGCCACCGGTGGCGGCGTCGAGCCGAAAGACCGCTCCCGAGCCGACGGCATTGCTGTCGACGACCAGGATGTCGCCACCGCCCTCGATCACCGCCCGCACCGGGTTGTTGAAGTTGCGGCAACCGGAGAGCGGCACGAGCGTCCCCGTCACGCGCCGCCAGCGGAAGACTTGTCCGTTCGAGCCGTTTACGACGGCATCGGGGTCGACCACGATGACGTCGCCGCTCGCTTCGAGCGCCAGTCCACTCGGGTTGACGAGCGGCGCACCGCTGGCGAGCGTCGCGGTCAGCATGCCCGTCCCGGGGTCGACGCGGTAGATCGCGCCGTCGGCTGTGGTCAGACTCGCTGGGTCGGTGCCGCGATCGGCGACGATCAGACTGCCATCGACGTCGACGATGGCATCGAAGGGATGCTTGAGACGCGTGTCCTTGGCGACCTTCACGACGAGGCCGGTCGCCCTCACCTCGAAGACGCCCCTCGCCCCGTCGTCGGTGACCAGGAGACTCCCCGCCGTCAGCGCCGCATGCGTCGGCGATGCCGGAAGCCCGACCAAGGCGGCGAGAACGAGCGCGCGTAGGCCGCGCGTGGGGCGACGTGACGATGTCATGGGATGAACCTATGCGGTCGCAATCACGGGGAACCGCAGCCGTACATCGCAAATACAATGCCGGCGGAGCGTCGATCGCAACCCGGAATTTGCGCGTCATTTCGTCGTGCGGCACCACCGCGCCCCTTGCAGAGGTGCACGATAGGTCAGTGATTGGGGAAGTTCTGCGCGAGTCTCGTACCGCACCCTCGTGCGGCTGGTTGATCACACTCCGAGATGGTCGCCAACGCCGCGGCCGAGGGCAGCGATGACCTCGGCGGCGGGCTTCTTGTCGCGCGTCTCCTCGAGTCGCGCTTTGCCGAGGCGGACGGCGCCTCCGGCGGCGGCGACGACCAGACCGCCGGCGTCACACGCGAGGATCGCCCCCGGCGCAGTCGCGGCAGCGTCGGCGGTCGCGGCGGCGTCCGCGCGACGGCTGTCGTAGAGCCGCAGCTGCGACGTCCCCGCGATGGTAAAGGCACCCGGTTGCGGATCGCAGCCGCGGATCAGATCGTGGACCTTCGCCGCCGGGCGCGACCAGTCGATGCGGGCGTGCACGTCGCGGCAGAGCGGCTCGTAGGTCGCGTAGCGCTCGTCCTGCACGAGACGAGGTGCCGTTCCTTCCTCGATCAGGGCGACGCTCTCGAGGACGAGCGCGACCCCCGCGGGCACGATGCGAGCGTAGTAGAGCGCGCCGGCGCTGTCGTCCGCATCAATGGGAATACGCCGCTGCGCGAGCAACGGACCGGTATCGATGCCGGCGTCGACCCAGAAGACCGAGACGCCGGTCTCGTGATCGCCCTCGATCAGCGCCCAGTTGATCGCGCTGCCGCCGCGATGGCGCGGCAACAACGACGGATGGAAGCAGATGCTGCCAAGGCGCGGCACCTCGGCGAGCGCGAGCGGGACGATCTGCGTCACGTACGCGAGGATCAGGAGGTCCGGCGCCAGTGCCGCGACTTCGGCACGCACCAGCTCCGGCTTGTAGCTCGGCGGCTGCCGGCACGAGACAGAAGCGGCACGCGTCGCGGCGGCGAGCGCGTCCGGCCGCGCAGGGGTGTCGGGCGGGCAGTACACGGCGACGACATCGTGCCCGCGCGCGAGCAGTCCCGTGAGCACCTGCTCGCCGAACGCGGCTTGTCCGATCACCACGATCCTGAGCGCCATCGATCCTCCGCGCGCCTTGCGTAGCAGACACGGCGTTCCGCTGCACGTGTTCGCCTCGACGCGACCGACGCGCGTTGTCCCTCTCCGACGAAGCGCGCGTCGGCATCCGACCGCGGCCCGTCACGTCCCGCGCGGCAGCGTCCCGCCGGACGCGGGTTCGCCGCTGGCACCGGCGTTGCTCCCGACGTTCGTCGAGAGAGGACCCGACGATGCCGGTGAAGCACGCATTGCTGGCGCTGCTCGCGCAGCGCGACCTCACGGGCTACGAGCTCAAGGTGCGTTTCGAGCGCACGCTCGGCGATTTCTGGCAGCTCAACTCGGGACAGGTGTACTCGACCCTCGAGCGCCTGCGCCGCGGCGGCCTCGTCACGCGACAGAAAGAGACCGGGAGCATCGAGCGCAGTCGGTACACGCTCCTACCGCGTGGCCGTCGCCAACTCGAACGCTGGATCGCGACACCGGCGCCTCGCCTGCGACCGGTGCGTGACCCGCTCTACGTGAAGCTCGTCTTCACGCCGCCCGAGCGCACACCGGCGCTTCTCGGCTCCTTCGTTGCCGAGACGCGACGCTATGGCGACGCCGTCGAGACGCTCGGCGCGCTCGTGGCACGCGAGCCGCTCTCGCCGACCGGCCGTGCGCGCTGGCTCGTCGCGGAAGCGACGCGTCTCCAGTACGACGCCCAACTTCGTTGGCTCGCGACCGTGCGCCGCGTGCTCGACGGTGCGGGCGTGACGCCGATCGCCGCTCCCGAGCGCGAGCCGAGCGCGCGACGCGGGACGTTGCGCGCGCTGCCGGCGAGCCGGAACGAGGCGGACGCGGTTCGCTCGCGGCGCCGGCGCGGCGCACAGGCGAACGTTGCGACGACGACGGAGAGCACTGGCGTCACGCCAGCGGCCGCGCGCCGCTGACCTACGGTCGACGGCGCGAAGCCGTCGTCGCGCATCGCCGCGACGCGACCCACCGACCCCGCGTCGACGCTCCGAAAACATGTTTGCGTATCGTCGCATCTCGGTTGCGAGCGAGGCCGCGCGCCGACGCCGGACGGGCGCCTAACGGCGTCGCTCACGTCGCGACGGCTGGGGCGCTACGCCGCATTCGGCGCGCTCTTGCGCGATCTTGAGCCGCCGCCGTTTGACAACCCGGCGCGAAACCTCTACCTGTAAAACAGTTTTTCTACGTCGCCCATGGTCCGCCGCGAAAAGAGCAATTACATCATCCGCTCGGTGTCGCATGCCCTCGACGTCATCGAGCAATTCTACGGCGACGCCGACGAGCTCGGCGTCACCGACCTCAGCAAACGGCTCAAGCTGCACAAGAACAACATCTTCCGCCTGCTCGCGACCCTCGAGTCGCGGGGCTACATCGAGCAGAACAAGGCGACGGAGAACTATCGCCTCGGCGTCCGCAGCCTGCAGCTCGGACAGGCGTACATCGGCCGCATGGGCTTGCTGCGGCAGGCGCGTCCGATCATGGAGGCGCTGGTGAAACAGTGTCGCGAGAGCGCCTACGTCGCCGTCGCGCGGCGCGGCGGCATGGTGCCGCTCGACAGCGTCGACGCCGATCAGCCGATCCGCCTGGTGTCGCAGATCGGCGAGACCCTGCCGCTCCACTGCACCGCGTCCGGCAAGGTGCAGCTCGCCTTCGAGTCCGAAGAGGAGCAGAAGGCGCGCCTCCCTGACAGCCTGAAGAAGTACACGTCGAGCACCATCACCGAGCGCCAGGCGCTCGTGCAACAGCTTCGGGCCGTGAGCGAGAAAGGCTACGCCGTCGATGCCGGCGAGTACGTCGAGGACGTGCGCTCGGTCGCGGTCCCCATCAAGGATTACACGGGTCGCGTCGTCGGCACGCTCGCCGTGAGCGGCCCGTCGTATCGCCTCGCCAACGAGCGGATTCAGAAGGAGCTGGCGCCGCTGATCCTCAAAGCGGGCGGCGAGCTGTCCTCGCGGCTCGGCGGCGGCAACTGATTTTCGCCCCGGGGTGTTTGATTTTGCCCCCGCTCGCTTACGCTCGCGATGGGCGTCGCCACCGGGAGTGAATCCCGGTGGCTCCCTCATCCTCTGCGAGAGCGCAATCGCGAGAGCGCGGGCGGCTACCGCTCGTGATTGCGTAACGGCGTTTGCGGCGGCACCTTGACCAAATTTTTCGCAGCGTGTTAGGTGGCGCGTTCCCCACGCACAGAAGGAGACCCCCGACGTGAAGATCCTCGCGACCGTCAAACGTGTGCCCGACCCGGAGACCAGCATCAAGGTGAAACCGGACGGGTCCGGCATCGTCACCGACAACGTCAAATGGGTGATCAACCCCTTCGACGAAATCGCGATTGAAGAGGCCCTCCGCATCAAGGAGAAGGTCGCTGGCAGCGAGGTCGTGCTGGTGAGCATCGGTGGCAACGCTGCGCCGAACGACGTCAAGGAACAGCTGCGAACGGGGCTCGCGATGGGCGCCGATGGCGCGATTCTCGTGGTCACCGATGCGGCGCTGGAGCCACTCGTGGTGGCGCGTGCGCTCGCGAAACTCGTCGAGACCGAGAAGCCCGACCTCGTCGTGATGGGCAAGCAGGCGATCGACGACGACAGCAACGCCGCAGGTCAGATGCTCGCCGAGCTGCTCGGTTGGCCGCAAGCGACCTTCGCGTCGAAGGTCGAGCTCTCCGGCGACCAGAAATCGGCGACGGTCATCCGCGAGGTCGACGGCGGCCTCGAGACCTTGCGCTTTCCCCTCCCGGGCATCGTCACCGCCGACCTGCGCCTGAACGAGCCGCGCTACGCGTCGCTGCCCGGCATCATGAAAGCGCGCAAGAAGGAGCTGAAGGAGATCCCGATCGGAGATCTAGAAAAAGCGGGTCTCGACGTCTCAGGGCGCACGCAGCTCGTGAAGATGGAGCCGCCGCCGAAACGCCAAGCCGGGAAGCTGGTCGAGTCGGTGGACCAGCTCGTCGAGCTGCTGCACACCGAAGCCAAAGTCATCTGAGCGGCAGGAACGGAGATTCCATGGGCGACGTCCTCGTATTTGCCGAGCATCAACACGGAAAGTTCCCGAAGACTACGCTGGTCGCGTTCGCGGCCGGTAAGGACGCGGCGACGAAGTACGGTGGCGCCTGTCACGCCGTCGTCCTCGGCACCGGCACGGACGCGCTCGCGAACGAGGCCGCGGCGTACGGCATGCAGACGGTCTTCCAGGTCGAGAACCCGAAGCTCGAACATTACCTCGCCGACGCCTACACGGCGGCACTCGCGGAGCTCGTGAAGGCGAAGGGTATCGAGACTGTGATCGCGACCGCGACGGCGATGGGTAAAGACCTGACGCCACGTCTCGCGGCGCGCTTGAACGCACCGCTCGGCGCCGACATCTCCGAGATCAACGCCGACGGTACGGTGATGCGGGCGATGTACGCGGGCAACGTGTTCGCGACCCTCAAACTCGCGGGCACGACGCGCGTGATCTCGGTGCGCGCGACCGCCTTCGAGGCCGCGACGAAGGACGGCGCCGGCAAGATCGAGAAGGTCTCGGTCACGCTCGCCGAGGGCGCGCTCACGATGCAGTTCGTTGGGCTCGAAGAGATGAAGTCCGATCGCCCGGTCCTCACCGAGGCGCGCATCGTCGTCTCCGGCGGCCGCGGCCTCAAGAACGGCGAGAACTTCAAGACCGTCCTCGAGCCGCTCGTCGACGAGCTCGGCGCCGCGATGGGCGCGAGCCGCGCCGCGGTCGACGCCGGCTTCGTCCCGAACGACCTCCAGGTCGGTCAAACCGGCAAGGTCGTCGCGCCGGAGCTCTACATCGCCGTCGGCCTCTCGGGCGCCATCCAGCATCTCGCAGGTATGAAAGACTCGAAGGTGATCGTGGCGATCAACAAGGACGCGGAGGCGCCGATCTTCCAGGTCGCCGACTATGGCCTCGTCGCCGATCTCTTCAAGGCCGTTCCCGAGATGAAAGAGGCGGTCCACAAGCTGAAGAGCTGAACGTCGGCCCGGTGCGCGTCGCGCGGCCGTCGTTTTCGCCATGAAGAAGGTCGCGTTCCTCGTCGAGTGGCTGGTTCTCCTCCTGCTCCTCGAGGTCGCGATTCGGCAGGTCGTGCCATCGCAAGTCGACGTCCCGCATCTGCGCGTCTTCGCCGAGGGCTTCTACACCTGGTATCCGGGCTCGCGGTTCACCTACCACAATCTGCCGAAGGTGGAGCCGCCGACGGCCGACGTCCGCATCAACGAGTACGGTCTTCGCGGCCCCTCTTTTGCGCGCCAGAAGCCGGAGGGCGAAATCCGTGTCCTCGTGCTCGGCGATTCGTACACCGCCGCCGTCCAGCTTCCCGAGGATCGCATCTTCACGACACTCCTCGCGCTCGAGCTCGACCGCAGCGCGCCGACCGGTCGCTGGCGGGTCGTCAACGCCGGTTTCAACGGCGTCGGAACCGCGCACGAGCTGCTCTACTTCCTTCAGCAGGGAGCGTCCTTCGCACCCGACGTCGTGGTGTTGCAGTACGCGTACAACGACCTCGAGGACAGCCTCGCTCACGGCGGGTTTCGGCTGACGAACGCCGGGCTCGAGCTGAAGGAGGAGTTTCGCAGCCCGGCGTTCTGGCGTGGCCCACTGCTCGCGATCCGCGACGCCGTCGCCAATCGGAGTCTCGTCTTCTACCTAATCTACAAGGCGTTGAGTGGCGCCGGCAGAGGTCCCGAGGTCGGCGCGGCGCATGCCGACACGCCGGTGGCGACCGCCGCACCGGGCGTGAGGCTCGTCCGCGAGCTCGTCGCGCAACTGATCGCCGCCTCTAACCGCATCGGGGTGCCCGTGATTCTACTCACGATCCCCTCGCCGCTCTACCTCTCGGGCGGCGACGCCGCCTACGACGCCGTGGTCGCGGACTTCCGCTCTCTCGTCGACGGCGACGAGAACCAGCTGATCGTCACGGACCCCATGTTTCGCGAGTCGGAGAGCCGCGGCCAACCCGTGTACCTGGCGTTCGACGGGCATCTGAGCGACCAGGGGCATCACCTGGTCGCCACCGCGCTTGCGGGCGCGGTGGCGCAGACGCCGCGAGCAAGATCGACGCGCGCGCCGAGCGCCCCGTAGAGAGGCGGTCCACACGTTGAACAGCAGAACTCTGCTGCGCCTCCACTCGCACGTGGTCCTTCCCATCGTCGCGTCGCTCCTCGTGACCTCCTGCACGAACGCTCCCGACACGTCCGGCGAGGTCGACCATCGGCTCGAGGCGCGCGCGGAGGCGAGCGCCGGCTGCGCGGGCGCGCGCCGCCCGCCGCTTCACGGCGAACGCCGGCAGATCATGGTCGGCGACGAAGAGCGCACCTTCCTCGTCGACGCGCCCGTTGACGATCCCAACCGTCCGCGACCTGTCGTGCTCGTGTTTCACGGCTTTCGCGGCAGCGCCGCGAACCAGCGACTCGGGACAGGCATGGTGACGCTCGCGGAGCGGAACGACGTCATCGCCGTGCACCCGGAGGGGCACGAGGGGGTGCACCTCCTCGACTCGACCGGACGCGGCTGGGATCTCGACGCACACGAGACCCGCGATCTCGACTTCGTGCGCGCACTCCTCGACGCGCTCGAGGGCGAGCGCTGTGTCGATCGCCGTCGCGTGTACGCGACCGGAATGTCGAACGGCGGCTTCTTCGCGAATCTCGTCGGCTGTCGGATGGCGGACCGCATCGCCGCGATCGCGCCCGTAGCCGGCGCCAAGCCACTCCCGGATTGCGTTCCCGCGCGTCCGGTCCCGGTCCTGCTGACGTTCGGTCGTGCCGACGACGTCATCCCGCCGTCGCTCATGCGCGCCGCACGCGATTGGTGGGCGAGAGTCGACGGGTGCGAGAGCGGACACGAGCTCGACGGCTGCACGCGCTTCGCCGGCTGCGAGCTCGTGTCGTGCGAAGGGCCGCAGGCGCACACGTGGCCGTCCGACGCGACCGATCGCATCTGGCGCTTCTTCGCGGCCCACCCGCGCCCGTGACGCGCGCCACGTCGAGGGTGCGGACGCTGGCGGCGGCGTCGCGAACCGGATATGCATCCCCACCGACGCGCGCACCAGGAGGACACCATGGGACGCAAAACCGGAGACAAGTCACGCTACAACAAATTGCGTCTCAAAAGGCTCGCGCGGCGTCTCGGCATGCGCGCGTTGCGGAAGGACCTGCAGGCGAAAGCCGACAGCGGCGGCGCGGCACCAGCCTCGCGCCCCAGCTGAGGACGCGCCCACGGCGCCTCCTTCACGGCCAGTCGACAGCGGAGAGCCGCGCCAGCGCGAGCACCAGCGCTTGAATGCCGCTCGCGCCGTAGTCCTCTGCCTCGAGCGCGCGATAGAGCTGTTCGGCGAGGGCGAGACCGGGAAGCGCGAGGCGCATGCGCCGCGCCTCCGCGAGAGCGAGGCCGAGATCTTTCAGGAAGTGCGCGACGGCGAAGCCGGGAGCAAAGTCGCGTCTGAGGATGCGCGGTGCGTAGTTCGTGAGCGACCACGACCCGGCGGCGCCGCCCGACACCGAGGTCAGCACGGTCGGGAGATCGAGACCTGCCTTGTACGCGTAGAGCAGCGCTTCGCATACGCCGATCATGCCGGTCGCGATCAGGATTTGGTTCACCATCTTCGCATGCTGGCCGGCGCCGGCGGGCCCTTGGTGGACGATCGTCCGTCCGAGACGGGCGAAGAGCGGTTGCACGTACTCGAAGACCTCGCGATCGCCGCCGACCATGATCGAGAGGCGCGCCTCGCGCGCGCCGACGTCGCCTCCCGAGACCGGCGCGTCGAGCGCCGCGACACCGCGCACCCGCGCGGCCGCGTCGATCTCGCGCGCCAGCGCCGGCTCGCTCGTCGTCATGTCGACGAGCACCGCGCCGCGCGCGGCGCCGGCGAGTGCACCGTCGTCGCCGAGCACGACCGCGCGGACGTCCGCCGGCGTGCCGACCATGGTGAATACGACCTCGGCGCTCGCAGCGACCGCCCGCGGTGAGTCGGCCCAGGTGGCGCCGTGCGCGAGGAGCGCCGCGGCGCGCGTCCGCGTACGCGTGAACACGGTGAGCGCGTAGCCGGCCGCGATCAGATGCTCGCACATCGATGCGCCCATGAGCCCGGTCCCGATCCAACCGACGCGGCTCGTCTCCGGTGTGATCTCTCGTTCGGCCATGACGCTCCTTGTCGCGCCCGCCGCCGCGCCCGTCAATGCATCCACGCCAGCGTCACGTCGGCGAGCTCGGTCATGACGTCGTCGATCGTCCGGCCCCGCACCGCGTGCGCGTGGTCCGCGCCCTCGATGTGATGGAGCGTCGCACCCGGCAGCGCGGCGACGGTGCGCGCGAGGAGATCCGGATCGGCGAACGCGTCGCGCGTGCCCTGGAGAAAGAGCATCGGGATCGCGATGCCCGCGAGGTGCGCCGTGCGCAACTCGGTCTTCTTGCCGGGCGGGTGCAACGGGTAGGCGAGGAAAACCAGGCCGTCGCAGGCGGCGCCCGCCGCGACCGCGTGCGACGCGATCCGCCCGCCGTACGAGCGGCCGCCGAGATATAGACGGCGGGCACGCGGGCGCAGATACGTCGCGACCGCGCGCCAGCACGCCTCGTCGCGCACCGCCGGACCAGGCGCCTTTCGACCCGCCTCGACGTACGGCAGGTTGAAGCGCACGACAGCGACGCCGCGCGCCGCCATCGCCGCGGCGTAGGCACGTAACGACGGCGTCTCCATCGTACCGCCGGCGCCGTGGGTGAGCGCGAGGAGCGTGTCGCCCTTCGCCTCGTGCCACGCCGCCGATACCGCACCGCCGTCCCACGGGATGCGCTTCGCCCTCATACGTGGCCGCTCCCCTCCCCGGCGGTCGCCGGCGCGCGCCCTTGCAGCGCCAGCGCGACGGCGACCGATACCGACGCAGCGAGCACCCCGCCGACGAACGGCGCGCTCGGACCGAGCCGCGTGTAGAGCACGCCGCTCCACACCGGCCCGACGGTCCGCGCCGCCCCGCCCGCGGATTGCGCGACGCCGAGAATCACGCCCTGGCGCTCGCGGCCCGCATGCTGCGAGGCCAACGTCGCCAAGGTTGGATTCGTGAGCCCGACGCCGAACCCCGCCAACGCGACGCCGACGAGAAGCAGCGCCGGACCGCGCGCGTCGCCGATCGCGGCCAAGCCGAGACCGACGCAGAGCGCTCCCGCGACGAGGACGCGCGCGGCGGTGAAGCGGCGCGTGAGCCGGCCGATCAAGCCGCCTTGCACGATGAGCGCCATCAACCCGTAGAGCCCGAAGACGTGGCCGACCTCGTGCTCGCCCCACCCGAGGCGCACGTTCACGAGCAGCGGCAGCGCGACCTGGATGCTCGTCATGCAGAGAAACGTGAGGAAGTAGATCACCATCACGCTCAGGATGCGCGGATCGGCGATCGCCTGCGCCAGCGAGCGCAGGTCGCGTTCGGCGGCGGGCATCTCGGCGCGCGCGACGGTGCGGGTCTCGGGCATGAACAGGTAGACGCCGACGAGGTCCATGAGCGCGAGCGCGGCGGCGGCGAGCGGCGGCGCCGTCGAGTGTAAGTGGCTGAGGGCGCTGCCCAACACCGGGCCGATGACCAGACCGAGGCCGATCCCGGCGCCGAGACGTCCCATCCCGGCGGCGCGCGTCGCATCGTCGGTGACGTCGGCGACCGCCGCCTGGCAGGCAGCGAGGTTCCCCGCCGTCGTCCCCGCGAGAACGCGGGAGACGAAGAGCCACGCCAGGAGCCCGCGCTCGGCGGCGACGGCGAAGATCACCATCGACGTCGCATTGCCGGCGAGGCTCACCAAGATCACCCGCCGCCGCCCGTAACGGTCGGAGAGTCGGCCGAGGATCGGGGTCGCGGTCATCTGCGTCAACGAGAACGAGGCGAGGATCAGCCCGACGATCTCCGCCGATCCACCCATCGACCGCACGTAGAACGGCAAGAGCGGGATGACGATCCCGAACCCGATCATGTCGAGGAAGACGGTCAGGAAGACGAAGAGGAGGACGCGTGAGCGCATGGTCGCTGGTGACACCGGCGCCATACGCGGCGCGTCCGGTCGGCCGCGTCTGCTACCACGAGCGCGCGCTCGACGCGACACGCTCGTTCACCTCGGGGAGGCGAGCCGACGGAAGAGCGTCCGTCGTGGGCCTGGGGGCGGGAGCGGTGTGGGCGCGCGCAGCGGACCTGGCGGGACGCCACATCGTGTGGATCCTTCCGTACGTCGAAGCGCACGCGAAGCACGCACGGCCCAACGCGCGCGCCCCCACCGCTTCCGCCCCCAGGCTCGCACCGCAGCACTACACCGTCCGCGTCCCCGAACTATTCCGACAGTGGTTGCCGCGTACGCGCACCGACGCCGCAACCCGCAACGCCGCCGAAGGCGGCGAGCGCGCCGCTGACTCAAACGGTCGCACGGCGTGACTGCGGGGGGCGGCGAGGGTCGTGGCCGCGGCCATTGGACCGTACGTGCTTCGAGTGCGTTGCGATGTACGGAAGGATCCACACGATGTGGCGTCCCGCCAGGTCCGCTGGCCGCGGCCACGACCCTCGCCGCCCCCCGCCGCCCCAGCGCGACCTCTTTGACTCCACGAGGCGCCTCCCGCATACGCACGTGATGGACTTCGGCCTACAACTCGCGGGCATCCCCGCGTCGGACATGGTGGCACTGGCGCAACAAGCGGAGACGAGCGGCTTCTCCGCGATCTACGTCCCGGATCATTGGGCGTACGAGCAACGCGGCGGCGGCCTCGACGACAAAGCGCTCGCGTGGGAGGCAACGACGATCCTCGGCGCGCTCGCCGGCGCGACGACGCGTGTACGCATCGGCGCCCTCGTCCTCTGCAATCTCTTCCGGCACCCCGGCACCACCGCGCAGGCGACGACGACCCTCGACCACCTGAGCGGCGGGCGCGTACTCCTCGGACTCGGCTCGGGCTGGACGCGCTCGGAGTTCGAGATGATGGGCGCGCCCTTCCCCGACGTGCAGCCGCGGCTGCGCATGCTCGACGAGTCGGTGCGCATCATCAAGGCGCTCTGGACGTCGGAGCGGGTGACCATCGACGGTGAGTTCTACCACCTGCGCGACGCCATCAGCGTCCCGAAGCCGGTGCAGAAGCCGCATCCACCGGTGATGCTCGGCGGCAGCGGCAAGGGCTTGCTGCGCATCGCCGCGCGCGAGGCCGACATCGTGAACGTGATCTCCGACTCGGGACGCGCCGGGACGATCCTCCCGAGCGAGGTCGCGAAGCTTACCGACGAAGGCTTCCGTCGCAAGCTCGACTTCGTCCGCAGCGAGGCACGCGCCGCCGGACGCGATCCCGACGCGATCACGCTGTCGTCGACGATCTTCATCCCGATGCTCGCGGACTCCGCCGAGGCGGCGAGCAACTTCGCGACCGGTCTCGGCGGCCTCTTCGGGCTTTCCGAGACCGAGGTGCGACGCATGCCGCTGGCGCTGATCGGGACGGCGGACGAGTGCGTCGCCGAGCTCCACCGCCGCGGCCGCGAATGGGGCGTCCGCCACTACATCCTGTCGGGCTACGGCGGAGCGGCGCCGCGCGCATCGCGCGCGAAGTTCTGGCGCGGGCGGCGGCGTAGTGCGCTGCCGGCGCCGCCGCGAAGTGCTTGCGCAAACGGATGCGTCCCGCTACGCAGCAGTTGCGGGGCTTTTCCCGCGGAGGGAGCGTTTCATGCGAATCCCGATTTTCATCCTTGCGGCCACGACCACTCTGGGCCTGGGGGCAGCGGTCGTCCCGGCGCATGCTTTCGACCTCACCGGCAACTGGACCGGCAAGTGGTCGTGCAAGGGTTTCGACGGTACGAAGTTCACGAGCGGTAACAAGGTGAGCACGATGGCGATCACCCAGGGCGTGAGCACGTTCGGGGTGGTCATCGACGCCGCCATTCCCGACAACAACTTCACCTACAACGCCTCCGCGGTCCCGGACGCGAAGAAGCCGAACGAGAAGGGTGAGGTCGCCCTGCTCGGCTGCCATCTCGGCAACACCCTCCCTGTTGCTCCGTTCGACGGCGAGTTGGTGCGCGCGAGCGTGAAGACGAAGCTCGGCAGCTCGAAGGCCACCTTCAAGGGCACCTCGTTCTTCGCCGACAATTTCCCCGACGTCGGGACGTGCAAGTACAGCTACAAGCGCGTCGACACCAACGACCCGGGCGTCGGTGCCTGCCCCTGACGCAACGGAGCCCCTAGCCGACTAGCGGACGTTTTGTCTTTCACGCGCGTCCACGGGCGTGCTACTGCTTCGCTAGTGGCGCCTTCCGCGCCAGCCTGCCGTTTGCGAAGGAGACGCCCGTGAATCGCCTGTGCTGCATCCTCGCCGCCCTCGCGGTCGTCGCCCTCGTCCCCGAGGCCGCGCACGCGACGTCCCCCTTCACCGTGTTCGAGACCGGACAGGTCCGACCGCTGGCGCAGTCGCCGGACGGGACGCGGCTCTTCGCGATCAATACGCCCGATAATCGACTGGAGATCTTCGACGTCGGCACCGGCACCCTGACTCGCGTCGGCTCGGTGCCCGTCGGACTCGAGCCGATCGCGGTCGCGGCGCGCACCAACACCGAGGTGTGGGTGGTGAACCACCTGTCGGACAGCGTGAGCGTCGTCGACGTGACGACGCCGGCGAGCGCGCATGTGGTACGCACGCTGCTCGTCGGCGACGAGCCGCGCGACATCGTGTTCGCCGGACCGGGCGGGACGCAGGCGTTCATCACCACCGCGCGCCGCGGCCAGAACACGCCGCTCCAGGCGACGATCGACACCACGCTGACGACGACAGGCGACGGGCGGGCCGACGTCTGGGTGTTCGACGCGACGAATCTCGGCAGCGGACTCGGCGGCACACCGACGACGATCATCACGCTCTTCGGCGACACCCCGCGGGCGCTTGCGGTATCGCCGGGCGGAAACCGCGTGTACGTCGCGATCTTCCACTCCGGCAATCGCTCGACCACGATCAACGCCGGCTTCGTACCCGACGGCGGCGCCGCCACGACCGGACCCCTCGACTGCAGCGCGCCGCCGGGCGGGATGCCGCCACCCAACACGAATTTCCAAGGCATCGCCGCTCCGGAGGTGGGCCTGATCGTCAAGTTCAACGGCACCCATTGGGTGGACGAGCGCGGCCGCTGCTGGGACAGCATCGTGCGCTTCTCGCTCCCCGACCGCGACGTGTTCACGATCGACGCGACGACGAACCCACCGTCCGCCGTACCGGGCGCGCCCGGCAACTGGCAGGGCGTGGGCACGATCCTCTTCAACATGGTCGTGAATCCCGCGAATGGCGACGTCTACGTCTCGAATCTCGAATCGTTCAACGAGGTGCGCTTCGAGGGCGCGGGCGTGTTCGCGGCGGGATTCAAACCGCCCGGTGAGCCGCCGAGCGTCCGCGGGCACCTCGCCGAGAGCCGGATCACGATCCTCCACGCCGGGGGCGCTCGCGACCCTCGCCACTTGAACAAGCACGTCGACTACTCGACCTGCTGCGCCGCGACTCCCAACGCGGAGAACGACGCCAGCCTCGCTTTTCCGCTCGGCATGGCGGTCTCCAACGACGGCGCGTCTCTGTACGTCGCGGGGTTCGGCTCGAGCGCCGTCGGCGTCTACAGCACGACCGAGCTCGCCGCCGACAGCTTCGTTTCCGACGCCGCGGATCAATTGCACGTGAGCGGTGGCGGACCGACGGGTCTCGTTCTCGACGAGACCCGCTCCCAGCTCTACGTCCTGACGCGCTTCGACGACTCCGTCTCAGTTCTCAGCACGGCGACCGGCGCCGAGCAGGCGCACGTCGCCCTCTACAATCCGGAGCCCGCGAGCGTCATCGCCGGCCGTCCGTTCCTCTACAATGCGCGCGCGACGTCGAGTCACGGCGACTCGGCGTGCGCCAGTTGCCATATCTTCGGCGACTTCGACAGCCTCGCCTGGGACCTCGGCGACCCCGACGGCGTCGTCGTCAACAACCCCGGTCCCTTCCGGGTGGGACCATTCATCAATCCCAACTTTCATCCGATGAAGGGCCCGATGACGACGCAGAGCCTCCGCGGCATGGCCAATCACGGACCGATGCACTGGCGCGGCGACCGGACCGGCGGCAACGACGCGCTGAGCGCGCAGCCCAACAGAGGCACCTTCGACGAGGTCGCGGCGTTCAAGAAGTTCAACCCCGCGTTCCAAGGACTGATCGGGCGGAGCGCGCAACTGACGGCGACCGAGATGCAGGCCTTCACCGACTTCATCCTCCAGGTGACCTACCCACCGAACCCGATCCGCAACCTCGACAACTCGCTCACGCCGGCGCAGCAGGCCGGTCACGACATGTACTTCGGAGCGATCTCCGACACGGTACAGAACTGCAACGGGTGCCATCGCCTGGACCCGACCGGCAACGACAACTTCGCCGTCGCCGCTCCCGGATTTTTCGGTACCGACGGCGAGGCGAGCTTCGAAGGCGAGACCCAGGTCTTCAAGATCCCACACCTCCGCAACCTGTACCAAAAGGTCGGCATGTTCGGCTTCGCGACGGGACCGGGCGGCGGCGCCGCCAACCGCGGCGAGCAGGTACGTGGCTTCGGCTTCCTCCACGACGGCTCGGTCGACACCACCTTCCGCTTTCACTCAGGGGCGGTGTTCAATCAGAGCGGGATCAATCCCGGCGGCTTCGCGGCGGGGGCGGCGGGCGATCCGATGCGCCGCAACATGGAAGCGTTCATGCTCGCCTACGACTCCAACCTGGCACCGATCGTCGGCCAGCAGATCACGCGCACGGCGGCGAACGGCGCCACCGTCGACGCACGTATCACCCTGCTGATCCAACGCGCCGACGCGGGGGAGTGCGACCTCGTCGCCAAGGCGCTCGACGCGGGAACGGCGCGCGGCTTCGTCTACATGGGCGGGGGCACGTTCGCGAGTGATCGCGCGAGTGACCTGCCGCTCTCCGACGCTGCGCTGCGCGCGCTCGCCGCGAGCGGCGGCCAAGAGGTCACCTACACCTGCACGCCGCCGGGTTCCGGCGTACGGATCGGCATCGATCAGGATGGGGACGGCTTCGCCGACGGCGACGAGCGCGATGCCGCCAGCGATCCCGCCGACGCCTTGAGCATCCCCACCGGCGCGCCCATGGTCTGCGAAACGGACGTGCCCGTCACCTTCAGGCGCGCGGCGCTCAGGGACCGCGGTGGCGCGTTCTCGCTGGCGGTGGAGGTGCGACTCGGCGTCTACGCACAGACGCCGATCGGCGTCATCGCCGCCGACGGCGACGGTCCCATCTTCCACGCCACGATCGCCGGTGCCGCCATGGTGCAGAAGGGCACCGGGTTCCGCTACCGCGCGCCCAAGGGGGCGACGGGCATCCGCAGCATCGCGCTGCGCGCGAAGCGGAACGCGCCCGGAGTCTTCAAGATCTCCGTGAGCGCGACCCGCGCGTGGTCGTCAGGACTCGCCAACGACCTGGCGTCGACGCAGGTCACGCTGAACATCGGCGGCCGGTGCTTCCGCGGCCCGGCGTTGCGAGTACGGTAGCCGACCGGCGGCAGGAGGGTGGACGGACGTCGCTAGAGGCGGCGCTCGTGCGCCCCGATCATCCCCATCCGGACCGCGTACAGCGCCAGCTCAACTCGATCACGGAGCCCGAGCTTCTGAAAGATGTTGTTGACGTGCGTCTTGACGGTGACTTCGCTGATACTGAGTCGTTCGGCGACCTCCGCGTTGCGGAGCCCGCGCGCGACGTGGCACACGATCTCGCGCTCTCGCCGGGTCAACGCGGCACCCGCCGGTTCGCGCAACCGCGCCAAGACGTCGGCCTGTAGCGCCGGGGGCATCCACATCTGGCCGCCGACGACCGCGTGTACGGCCGTCAGCAGCGTTTCGATCGGAAATCGCTTGAACACCACGCCGCGCGCGCCCGCACGGATCGCTGCGACCGCGTCCTCGACGCGTTCCGTGGCCGTGACGACGAGGACGGCGACACGCTCGGCCAGCGGTTCGATGTCGGACAGCGTGCTGCGCTCCATCTGCAAATCGAGGAGGAGCACGTCGCAGTCCGTGCGTTGCAACGTCGGAACCAGATCCTCGGCCCGCTCCAGCTCGGCGACGACCTCGATGTCGAGCTGCGGGCGAAGCAGTGCCAGCAATCCCTGCCGGAAGAGCGCGTGATCGTCGGCGATTGCGATCCGGATCGGGGATACCATCCTCACACCAAGGTCGAAATGTAGCAGCCGCCCGACGGACGCGGAAGTTGGACGATACGCGGAGCTGGAAAGGCAACGGGCCGGCGGGTCGCCCCGCCAGCCCGTTCGCCCACAACTCGGAGGAGGAGTCGTCTACCCTGCCATCCGTTGACCCGTCGGGTGAATTTGAAAGTCCGGGTAGCCGATGGTGCCCATCTCCGGGCCGTCGAGCCCTTCGATCTCGGTCTCCTTGCTGACGCGGATGGGCGTGATCAGATCGCTCAGCTTGAACCACACGTAGGCCATCGTGAACGCGAAGACCGTCAGCACGGCGCAGTCGATCACCTGCATGGCGAACTGCGAAAAGTCGCCATAGAGGAGTCCGCGCACACCGTCCGACCCGTAGGCCTTCACCATCTCGTCGCGCACGACGCCGTTCCACCCCGCACCGTACTCGCCGGTCGCGAAGATGCCGACCGACAGCACGCCCCAGAGACCGTTCACGCCGTGGACGGAGATGGCCCCTACGGGATCGTCGACGCCGCGGGCCTCGAAGAAGAACACGCTGTAGACAACGAGGACGCCGGCGATGGCGCCGATGATGGCAGCGCCCACTGGATTGACGAATGCAGACGGCGCCGTGATCGCGACCAGCCCGGCGAGCATGCCGTTGCACATCATGGTCGGGTCGTGCTTGAGGCCCTTGAAGCTGAGCGCAAGCTGCGCACCGAGCGCCCCGGTTATGCTCGCCAGCATCGTGTTGACGACGATGAAGCTGATGCGAAGGTCGGTACCGGCGAGCGTGGAGCCGGGGTTGAAGCCGAACCAGCCGAACGCGAGGATGAACGTGCCGAGGACCACCATCGGCACGTTGTGACCCGGGAGTGCCTGCGGCCGACCGTGCGAGTCGTATTTGCCGATACGGGAGCCGAGGACCATCGCCCCGGCGAGCCCGATGATACCCCCCATACCGTGCACGACACCGGACCCGGCGAAGTCCACCGCCCCGTGTCCAAGACCCCAGTTGATGCCACCTTGGGCCAGCCAGCCGCCGCCCCAAAGCCAATTCGCGTAGATGCAGTAGGGCAGCGCGATCCACAGACCGTAGAGGCAGAAATTCTTCCACGCCCAACGCTCGGCCATCGCACCGGTCGGGATCGTGGCCGTGGTGTCCATGAACACCATCATGAAGAAGAAGATCGCCATCACGCCCACGTCGTTGACCGAGCTGGTGAGGAAGAAGCCCTTCGTGCCCAAGATGCCGTACGTGTAGGCGCCGGTGGCATTGCCCGCCGCGTCGGTCGCCGCGCCCAGCCCAATGCCGCTGTTCAGGACCGCGAGGCCGGGCCCAAGCGAGGCATACCATCCGGGTGCCACAGGGCCGTTCCACCAGTTGCCCCAGCCGATCGCGAAGCCGTACGCCCAAAAGCCCAGGCATCCGAGCGGGTAAATCAAGAAATTCATGGCGGCCGTGTGGGCCGCGTTCTTGGCTCGGCAGAGTCCGGTTTCGACGAACATGAAGCCGGCCTGCATGAACATGACGAGGAAGCCGGTGACGAGCGTCCAGACGAAGTTGATCGAGATCATATTGTGCACGACCCGATCGTAGACGTCCGGGACGGTCAGAGTGCCCGGGACGTCGCCTTTGGCGTCACCCGCGGGTGCCGCCCACACGCCAGTCGACCCACCGGTCGGATCGGGCCACGCCGGCTTCACCGGATCGGCGCTCGTCCCCGTGAAGTACGCGGGCAACTGCGGCGGCGGCGCTTCCTCCTCTGCGCGTGCCAGGCTCGATAGCGTCGGCGCCATCGAGAAGAGGAGCAGCGCCAGCACACCAACGACTCGCTTCCTTGCTGTCACCATGATTTCACCATGTGAGCTTTTCCCCCTCCGAGTTTGGATTCTTCAGATCGCGTCGCTGCGTGTCTCGCGATCGGAGGGGCAGAGAGCAATCGCAGTTCCATGCAACGAACAGTGGACGTCAATCTCCACCGAAGGATGGATATCTGGCCCAAAAACCCCCGCAGGATCGATCGCCTGATGAGCGCTCTTCCGGGACTGAATCCCGCGGACGTATGCCCAACCGATAGGCGCGTACGCCTACTGATTGAGCAGAGCCGTCATCGTGAAGCGCACGCCTCGGAAGACGAGTGTGATGGCGTGAGCCTCAGGCGAGGTTGCGCTCGATCATCTCCATGACGTCGAGCGTCTGCACCTTGTCCTCGAGATTCTTGTGCTTGATGCCGTCGCCGATCATCGTCATGCAGAACGGGCACGACATGGCGATCACCGCCGGCTCGGTCTCGAGCGCCTGATCGGTGCGCAGGAGGTTCACCCGCTTGTCGGGGTCCTCTTCGATCCACATGCGGCCACCGCCGGCACCGCAACACATTCCCGTGCGGCCGTGGCGTTCCATCTCGTGCGGCATCTCGCCGGTGACCGCCTTGATGACCGCGCGCGGCGCGTCGTAGACGTTGTTGAAGCGGCCGTAGTAGCAGGAGTCGTGGTAGGTGACGGGCTTCCCCTCGAAGCCGTCCCGCTTGAGGGAGATCTTCTTCTCTTCGAGCAGCTTCTGCACCAGCTCGGCGGCGTGCACGACCTCGTAGTTGCCCCCGAATTGCGGAAACTCGTTGCGGAACGTGTTGAAGCAGTGCGGGCAGTTGACGATGATCTTCTTCACACCGGCGCCGTTGAAGACCTCG
>JACQEO010000025.1 GCA_016200545.1 Deltaproteobacteria bacterium | reverse complement strand
GTCCGCCGCGCTCGTGAAGCGCCACCTCGTGCAGCGCCTTGAACGACTGGGCTACCGAGTCCAGCTCGAACCGGTCGTGGTCGCGGCATGAGTTCCCATAACCGCCGGCGGGATTTTCGTGGCAGGCCCCTCGTGTTTCCTATGTCCTTTCCTATCTCCGAAAGCGCAACTATCGCATCGGTACGCGGTGCCAGCGCGGCTCGTGCAGGGCGAAGTCTCGGTCGGTGGTGAAGATCGCCACCGCGTGGCCCGTGCGAGCGTGCAGAGCAGCATATCGATCGAGGTTGGAGCCACGGTTTCTGCGCGGGCCGGCGATGGCCTCGAGCGCGCGAGCGCCCGTCCACCCGCATCAACCGGGCGAGGTCGCGCCGTCGGGCAGGCGGAGATTCCGCACCACCTGTCCCGATCGGCCGAGCGGCGGCAGCTCGCG
The DNA here is from genome assembly GCA_016200545.1 of Deltaproteobacteria bacterium. Lineage (GTDB taxonomy): Bacteria > Desulfobacterota > Binatia > UTPRO1 > UTPRO1 > DP-19. The sequence goes on along the minus strand of JACQEO010000025.1, from coordinate 43,384 downwards.
GCCGTCGAGGCTGAGGGTGATGCCGCCCGCGTTCCCGACCGTCAACGTGAACGCGCGCGCGGCGCTCCAGCTGCGCGTCTCTCCGGGTTGGAGAATGATGTCACGCTTCGGCTGGTCGTCGACGCCGAGCGACAGCCACGTCTCCTCCGCCGCGACGATCCGCAGCTCGCGCGCGCCCACGGCCGGCGCAGGCGGTGGAGCCACGCCCGCCGGTGTCGCCTCGGGTGCGACGGCCGGGTTCGCGGCGACGGGCTTGGAAGCGACGGACGGCGGCGCGTTCGGCGTCGGCTCATCCGCCGCTGTACGATCGACACCGTCCGCGCGCGCGACCCGCTCGGCCTCGCTCCAATGCTCGTCTTCGACGCTCGGTCGCTCCGGTGTCTGGCGGAGAATCACGAAGGTAGCGCCGGCGATGGCGAGCAACACCGCGACCGGCCGCCAGAAGGTCGCCGCCCGCGAACGCGCCCGGAGGTGAACGGGTGCGGCACTCGGCGGTGGCAGCTCCTGCACATGACCGAGGAAATCCGGTAGCAGCTCCTCGGCGGGGAGACCGAGTGCCGTCGCATAGCGACGGAAGAACGGGATCAGGTAGAGCTCATCGGAAACGCCGACTCTGGAGGGCACCTCGCCCTCCAGCAGACGTGCGTAACGTAGCGGAACGCCGGCGTCCGCCGCCGCGCGCTCGATCGTCAGCTCGAGCCGCTCGCGGGTCGTGCGCAACGTTTCGGCGATGTGGCTGCGTTCCCCCACCTCGCGCGGCACCATAGCGACGCGCACGGGCATTCTCCAGCCGTGCAGCGAGTCGTGCCCGGCGGATAGCCTGTTGACACCGCGCGTCGAACATACTAAACGTTCAGTATGTCGCCGCGCACCCGCGCCGCTTCACGATCGAGCACCACTTCTCCGACGACCGTCGAGGCCAAAGTGGCGGGCGCGGCACGTCGGGAGCTGATGACGACAGCCATCGATTGCTTTGCGCGCTACGGCTACCAGGGCACCTCGATCGACCGCATCGCCAGTGCCGCGGGCGTGACCAAGGGCGCGCTCTACTACCACTTCCGCGACAAAGAAGAGCTGCTCTTCGAGGCAGTGAAGGATCGCATCGCGGAGTTCGAGGAACGCGTCGTCGGCAGCGTCTCTCCGGTCACCGATCCGCCGGCCGCCCTCGCGGAGATCGCGCGTGTCTGCGTGCACATCGCCACCAAGAACAACCTGCGGCGGTTCATCCTGACCCTCATGGTCGAGGCGCTCGACACGAACCCGCGCCTCTCGCAGGCGTTTCGCGACATCCTGCGCCGCTTCCGCAGCTATCTCGCCGGCATCGTGCGGCTCGGCCAGGAGCAGGGCGTCTTCCGCTCGGACGTCGAGGCGAGCCGCGCGGCGCAGCTCTTCGCGGGCGGCGTCATCGGCGCCGAGCTGCAGCACTACCAAGATCCCGAGCGCGTCGACCTCGGGGTCGTCATGCAAGGCGTCGTCGATCAGCTGGTGTCCTGGCTGACGGTCGACGCCGATCAGTTGCCGCACGGCGTCCACGCCAAGCGAGGGGCGCGTAACAATCGGAGGGAGTCCCGATGATCAACTTCGAACTCGACGAGGAGCAGAAGCTCATCCGCGAGACCGTGATCGGCTTCGCACGCGACGAGATCCGTCCGTACGCGCGCGAGGCGGACGAAAAGGGCGCCGTCCCGGCGTCGCTTCTCCAGCGGGGATGGGAGCTCGGGCTCGTGCAGGGCATCATCCCGGAGGAGTACGGCGGCTCCGGGAGCGAGCACTCGGCGCTGACGGGCGCGGTCATCGCCGAGGAGCTGGCGTACGGTGATCTCGCGATTGCGATGCACCTCCTCGCGCCGCGCCTCCTCACCGTGCCGCTCGTCGAATTCGCGTCCTCCGCGCTCAAGCGCAGCCTGCTCCCGGCCTTCTGCGGCGACGTCTTCGAGGCCGGCACGGCGGCGGTCATGGAGCCGCGCTTCGACTTCGACTCGAGCGCACCCGCGACCGTGCTCCGGCGCGACGGCGACGAGTACGTCGTGAGCGGCGCCAAGTGCTACGTGCCCCTCGGCAGCCAGGCGAAGCACATCGTGGTGCTCGCCGGCCTCGCCAACGGCGACGGCACGGTGCACCCCCAGGCGGTCGTCGTGGCGCGCGACACGCCCGGCCTGCGCGTCGGCGGGCGCGAGAAGAGCATGGGCCTGAAGGCGCTCGAGACGACGAGCCTCGAGCTCGATGCGTGCCGCGTTCCCCGCGACCACGTGCTCGCCGCCGGCGACGAGCGCGCCATGCGTCGCCTCGCCGATCTCTGGCACGTCGGCCTCGGGGCGATGGCGGTCGGGGTCGCACGCGCCGCCTACGACTATGCGCGCGAGTACGCCAAGGAGCGTCGTGCTTTCGGGCAGGCGATCGCGCAGAAGCAGGCGATCGCCTTCATGCTCGCCGAGATGGCGATGGAGGTCGACGCGATGCGCCTTCTCGTCTGGGAGGCGGCGTGGAAGCTCGACCGCCACGAGGACGCGACACGCGAGGCCTATCTCTCCAAGCGCTACGCCTCCGACATGGTGCTTCGCATCGCCGACAACGCCCTGCAGGTGCTCGGCGGACACGGCTACATCCGCGACCATCTGGTGGAGCTCTTCCTGCGCAACGCCCGCGGCTTCGCCACTCTGGAAGGCTTGGCGATCGCCTGACGCGACCGCCCCAAGGAGACGGATCATGATCGACTTCGAGCTCTCTCCCGAGATCGCCGCCATGCGCGACCAGCTCCACATGCTCGCCGAGCACGCCATGCGGCCGATCGCCCGCGAGTACGACGAGCGCGAGCACGAGAAGCCGTGGGACTTCATCAACATGATGTGGCAGCTCTCCAAGTCGTCCGGCATCGGCCCGGGCGCCGCAAAGGATGGCAAGGACAAGGCGCCCGAGCGCGACCGCAACCTGCGCACGGTCGTCGCCGTCGAGGAGCTTTCATGGGGCGACGCCGGCCTCTACCTCAGCATCCCCGGCCCCGGGCTCGGCGGCGCCGCGGTGATGGCGGTCGGGACACCCGACCAGAAGCAACGCTTCCTGTCACGGTTCAAGGATGACAAGCCGGTCTGGTCAGCGATGGCGATCACCGAACCCGGCGCCGGCAGCGACAGCGCGGCGATCCAGACGACCGCCGTCCGCGACGGCGATCACTGGGTGCTGAACGGCACCAAGATCTTCTGCACCAGCGGCCTCATGGCGGGGGACGCGACGAAGTCGAACGGCTTCGTCGTCGTCTGGGCGACCATCGATCGCTCGGCGGGACGTGCCGGCATCAAGTCGTTCATCGTCGACGCCGGGACACCCGGCATGACCGTGGCGAAGTGCGAGGACAAGCTCGGTATCCGCGCCTCGGATACGGCGACGCTCATCTTCGAGGACTGCCGCGTCCCGCTCGACAACATCCTCGGCAGCCCCGAGGTGCCGAAGACGAGCGAGGGCTTCAAAGGCGTCATGGCGACGTTCGATGCCACCCGACCGATCGTCGCCGCGAGCGCGATCGGCGTCGGCCGCGCCGCCCTCGACTTCGTGCGCGACGAGCTGAAGAAGCAGGGCGTCGAAATCCGCTACGGCGTGGGGCCGCGCAAGCTCACCGCGATCGAGCGCGACTTCATGGACATGGAGACGCAGCTCCAGGCGGCCCGTCTCCTCACCTGGCGCGCGGCGTGGATGATGGATCAGGGACAGAAGAACAATCTCGAGGCGTCGATGGCAAAGGCGAAAGCGGGCCTCGTCGTGACCCAGGTGACGCAGAAGGCGGTCGAGATGCTCGGCCCGCTCGGCTACTCGCGCGAGTTGTTGCTCGAGAAGTGGATGCGCGACGCCAAGATCAACGACATCTTCGAGGGCACGCAACAGATCAACATGATGATCATCGCGCGCCGCATTCTCGGCTACTCGAGCAAAGAGCTCTCCTGAATCTCGACGCAGGGAGCGCGGGTCCGATCGGTGATGCGCGATCGGACCCGCGCTGCCGCGCGCGCCGTCGGTTTCTTTGCCGCGCTCCACGGGTGTGCTACTTTTTTCTCGAATGGACACCTACCAGATCATCTCCGACGTACCGCAGTACACGGAGTTCATGGGCGTCGCGGAGCTGTCGGCGAGCTCGCGCGACCTCGCGCGGCGGTTTCCGAAGCTCGTCACTCTGCAGACGATCGGTACGTCTACCGAGGGGCGTCCGATCGAACTGCTGACGATCGGTCACGGGAAGCGAAAGGCGCTGCTCATCGGCACACCGCATCCGAATGAACCGATCGGCACGCTCACGCTCGAGTTCCTCTCGCGTCGGCTCTGTGAGGACGACGACCTTCGGGACGAGCTCGGCTACACGTTCCTCATCATCAAGTGCGCCGACCCCGACGGCACGCTCTTGAACGAGGGTTGGTTCAAGCAGGCGTTCTCGCCGCTCACCTACGCGCTCAATTTCTATCGGCCGCCGGCACGCGAGCAAGTCGAGTGGAGCTTCCCCGTTCACTACAAGACGCTCCACTTCACCGAGTCGTGCCCCGAGACGCGCGCGGTCATGGCGGTCATGGACACGCACCGCCCGACGTTTCTCTACTCACTCCACAACGCCGGCTTCTGCGGCGCGTACTTCTACGTCTCGCGGCCACTCCCCGGCCTCTTTCCGCGGCTGCGGCGCGTTGTCGCCTCGCAGGGACTGGCGATGCACCGCGGCGAACCTGAGGTCCCGTTCACCAGGCCGTTCGAGGAGGGCATCTACGGGCTCTTCGGCATCCAGGAGCGCTACGACTACCTCGCGCGCAACCTCGACGAAGATCCGGCACCGTGCATCGAGGCCGGAACCAGCTCCGACGACTATCTGAAAACCCTGACCGCCGGATACTCGATGGTCTGCGAGGTGCCCTACTATTTCGATCCGGTGCTCCAGGACACGTCCCCGGCCGGGCTCACGCGCCGCGAGGCCATACTCCAGGGCGTCTTCCGCGTCGACTCGATCTACCACGACGTCCGCGAGTACTTCGCGATCGTCGGGCGGGGTGCGCCCCGCGATCGTCTGTATCGATCGGTCGACGACTACGTGAAACGCGCGCCGAAGCAGCTCGCGGCCCTGAAGCACGAGGTCGAGGCGCCGCAGTACGCCCGCGATGCGACGCGAGCGGAGGCGTTCGACTCGACGGTCTGCCGCGTCTTCCATCACATGCTGTATCTCGGCGAGGTCTACCGGCTCGCCGTCGCGCGCGGCAACGAGGAGGTGACGCGGATCGTGCGCCGCCGGCTCGAGGAGATCTGCGCGCAGATCGACAGCCAGAGCGATCTGCAGATCGTGCCGCTGAAGAAAGTCGTCGCCGTGCAGGTCGGCACGGGCCTGCACACGCTTGCGGCGTGGAAGGAGTTCGGCCCCGCGGAGTGAGAACCCCGCGCAACCTGGCGCGTACCGCGTCCCCTCGATAGACTCCGCCGTCGGAGGGCTTCTCGTGTCAGCCGACGACGCGCATCATTCGTCCCGTCCCGCCAATCGGCTGATCGCCGAGACCAGCCCGTATCTGCTCCAGCACGCCCACAATCCGGTCGACTGGTACCCGTGGGGTGCGGAGGCGTTGGAGCGCGCTCGGCGCGAAGACAAACCGATCCTCATCAGCATCGGCTACTCGTCGTGCCACTGGTGCCACGTGATGGCGCACGAATCGTTCGAGAACGCGCGCATCGCGGACGTCATGAACGAGCTCTTCGTCTGCATCAAGGTCGACCGTGAGGAGCGCCCGGACCTCGATCACATCTACATGACGGCGGTGCAGATGCTGACCGGCCACGGCGGCTGGCCGCTCACAATGTTCCTCACGCCCGCGGGCGAGCCGTTCTTCGGCGGCACCTATTTCCCGCCGGTCGATCGCCACGGCATGCCGGCGTTTCCGCGCGTCCTCCAGGGCGTGGCGCAGGCGTATCGCGAGAAGCGCGACCAGGTGCGCGAGAGCGTAGAACAGCTTCGCGACGGGTTCGTGCGTGCCGAGCAGCCACCCGCCGCGACGACGGCGGCGCTCGCGCCCGACGTCGCCGTCACGGCCGCGCACGCGCTCGCCCGCCACTACGACGCCGAGCACGGCGGCATCGGCGGCGCGCCGAAGTTCCCCAACACGATGGTGTTCGCCCTCTTCCTCCGCGCCTGGCACGCCAGTGGCGACGACCGCTTTCGGCGCATGACCGTCGACACCCTGCATCGCATGGCCGCGGGCGGCATCTACGACCAGCTCGGCGGCGGCTTCCACCGCTACTCCGTCGACGCGCATTGGCTCGTGCCGCACTTCGAGAAGATGCTCTACGACAACGCGCTCCTCGTGCGCCTCGCCCTCGAGAGCTATCAGGCGACCGGCGGCGACGCCGAATGCCGGCGCATCGTCGAGGAGACGCTCGGCTACGTCGCGCGCGAGATGACCCATCCGGAGGGCGGGTTCTACGCGGCGCAGGACGCCGACAGCGAAGGCGTCGAGGGCAAGTACTTCGTCTGGACTCGCGGCGAGGTGATGGCGGCGCTCGGCGACGAGGCGGGTGAGATCGTCTGCCGTTTCTACGACGTCACCGACGCCGGCAATTTCGAGGGCAAGAACATTCTGCACCGCACGATCGACCTCGAGCAGCTCGCCGGTCTCTTCGCGCGCCCGCTGGACGAGGTCACGGCGATCGTCGACGACGGGCGCGCGCGGTTGCTCGCCCTGCGCGGGCGGCGCATTGCTCCCGGCCGCGACGACAAGATCCTCACCAGCTGGAACGCGCTCATGATCGGCGCTTTCGCGGAGGCGTCCAAGGTCCTCTGCCGCGACGACTATCGCGTCGCCGCGGAACGCGCGCTCACCTTCATCTGCACGACGCTCCATCGCGACGGTCGCCTGCTGCGCACCTTCAAGGACGGCCAGGCGAAGCTCGACGCCTATCTCGACGACTACGCATTTCTGCTGAATGCGGTCCTCGACGTCTACGAAGCGACCTTCGATCTCGCGCTCGTGGCGCGCGCCACCGAGCTCGCCGAGGCGCTCCTCGCCCGCTTCGAGGATCGCGACCACGGCGGCTTCTTCTTCACCAGCTCGGATCACGAGCGGCTGGTGCATCGTCCGAAGCCCGCCTTCGACGGCTCCATTCCCTCGGGGAACGCCGCCGCGGCGATGGGTCTCTTGCGGCTCTACCACTACGGCGGCGACACGCGCTTCCTCGAGGCCGCCGAGCGCACGTTGCGCTGCTTCAGCGGCGGCATGCAGGCGAACCCATTCGGGTTCGCGCACATGCTCGCCGCCGCCGACCTCTACCAGCGAAAACCGCGCGAGATCGTCGTGATCGGTCGCGAGGACGATCCGGCGCGCCGCGCGCTCCTCGCGCGGCTCCATCGCGAGTTCGTGCCCGACAAGATCGTCGTCGCCGCCGATCCCGCGGTGCGCGAGCGACTACCGGTCGCCGAGGGGAAGACGCAAGTCGACGGACGCGCGACGGTCTACGTGTGCCATGCGTACACGTGCTCGGCTCCGGCGACGGAGTGGGACGTGATCGCCCCGCTGCTCGTCGACCCCTGACGCGGGCGGAAGAAAGACCCCCGACGGGAACGGAGAGGCGCGCGCGAGGGCGGAAGAGAAGTCTACGCCCTCGCACGCGCCTCTCCGTTCCCGTCGCCCCCTCACCCTCCGTCGGCGTTGGGCAGCGTACTGGGACGGCACGCAGTGACCCGGCGGGTGAGCGAGTGGGGGTACGCGAGGTCGTAGACTTCTCTTCCGACCTCGCGTACCCCCACTCGCTCACCCGCCGCGCCGGTGGTCAGACGTTGCGCTGGTCAAACGACGTGCTGGTCAGAAGTCGCGGTGGAGGACGTTCTTGTCGAGCGACGCCGGCCCGGCGCCGGTCAGCATGATCGCAACCGCGACCGCGAGAAGCGTCAACGGGTACTCGTAGCCGAGGATCAGACCCTCGTGCAGGTGCACCTTCGTCACCGCGACCGTCATGACGATCGCGATCGCGAGTGCCGCCCAGCGGGTGAAGAGGCCGACGAGGACACAGATGCCGCCGAGGAACTCGGAAAGCGCCGCCGCCCAGGCGAAGAGCACCGGTACCGGAAAGCCGAGGTGGTCGACCGTGCGGATGAAGTCGTGCATGTCGCCCGAGACCTTCTGGAGACCATGCGCGATGAAGATGGCGCCGAGCACGACGCGCAGGAGCAGCGGCACGGCGGGCTGAAATCGTGAGAACGCGGCGAGCATCGCTCAGCGTCCGCGGAACGCCGGCCGCCGCCGCTCGAAGACGGACCGCAGCCCCTCTTGAAGGTCCTCGCTCTTGCGCGCCGCGGCGGCCTGCGCCGCGAGCTCCGGCGACGGCGTCAGCGAGCGAAACGCGTTGGCCTCGTTGATCGCCGCCTTCATGGCGCGGATCGAGAGCGGCGCGTTGGCCGCGATCTCGGCCGCGAGCGTGCGCGTCGCCGCGGCGAGCTCGGCGTCGGGAACAACGCGGCCGACGAGGCCGGCGCGCCGCGCGCTCTCGGCGTCGAGCAACGCGCCGGTGAAAAGCAGCTCCTTCGTCATGGCGGTGCCGACGGTGTCGAGGAGCTTCTGCGTGAGCGGGTACGGGACAACGAGGCCGATCCGGGCGAGCGGCATCCCCATGCGCGCGCTCGCGCCCGCGATGCGGAGGTCACAGTGCAGCGCGAGCTCGAGACCGCCGGCGATCGCCTCGCCTTGGATCATCGCGATCGTGGGCAGCGGGCAGTGTTCGAGTGCGTGCAACGCGTCCTCGATGTCCGAGTACTCGACGCTGCCGTCGGGGCGGCGGGCGAGACCCATTTCCTTCAGATCCAGGCCCGAGCAGAACGCCTTGCCGGAGCCGGTGAGGACGACGGCCCGCACGTTCTCCGCGGCGGCGAGCTCGTGAAACGCGCTGCGGAGCGCCGTCAGCATCGGCACGGTCATCGCGTTTCGCTTCTCGGGACGGTTGAGCGTGAGGGTGACGACGTCCCCCTCCCGCGCCGTCAGCAGCACGTCACTCTCCATCGTCACCTCTCGTGAGACCGGCTGGCGTCGCGGGAATCCGCGCCGCTACGGGCGCAGAGATTGCGGCGGCCGAGCCCGGTCGCGCTCAGTAGGAGTCCTTCAGCTCGCGTGTCTTCGCGAAGACGGTCACGTCGTCGTCCGCCGCGTCGGGAAAGCGCGCGCGGATGCTGGCGCGCAGCTCGGGACTCCGCCAACGCAGGAACGGATTCGTCGCTTTCTCTTCCGCGATCGTCGACGGCACCGTCGGCAAGCCCTCGGCACGCATCCGCTCGACGCGCGCGAGCTTCTCGGCGATGGCGCGGTTGCCGGGTTCGAGCTCGTGCGCGAAGCGCAGATTCTTCTCCGTGTATTCGTGTCCGCAATAGACCCGCGTCGCGTCCGGCAGCGCCGCGAGCTTCCCGAGCGAGGCCATCATCTGCGCCGGCGAGCCCTCGAAGAGCCGCCCACAACCGGCCGCGAAGAGGGTGTCGCCGGAGAAGACATTCGGCTCGCCGTCCTCGAAGACGTAGGCGAGATGGCCGCTCGTGTGCGCGGGGATGTAGAGCGCGCGGCCGTGGAGGCCCGCGACCTCGAAGCGCTCGCCGTCGGCGAGCGCTTCGGTGAGCGCCGGGACGCGGGCGCGGTCGGCGCGCGACCCGACGACGCGCAGCCCCGGGACGGCGCGCGCCGCGTCTTCGTTGCCGCCGACGTGGTCGAAGTGGTGATGCGTGGAGAGAATCGCCTGGAGCCGCAGGCCGCGGCGCTCGACCTCGCGCAGCACCGGTGCGGCGTCCGAGCAATCGACGACCGCCGCCCGCGCCCCGTCCGGAGAGACGAGCAGGTAGCCGTAGTTGTCGGACAAGAGCGGAATGGGGACGACGTCCACCGTGACGCTCCTACGAGACCGAGCGGGCCCGGGCGGCGCTCAGTGGCCCTCGCTGCGATCGATCGCGGTCGACGGCGCCGGTGGCGGCGCCGTCGTGAGCTCGAGCTGGGCCGTGCGCGCGGCGAGACCGGCTAGATCTTCGCGCGCCCCGGTGTGGCGCTCGGCGAGGTCACCGAGCCGGAGCTCGACCTGGCGGATGATGCGCTCGATCTCGAGGCCGCGCTCGCCGAGCTGCTCGAGGTCGGTACGCTCGCGGGCGCGCTCGGCGGCGAGCGCGGCGAGCCCCTTCTTCACGTCTTCGTGGTCGGCGAGATGCGTGCCGTGCTCCTTCAAGAGATCGCCGAAGCGCATCTCCATGCGCACGACGCGGTCGTCGAGCTTGCCGAGCTCGAGGCTACGGGCCAGTTGTTCCGTGGCGAGGGCGTCGAGGTGGCCACGCAGCTCGACGAGGTCGCTGCGGACGTCGGTGGTGGCGGCGAGCCGGAGGTCGAGCTCGTGGACGCGCTCACGGAGCTCGGCGCGCGCCTCGCCGAGCTCGCGCTCGAGGCCGGCAACCCGGCTCGACAGCGCGACACGCTCGTCGAGCAGCGGACCGAGGCGGCCCTCGAGATGCGCGAGACGATCCTCGATCACGCCGGTCTCGCGCTGCGAGGCGACATGCGCGCGGCTGAGCAGCGGCTGAAGCCGCTCGACCGCCTGGCGCTCGAGGTCGCCGAGCAGTCGCTCGGCGCGCGCTTCGAGATCGCGGCCGGTTGCGCCCGCCCTGCGGCGGACCTCGCCGCGCAGGCTCTGGATCTGGCCGAGGATCGATTCGAGGCCCGGCTCACCTTCGCGTAGAAGTGTCCTTCCGAGCTCCGGGAACCATTGAAGCAACTGCCCGCCGCGTTCTTGCAGACGTCGAAGTGGTGTCGCCATGTCCGGTCGCGCCTTGGCGCGAGTGGAGGGCCGCGCGTTTCCCACACGTTCACTCATGATGCCACCTCCCCGTCACCATACGCGGCAGCAGCATAGTGCCGGTCGCCATGCATGTCCACGGCGGAATGAATCCCGGCGGGCCGCTCAGTGCTCCTTCAGCTCGACGACATATCCGTCGGGATCCTGGGCGTAGATCGAGAGGCCTTCGCCGCGCGCACCGTCGCGAGCGATCGGTTCGTCGTGCAAGAGCGACACGCCGAGCTCACGCAGGCGGCGGACGACCGGCGCCAGCGGACCCTCGATCGTGACGCAGAAGTGCAGGAAGCCGCTCCCGGTCGACGGGTCGGACGTCGAGTCGGGCACGAGATCGAGCAGCTGGTCGCCGACCCGCAACGAGACAAACGGCCGCGTTCCCTGGCGGTACGCGTCCTCGTGCTCGACGGCGAGCCCGAGGAGGTCGCGGTAGAAGTGCAGCGAAGCCTCGAGATCGCGGACGCGAAGGACGAAGTGGTCGAGGCTACGGACACGGATCATGGCCCGATCATGCGTCGCCGGCGCGCTCGAGCGCAAGCGAGAGGGCGCAAACGGGGGGCGCACGCGGGAGGGTGGAGCGGGCGGCAAAAGGTTCCGAGCCGCGGCCGATTCTTCCCGTCTCCCGGCGCGGGCTGCTGGTGGAGTAGCGCCCGCCTGCTGGCACCGAAGGTGCTAACCGCCACGACATGACCGCGTTCCTCCATTCCATCCGACGCCTCGGTCTCGCCGGCATCGGCTTCGCCGCCATCAGCAGTATTGCGGCGGTCGCGGCCGCGGCGGGCTTTCTCGATCCGATGTCGCTCCTGATCACCGTCGGCGGCGCCCTCGGCGTCACGTGGACGACGTTTCCGCGCGCCCGTTTGACGTACGCGTGGACGCTCGTCCGCGAGGCGCTCGCGGCTCCCCTCGATGTCGAGTCGGTGATCGTCGAGCTGAAACATCTCGGCCACGTGCATCGGGTCGACGGCATTCCGGCCCTCGAGCGGGCCGGGACACGCGCGCGCGACCCCTTCGTCCGCCTCGCCGTCGCGCTCGCGGTCGAGGCGCGAAGCGAGACGGAGCTGCGCGAGGCGCTCGTCGGCGAGGCACGCCGGTGCGCGGCCGACGGCGAGGCAGCGCGCCAGGTGCTGGTCACGCTCGGGAAGCTCTTTCCGGCGTTCGGCCTCATCGGCACGCTCATCGGGCTCGTCACGCTCATGCACCATCTTGGCAGCGCCGATCTGGCGGCCGTCGGACCGGGCCTCGGCATGGCCGTCCTCACGACGCTCTACGGGGCGGTCCTGGCGAACGTCGTCGTCCTGCCCCTCAGCGCCAAGCTGTACGCCCATCTCGTGCGCCGTGGGCTCGTCATGCAGATGATCGTCGAAGGCACGCTGCTCCTCCATCGGCACGAGTACCCGACGCGCATCGAGCGCGCGCTCCGCGCCTACGTCGGCGCCCCGCGCCCGGCTGGGTCGAATGTCGAGCCCATCGTCACCGAACGCGCTGCCTGACTGGCGCGAGCCGCTCGTATCGGCGCCGTCCGACGGCGACGATACGGGGTGGCTCGTCACCTTCAGCGATCTCGTCTTGCAGCTGTTCGCGTTCGTCGTCGTCGCTGCGGTGTGCGGCGGCGCAATCCGTCAGTCGGCGCCGAGCGCTAGTGTCGTGAGCGCCGCCCCGGCGGCAGCTCGCGTCGCGGCGGCGCCGGCGAACACGATCGACGCTGCGTATACGCGCGCCGAAACGCGGCATCCATATGCGACACGCGACGCCGCCGGTACGCCGCCGGCGAGCGCACCTCGCCGCGAGCCGGCGCTCGCGGCGTTCGAACCCGCAGCGGCGTGGGCCGGCGACGCCGTGCCAGCGGTCGCCCCCGTACTACGAGCCGCGGATGCCGCACCGCTTGCGGAGCGGTGGCGACGGCCCGAGGCGATCGAGCCCATGAAGCCGGCGGCAATCGCCGAAGACGCGCACGACGAGGCGCTGCGCCCCGTGATCGTCGCGGAACCGATCGCAGACGGCCCGTCACCGGCGTCCGCGCCGCGCGTCCGTGCGCTCGGCCGGTACTTCAGCGCGTTTGTCGCGGCGAGCGCCGATGCCGACGAGGTCACCGTGACGGCGGGCGATGCGGACGTCCGTCTCGCCTTCGGCGGCCGCCTGGGATTCCGTCCGGGAAGCGCGGAGCTGTCATCGCCGGGACGGAATCTCCTCCGCGAGGTGCAGCGTCTCGCGAGCGGCGTGCCCGACCTCGCGATCGAGGTCGCCGGCTACACCGACGACGAGCCGATCCACACCCACGAATTCCCCTCGAATCTCGAGCTCTCGCTGTCACGCGCGGCACGCGTCGCGCGTGAGCTGCAGCGCGACGATCCGACACTCGCGGTGCGGACGGTCGCGCTCGGCTTCGGCGAGCACCACGCCATCGCCCCGAATGACGGCCCCGAGAACCGCGCGCGCAACCGTCGCGTCGAGGTGCGACTCGTCCCGCGCGATCAGTCGATGCCGTAGACGACGCGCACCCGAGCCTCGGTCGCTACCTCGCCGGGCTCGATCGGCGTTGCCGCCATCGCCGCCTCGGCGCGCAGCATCGCCGGCGCGAAGCGCTGCGGAAGCGGGCGCTCCATCGACTCCGTCGACGCCTCGAGCACACCTCGCAACGCCACGTGCAACGCGTCGGCGATCGCGGCGGCCTGGGCGGCGGCGTCGGCGCCGGCGGCGCGGAGGGCGGCCGCCTGGAGCGGCGCCGGGTCCGCGATCGTGAAGCTCAGCATGTCGACGCGCGCCGCGCCTGCCGCGATCGCGGCGTCGATCAGCGTCCCGACCGCCTCCAAACGGCGGCTGCGCACCGCGAGCTGGTTCAACGCGGTGTAGCCGACGATCTCCGGGCTGCGCTCGCGTCCCGGCGTGCGATTGTCGGTACGATAGACCGGCGTCAGCTGATAGCTCGCGGTGTCGACGCGTCCCTCGGGACCGACCTGCTTGCGGAGCGCCTCGATCACCTGCCCCGTCGCCTTCGCCGCCTGCTGGCTCGCCGCCTGCGCCGAGGGCGCCGTCTGCTCGACGGCGATCCGCAGCTCGGCGCGATCGGGCGTACCGCGCTCGCGTCCGACGCCGACGACGGTGATCGTCCGTGCCTGTCGGGTGCCGGACGGTGCGGGCGCCGCCGCGTCCTCCGCCGACGCGTAGGCGGCAAAGCCGAGACCGAGGACGCATGCGAGCGCGAGCGCCGCGCGGCACATGGCCGGCAACGCCCCGAACGTCGCGACGCGCATCTGCGATCGCTTCATTGCTCCACCTCCAGTTGCGCCGCCGGCGCGCCGGCCATCCCGGATGCGTGCATCGAACGCGATCCTACTCGGCGACGGGTGCGCTCGCCAGCGTGCCACGGCGTCGCGGTCAGGCACGATGGTCGGTCGCGACGATGTAGAGCTCCGACGAGCCCTTGCGAGTGGCGTCGAGGCCGACCAGACGCACGCGCCCGAACCTCGCGCGCAACGCCGTCCGCGCGGCCTCCATCTCGGGGCCGCCGAATGTTTTCGCGACCAGGGTGCCGCCGGGCCGCAAGGTCGCGGTTGCGAAGCATCGCGCCGTCTCGAGCAGCTCGGCGCCGCGGGCGGCGTCGCGCGGAGCGATGCCGGTGAGCTTCGGTGCCATGTCGGAAAGGACGACGTCCGCGGGCCGGCCGAGAATCTCGCGTGCCCGCGCCGGCAGCGCCGGATCCGCGGCGTCGACCTCCAGGATGACGACGCGCGCATCGTCGAGCGGCGCGAGCGCCACCAGATCGATGCCGAGGACGCGGCCCTCCGCGCCGACCAGCTCCGCTGCGACCTGGAGCCAGCCGCCGGGCCACGCACCGAGGTCGACGACAGCGTCGCCGCGGCGGATGAGCCGCAGGCGACGCTGCAGTTCGGAGAGCTTGAAAGCCGCGCGCGAGCGCAAGCCTTCCGCCTTGGCGCGGCGATAGAGCGTGTCCTTTCGCTCGTACATCTCGCTCCGTACCTATCAGACGCGGTCGCGACGGGAAATTTTCTTCCCTTCGCGAGAGTGCTCGGCTATAGAAAGCGCCCGCGCGCGGTGCGAGTCCGACGAGGGCACGATGCGGCGCGCCGGCGGCGAAGGGGGCGGGTGGTGACGGAGCTGAACGATCGGCAGTGCGAGGCCGTCGAGTACGGCGACGGCCCCCTGCTCGTGCTCGCGGGAGCCGGGAGCGGGAAGACGCGCGTCATCACCGCGCGCATCGCGCGCCTCATGGACCGCGGTGTTTCGCCGGCCGCCGTCCTCGCGCTCACGTTCACCAACAAGGCGGCGGCGGAGATGCGTGCCCGCCTCGAGCGCGCGCTCGACACCCGCGCCGCCGACCTCTGGATCAGCACGTTTCACAGCGCCGGCGCGAGGATCTTGCGGCGCCACGCTGCGCGCCTCGGCTACACGCCGAACTTCTCGATCTACGACGACCAAGATCGCATCAAGCTCATCCGCCAGTGCATAGCGGAGGAGAACGTCGGCGAGCAGACGCTGGCGCCGGGCGCGGTCACGTGGTCCATCGATCAAGCGAAGAACGACGCGCGCTCACCCGAGGAAATGGCGGCGCGTCCGCAGGCCCCGTTCGCGGACGTCGTCGCCCGCGTCTATCGGCGGTATCAACGCGCCCTCGAGCGGCAGAACGCCGTCGACTTCGCTGATCTCATCGTGCTCGTCGTGCGGCTCTTCCGCGAGCATCACGAAGTCCTGGCGCGCTATCAGGCGCGCGCCGCCCATCTTCTCGTCGACGAGTACCAGGACACGAACCACGCGCAGTATCTCTTGCTGCGGCTCCTCGCCGGCGGCGAGCGGCCGAACGTGTGTGTCGTCGGCGACGACGATCAGTCGATTTATCGCTGGCGCGGTGCGCAGGTGCGGAATATCCTCGACTTCGAGCGCGACTTCCCGACTGCGCGCGTCGTCCGGCTCGAGCAGAACTACCGCTCGACGAAGACGATCCTCGCCGCCGCCGGCGCGGTGATCGCCAACAACTACGGACGCAAGGGGAAGACGCTGTGGACGGCGAATTCCGCCGGCGAGTCGGTGGTGACCGCGGTCGCCGAGGACGACCTCGCCGAGGCGCGTCTCGTCGTCGCCGAAGCGCGGCGCCTCGCCGCCGCCGGGCGCTCGCTCGACGAGATGGTCGTCTTCTACCGGACGAATGCGCAGTCGCGTGCCGTCGAGGAGGCGGCGATGCGCGCCGCGCTGCCATACACGATCGTCGGCGGCATCCGCTTCTACGAACGGAAGGAGATCAAGGACCTCCTCGCCTACCTACGCGTGCTCGCTAATCCCGCCGACGACTCGAGCCTCGAGCGCATCATCAACTGCCCGCCGCGCGGCATCGGCGAACAGACCGTGGCGGCGCTGCGCGCGGCGGCGCAACACGCCGGTCTCTCGATGGTGGACGCGCTGGCGCGCCGGGTGCCGTTCGCGGGGCTCGCGAGCACGGCGGCCGGGCGCCTCCGCGACTTCGCCGCGCTCCTCGGCCGCATCGGCGACGCACTCGACGGCGACGTGCTCGCGGGCGTGCTCGAGGCGGCGCTGCGGGAGACCGCGTACCGCGATCGGCTCGAGGCGGGCGGCGGTGACCGCGCGTCCCGCTTGGAGGACATCGAGGAGCTCCTCGGCGTCGCGCGCGACTTCGATCTCCGCGCCGCTGCGACGGAATCGACGCGCGAGCGGCTCGCCCGCTTCCTCGAGGAGGCGGCGCTCGTCTCCGATTGGGACCGCCAGCCGACGGAGCGCAATCGCCTGACGCTCATGACGCTCCACACCTCGAAGGGCCTCGAGTTCCCGGTCGTCTTCATCGTCGGCCTCGAGGAGGGCATCTTCCCGCATCAACGTGCGCTCGACGACTCCGACGAGCTCGAGGAGGAGCGCCGGCTCTGCTACGTCGGCATGACACGCGCGCGCGAGCGGCTCTATCTTCTGCGGGCCGAGCGGCGGCTGCGCTTCGGCACCGTCAGTGAGCGACCGGCGTCACGCTTTCTCGACGAAGTGCCCGAGACCTTGACCCGCCCGCTCCTCGCTCCCGCGCGTCCCGTGCGACGCGCGCCGAGCGGGCCGGTCATCGACTACAGCTACAGCCAGGTCGTCGAGGAATGCGACGGCAACGGGCTCGCCGCGGGGACGCGCGTCCGACATCCGACCTTCGGCGTCGGCATCGTGCGCCGCAGCGAGGGACGCGGCGAGACGGAGAAGCTCTCGGTGCAGTTCGCGCGCGCCGGAATGAAGAAGCTCATCCGGCGCTACGCCAACCTCGAGATCGTCGCCGACTAGATCAGCGGTAGACGGACTCGGACCTGCCGCCGCGCGCGCCGGAGACGCCGAACGGCGACTCGCCGTAGTAGGCGTGCCCGTCGTGGCCGAAGATCGGCTCGAGATCCGGCTGCGCGACGACCTCGTGGAACGGCCGCGTCACCAACCACTCGAGCGTGTAGCCCACCGGGTGGATGATGTACGCGAGCAGCCGCAGCGGGTGTGACTGCGAGTCGTCGTACGTGTCGGCGCCGGTGCTCCAGTAGATCGCGTGTGACACCGTGTCCGGTGCGACCGCAGCGGGACACGACTCTGCGACGGGCGGCGGACAGGGCGCGACCTCGGCGGTGGGCTGCTCGTGCTCGGCGCGCTCGGCGTCCGTCCAGTGCTCGAAATGCCCGGCCGATGCCACGCGTGCCCCAAGGACGCACGAGGCGATCACTGCCACCAACGCCATCATCTTACGCATGCGAAGTCCCTCCTCGACGGAAGCGCAACTGCCCGGCGAGGGTAGCAACTTCGTTCCACAGCAACAAGACTCGTTTCACGCTCCGAGCTCTCCGCTCAGCGGTTTGCTCACCAAAATGCCCGCCGCTACGATCGATCTGCGTGCCGTACCGCGCGATCACAGATCTCTTGGGCGAGCGCCGCTTGGTGGTGGTCTCGAATCGGGCTCCCGTCGACGTCCGCCGTGGCCGCGAACGACGGCTCGTTCCCACGGTCGGCGGCATGGTGAGTGCCTTGATGCCGGTCTTCAAAGCCGCCGGACGGGGTCTCTGGATCGCGTGGTCCGGCGGTGAGCCGGCGCCGAAGGCGCGGGAGGGTGTGCAACTTCCGCCCGACGACCCGTGCTTCACCCTGCGTAGGGTGCGGCTTTCCGAGCGCGACGTCAGCGGCTCGTACTATGGATTTTCCAACCGCGGCTTGTGGCCGCTCTCGCACTACTTCGTCGGCCGCTGCCAGTTCCACCTCGAGCAGTGGCAGAGCTACCGGCGGGTGAACGAGATCTTCGCGCGTGTGGTTACGGAGGAGCTCGAGCCCCGGGACCTCGTCTGGGTCCACGACTTCCATCTCGCGACGCTGCCCGGCCTGGTGCGTAGCACCCACCCCGATGTGCCGATCGGCTTCTTCTGGCACGTGCCGTTTCCGGAGCCATCGGTCTTCGGCATCCTGCCGTGGCGGAAGCCGCTTCTCGAGGGCATGCTCGGAAGCGACGTCATCGGCTTCCACGTCGAGAGCTACGCGCGCAACTTCCTCGCCTGCGTCGAGCGCTTCCTCGGCATCCCTGTCGATCACGACCGCGGCGTCGTCACCCTCAAAGGGCGCGAGGTGCGGATCGTCGCCTGGCCGATCGGCGTCGACGCCGAGGAGTTCGAGGCGCTCGCGCGCCGGCCCGAGGTCCAACTGCGTGCCGGGCGTATCCGCCGTCAGCTCGGATCGGCACACATGATCCTCGGCGTCGATCGGCTCGACTACACCAAGGGCATTCTCGAGCGGCTCCAGGGGCTCGAGCGCTTTTTCGAGCAATCGCCGGCATTCCGCCGCAACGTGACCTTCTTCCAGATCGCCGTACCCTCGCGCGAGCGTGTCGAGGAGTATCGGCGGATGAAGCGCGAGGTCGAAGAGGCCATCGGGCGGATCTCGGGGCGCTTCACGAGCGAGGGGTGGGTGCCGGTGCGTTACCTCTATCGCTCCGTGCCGCCCGCCGAGCTCGCCGCGCACTACGTCGCCGCCGACCTCGCGCTCGTGACGCCGCTGCGCGACGGTATGAACCTCGTCGCCAAGGAGTACGTGGCGTCGCGCATCCACGACGACGGCATGCTCGTCCTCTCCGAGTTCGCGGGCGCCGCGGAGGGGCTTCCCGAGGCGGTGCGGGTGAACCCCTACAACGTCGACGACGTCGCGGCGCAGATTCGTGCCGCGCTCACGATGCCGCGCGAGCAGGTGAGCGAGCGCATGGGATGCATGCGCGCACGCGTCAAGAAGGAAGATATCCGCTGGTGGTTGCGCGGCTTTCTCGGCGAGTTCCGGCAGCGGAACGACGCTCATACCGTCGCGGTTGCGGTGCCGACAGTAGCGAAACGCCGGCGCACGAGTCCGCGCGGGAGCCATCCTATCCAGCCGCTACCGCGCGCGCGGCCGTCGTAGACAAGCGACGACCCTGCACCTAGAATCCGGCCATTCGCGAAAAGGGGACAGGATGCCGCGTACCTTTCGACCACTCGAGCGCAGTTCGAGCTGGCGCCGCCTGGCGCCGCACGTATGGGCTCGACCGCAGGATCCGACCGTCTACGGCGTGATGGAGCTCGTCGTCGATCGCGCCCTCCCCTACCTCGAGGCGCTGAGTGAGCGCACCGGGACGAAGGTCCGGCTCACGCACCTCGTCACCAAGGGCCTCGGGATCGCGATCGAGCGCAATCCCGACTGCAACGGCATCATCTCGGGCGGGCGCGTCCAAGTGCGCTCGGGTGTCGACATTTTCGTTCAGGTCGCGACCGAAGGCGGGCGCGACCTCTCCGGCACGAAGATCTGCAGTATCGATCAGAAGAGCATCCCGGAGATCGCCGGCGAGATCGCCGCCCGCGCCGAACGCGTCCGCCAGCATAACGATGCGGGCGTCGAGCGCACCAAAGGCATGGTGCAACGGCTGCCGAGCTTCCTGCTCGGCCGCGTCGTGCGCTTCCTCGAGTACCTGATCTACGACCGACAGCTCGACCTTTCGCGCTTCGGCGTCGAGCCCGATCAGTTTGGCAGCGCCATGGTCTCCAACATCGGCAACTTCGAGGGCTTCGGCATGAGCTTCGCGCTCGCGCCGCTGGTGCCGATCAGCCGCGTGCCGATCGTGGTGCTGATCGGTCAGGTGCAGCGGAAGCCGGTTGTCGAGGACGATCAGGTGGTCGTGCGCTCGGTCGTGACGCTCGGCTGCACCTTCGATCACCGCATGATCGACGGTGCGCAGGGCACGGCGATGGCCGCCGTGATCCGCCAGGTCGTCGAGGATCCGGAGCAGGTCTTCGGCCCGATCGCCGGCACCGCGACCGTGACCAAGATGCCGACGGGTCTACGGGCCCGCCCACGGCTTGATAGTTGATTTGGTAATTGATTTTGCCCCCGGACAATTGATTTCGCCCCCGCTCGCTGGCGCTCGCGATGGGCGTCGCGACCCGGAGTGAATCCAGGTCGCTCCCCTGCGGGATGGCACCTCGCGGGACTAGCACCTCAGTCGGCGCGCCAGCCTATGTAGCTTAGCTGTCGACCGGCGCGGGCGCCGTCGCGGCGGTACGAGTGCAGCGTCTCGAGATGCTCGGCGGTACACGGTCCGAGCGTCCGGATCGCTCTCGGGTTGAGCCCCGCCGTCCTGAGCGCGAGCGCGGCGAGGCTCCGCACGTCGAGGTGGCCGCGTTCCGACGACCCCGGGCGCCACGCGGTCGCTGCGGTGGCGCCGTAGCGCGCGACGAATCGCTGCTGATGTTCGGCGCCGAACTCGTAGCAGCAGGCGCCGATCGCGGGGCCGAGCGCCGCCTCGATCGTCGCGGGCCGCGCTCCGTAGCGCTCGCCGAGCGCCGCGACGCTCCGCTCGACGACGCCGGCGAGAAGGCCGCGCCATCCCGCATGGACGGCGGCGACGGCGCGCGCGCCGGGCGCGACGAGGAGGATCGGGACGCAGTCAGCGGTGCGGATCGTCAGGATCACGTCGGCCGACGCAGTGACGAGCGCGTCACCCGCCGGCAGCCGCTCCGCCGGATCGTGCCAGTCGAGACCGGCCCATGCCGGGTCCTCCGGCGAGAGCACGGCGGCGGCGTGTACCTGGCGTGCGGCGAGGACGAGAAGCGGTGTCTCGCCGGCGTCGATCAGGCGGGCGCGAATTAGGTCGAGGTCGAAGGCGCCAGGGCCGAGGCCGTGCGCACGGCCGAGGAAGCCGTGGACCAGCTGCGGGATCGCGTCCCACTCGGAGACGCGCCAGCACGTCGCCGCTGGCGCGGCGTCCGCGCCGAGCTCGGAGACGTCGTCGGTCTCGCCGTTGCCGGATCGCACGGGGGCATTCTATAGTGCCGCCGCCCGGTGCGGAGGCATGCTCGGTGCAGAGGGGTGGGGAGTGCGGCTTTTCGATCTGGTCCTTGCCATCGTCGTCCTCGCGGCGCTCCTCCTCATCGCGCGCCGCCAGTTCCCGTCGTACGACGGGATGTCTTACGTGCCCGCTCCGCAGGCGGCGGGCCCGAGTCCGGCTCCCACGTCGTAGCGGCTCCGGTGCGAGCGCCGCCCGCGGACTCGACGAGCGCCTCGAAGAGGCGCAGGTGGCGCGCGTCCGAGAGCGCGCCGACCTCCGGGTGCCACTGCACCGCGACCGTGAACGGATGATGGTCGGACTCGACGGCCTCGACGACGCCATCCGACGCCCACGCGACGGCACGTAAGCCGCGACCGAGGCGCCCGACGGCCTGGTGATGCCAGGAGCGCACCGGCAGCTCCGTGGTGCCGAGGATGCGCGCGACCTGGCTCGTCGGCTCGACGCGCACGGCATGCTCGACGGGCCGCCGCTCGGGATGCCGGTGCAGGACCTCGTTGCCGTAGTGATCCGGAATGTGCGCGACGAGGTCGCCGCCGAGCGCGATGTTCAATACTTGCATGCCGCGGCAGATGCAGAGCAGCGGCAGCTCGGGGCGAGTGATCGCGGCGCCGGCGAGCGCCAGCTCGAAACCGTCGCGTTCGAGCGAGATGCCGTAGTTCGAGCGGTGGGGCGTACCCCCGTAATGCGATGGATCGACGTCACCACCGCCGGAGAGAATGAGGCCGTGGATCGCCTCGAGTGCCTCGGGGATCTCGCCTTCGACGGCGGGAAGGACGAGCGGTACGCCGCCGGCGCGGCGCACGGCGTCCACGTAGTCGCCGGGCAACGAGAAGCTCCGGCGCTTGCCGGCACGACCGTAGCTCGAGATGCCGATCAGGGGACGTCGCACGGGCGCGCTCAGCCGCCGACGACCTGGATCGGCACCGCCATGAACGTGGCGAAGAAGAGCGCGATCGTGAGCCACGCGGCGATGCGGCGACGCCGATCGAGCGGGCGATCGTCGAGCGTCGGCGGGTGATCGAGCCCGATCAGCACCACCAGGACCGCCCACAGAACCCAGCCCTTCCATCCGAGCATTGCCAGGACGAGGATCATGCCGAGGCTGATCCGCGCCACCCAACGATGCGCCCGTCCGAGCAGCGCGTAGACGACGTGGCCGCCGTCGAGCTGCCCTACCGGGAGGAGATTCAGGAACGTCACGAAAAGGCCGAACCACCCCGCGAGTGCGACCGGGTGGAGCACGATCGTCACATCCTGCGGCGAGACGCCGAGCGCGAGCCGCGCGAGGAAACCGAACACCACCGAGTTGCCGAGCGAGATGCCGCCCAACTCCGGGGCGACGAGCGGCCGCACCTCGGAGTGCGCGAGGCCGTAAAGCACGGCGGGGATTGCGACCAGAAAGCCCGCCCACGGGCCGGCGGCGCCGACGTCGAAGAGCGCCGGCCGGCTCGTCGGCGTCCGCATGCGGATGAAGGCGCCGAAGGTGCCGATCAGAAATGGCGGCCCGGGGATGAAGTACGGCGGCGTCGCCTCGACGCCGTGCCAGCGCGACATCGCGAAGTGCCCCATCTCGTGGATGAGGAGAATCCCCATCAGCGTCACCGAGAACGGCAGTCCACGGGCGAGGAGGCGCGGATCGGCGAACGGGTTCACGCCCGCTTGGAAAGTGCCGGCGAGCGTCGTGGTGAGGAGCGTCGCGAGGAAGAGAAGGACATGGATCGGGCGTAGCCCGCCGATCCGCGTCGAGCGCCGGTTCGCCGCGAGCCAGCGCTCGTACTCGGCCGCGCCGGATAGCTCCATCCCGTCCGGGTAGTACGGCCCCTGCATCTCAGTCGCGCCTGACGATCACGCGCGCGCCGCGACCGAGACCGAGGGAGGCCGCGGCCGAGCCTTGGTTGACGGCGATCTCGACCAGATCGTTGCTGTTCACGAGGGCGACCGCATGGCCCTGCGGCACGTCGGCGTAGGAGTCGAGGAGGGGGAGGACATGTGTGCCAATCGTAACGGAAAGGGCGCGCGCGCGGAAGGTGCGACGAGCCGCGGCGCCGTCGCGCCGCGCTCCCGGCGCGTCCGCGGCGCCGACGTTGGTGACGAGGTTGCCGAAGCGATCGACCCAGATGACCTCGCCGAGGGTGCGCGTCCGTTCGCGGCGCAGGCGCGCCGGCGCGAGCCGTTCCATGCGACGGACCCGCGCTCCGAGCCCGGCCGGCGCCGCGCCGCACGCGAGCGCGGCGGCGATCGGCGCGAAGACGTCGCGCCCGTGAAACGTGCGGCTCACGGTGCGCAGCCGCGAGCGCGAGCGCGAGACGTCCCAGATGCCGCGCACGGCGGCGTGCGGCGCGACGAGGCTCACGAGGCCGTTGTCCGGCGCGACGAAGAGCGCCGTCCGCGTCGCGACGACGAGCGCACGGCGCGCGCTGCCGACGCCGGGGTCGACGACCGCGACGTGAATCGTGCCCGACGGGAAGTACGGCACGGCGCCGCACAAGAGGTAGGCGCCGGCACGTACGTCCTGTGGCGGCACCTCGTGGGTGAGGTCGACGATACGCGCCTCGGGGGCGATCCCGAGGATCACGCCCTTCATGACGCCGACGAAGGCGTCGCTCGTCCCGAAATCCGTCGTCAGCGTGACGATGCGAGACATCGCGGCACGGAATGCGACGCCGAGGCGCCGTCAGCCCCCGAGCTCCTCCAGCACCGCGGCGAAGAGGAGCGGGAACATGATCTCGTGGTGGCCGGTGAGCTGGATCGGACGGCCGCCGTCTTCCGTCGGGCGACGGAGCACGTTCACGCCCGGTCGGTAGTGGCGGATGAAGTCCATGTCGATCGTCGTCAGGTCGCCGACCTTGTTTCCCAAATTGCGCGCGATGTTCAGTGCCTTGACGAAGACCTCCGGGATCACGACCGCCGAGCCGAGGTTCACGAAGACGCCGCGATCGAGCCTCGCGACCGTCGCTGCGAGGTGGTGGAAGTCGCGGAGCGTCGTCGCGCCGATCGCGGCGCCGTCGGCCTCGGGATGCATGTGGATGATGTCGGTTCCGATCGCGACGTGCACCGTCACCGGCACGCCGAGCCGGTCGCCGGCGGCGAGGATGCTGAGCTTCCGATACTTGAGCTTCGTCCCCGCGAGGACGCGCCCGAGGCCCTCGCCGAGGCCGGCGCCAGTCGGCGCCGCCTCGCGGATCGCGAGGTTCAAGAAACGTCCCGTCTCCTCCGCCATGCCGAAGCTGCCATCGCGCAGGCCCGGCCCGACGTCTTCCGACGTGCTCCCCGCGTATGCGAGCTCGAAGTCGTGCACCAGGCACGCGCCGTTCATCGCGACCGCCGTGAGGACCCCGCGCTCCATGAGATCGATGATGACCGGCGAGAGGCCGACCTTGATCGGATGCGCGCCCATCCCGAGGACGACGCCGCGGCGCGCGCGCCGCGCCTCGGCGATCGCCATCACCGCCGCGCGCAGCTCGCGACCGGCGAGCAGCTCCGGCAGCCCCTGGAAGAAGCGCCCGAAGCTCGTCCCGGCGCGTACCGCGCGCCCGAGCGCGCCGTGAGCGACGAGACTCTTTCGCGACGCCAGGCGGTAGCGACGGATCTTGCTCAGGTCGAGCGGCGGCGACGGCGTCCGCGCGGTGATGCCCTTGCGGCTTGGGCGCGCGGATTCCGGCGCCGCCGCCGACGCACGAGGCCGCGCTTCGCGCCCGGGTGCGCCCGGACCGTTCCCGCCCGATGTGCGTCCACGCCCCTTAGTGCCGTTGCTTCGTGCCATGGAGTTTCTCGTCGACGAGCTGGCAGAGCACGTGCCCGGCCAGGATGTGCGTCTCTTGGATGCGCGCCGTCGAGCGGCTCGCCGAAACGTTGAGGAGGTGATCGACCTTACCGCGCAGCTTCCCGCCGTCGCCGCCGGTGAGCCCGACGGTGTGGATCCGCAGCTTCGCGCAGACGTCGACCGCGCGCACCACGCTCAGCGACGTGCCGCTCGTCGAGATCGCGATCGCGACGTCGCCGCTGCGCCCGAGGGCACGGACCTGCTTCACGAACACCTCGGCGTAGCCGTAGTCGTTGGCGATCGAGGTGAGAGCCGAGGTGTCGGTCGTGAGCGCGATCGCCGGCAGCGGCGGCCGCTCGATCACGAAACGGTTCACGAACTCCGCCGCGATGTGCTGCGCGTCGGCGGCGCTGCCGCCGTTTCCGAAGAGGAGGAGCTTGCCGCCCGCCGTGAAACGCTCGACCACGAGATCCGCCACCCGCGCCAACGTCGCAGCGTGCTCACGCAGAAACGCCCGCTTCGCGGTGATGCTGTCCGCGAAGGCACGTCGAATGGTATCGGTGGTGGCGGACAAATCCGCCGCATTCAAGAGAATTGCGGGCGGCAGGTCAAGGCACGCCCGCCGACTTGACACTTCGCGGTGGTACCCCGTAGCAGGGCCGGCATGGCCAATCGCTTTGAACAGAAGGTCGTCGTCATCACCGGCGCCTCCGCCGGCATCGGCGCCGCCGCCACGCGGATGTTCGCCGCGGAGGGCGCCACGGTGGTCCTCGCCGCGCGCAGCCAGACCGCGCTCGACCAGATCGTGCGCGAGATCACCGCCGCCGGCGGCCGCGCGCACGCGGTCTCGACCGACGTCGCCGACCGCGAAGCATGCGAGCGCCTCCTCGCACGCGCCGCCGAGCAGCTCGGTGGCATCGACGTCCTCGTCAACAACGCCGGCACCAACAAGCGCGGCCCCATCGAGCGGTACAGCGCCGCCGAGCTCGCCGGCGTCGTGCAGGTGAACCTCGTCGCACCGATCATGCTGACGCGTCTCGCGCTCCCTTATCTCCGCAAGCGCGGCCGCGGCGCCATCGTCAACGTCGCCTCGATCGCCGGCCGCATCCCCGTCGGCCACGAGGCCGTCTACTCCGCCACGAAGTTCGGTCTCCGTGCCTTCACCTTCGCCCTCGTCGAGGAGCTCGAGGGCTCCGGCATCACCGTCTCCGCCGTCTCGCCCGGCCCCGTCGACACCGGCTTCATCATGGAGAACCTCGACGACGTCCCCGACCTCGTCTTCGCGCAGCCCATGAGCACCGCCGAGGACATTGCCCGCGCCGTCCTCGACTGTGCCGCTGACGGCGTCCTCGAGCGAACGATCCCGCAGATAACGGGGTATCTCGCCACCGCCGCCTATCTCTTCCCCGCGATGCGGAAGCTCCTCTTCCCGATCATGGAGCGCCGCGGGAAAGAGGCGAAGGAAACCTATCGGAAGCGCCAGGCCGCGCGCACCTGAGGGGCGCGAAGTCGCTTGTCAGCACGCGGCATGTTCGCTACGACTGAGCCCACGCGGGCGTAATTCAGCGGTAGAATGCCAGCTTCCCAAGCTGGACGTCGCCGGTTCGACCCCGGTCGCCCGCTCTCTTCCCCTGTGAAATCAAGCGATTGCGCAGGGGTTGTCGCGCCTTTCCAGCTTTGACCTCCAGCGGTGCCGGTTGAGAATCGAAGCAATGCGAAAGGCGCGGAAGCCAACTGGAACCGAAACACTCGCCAAGATCGCGGCATCGCGGACGATCTCAAATCGCGCTGATGGATCGGAGAGTTCCTTCGTCAGTTCCCCACACTGGACGTCACGATTCGACCCCGGTCGAAGGCTCCGTGATTTGTCGTTGGAGGAGCCTTCGGAAGCGTTTGCGTCTTCATTCTGAAACGTCCCAAGAGATCGCCTACCCAATTCCGGGGATCTTGATGCTCCCGTTCGGACTGAGTATCAGGTGTGAAATGGTCGTGTGTCGATCGCAAGGCGGGCTCGAGTCGATTCGCTCAGAGTAGGGAGCAAACCGGCCTTTCGAAAACGTTCGACTAAGGTCAGCTTTCTGCCGTGCTCGTTCCGCAATCGGCGAATGCGTAGCCGTACCTCGGAAGCTCGCCCCTTTCGCACGGCGAGGTCCCTCAGATCCTTCAGCAGTCGCACCGCCTCGTCGTAGTTCGACTGCTTCCGCGTGACGACGAGGGCGTCCACGTGGCGCCAGGTCTGCGCCTCCCGCTTCGCGAGCCGTACGAGGTACCTCTCTCGGGTAGCTGCCTCGGCGCGGTCCCTCCGGATTTGTTCTGCAGCGGCTCGCTCGGCCTCCCGGGCTTGACGTTCGTCAGTGCGCTCCTTGGCGGCCGCCAAGAGTTGCGCCGGCGTGCGCGGGTCGGTGTCGAGCGCGTCGCTGTCTCTGGCGCGCAGCCGACGTAGCAGCTCGGCTTGCGCGCTCTGAGAATCCCCGGCAGCGAAGCGCGTCAGCAGATCCGACATCGTGTCCGCGGGCAACGCCGAAACCGAGCGGTCGAGTTGCTCACGAGTCATGCGTTTGCCGATGCCTTTGCTCGCGACGGCGAGCAAGTCGGGGTCGATCCGCAGGAAGTCGGCAAACGCTCGGAGCGGCGCCGTAAGCGTGCCGAGCCCGCATGGGACGGGTGGCTGCCTCGCCTGAGAATGGACCTCACCCATCTGAACGCAGCGCAGCCACGCAAGATACAAAGCTCGGTAGTTGCCTGCCGCGATGTCGGCGCGCAGGGAGACGAGCGACGAGAGCCAACCGGTGCCGTCGTCGTCCCAGCCGTCGCCCGACTCGTCCTCGGAGTCGAACGACAAGATGACGAAATCCCCCTTTGCGGTCGCGGTGGCCGACTTGCCCCGACAGTAGCGTTTGGCGGTCCGGAGATCGAGAACCCGACGGGGAAAGCGCAGCATGAGCCAATGCGTTCCCCAGTTCGCTACGTAGAGGAATGCGTCGAAGTACTTCTCCATCCAGGCGCGTGGGTCCCCCTTCAAGTCGCCCCATTCGTAGTGGTTGACGAAACGCGTGGACGTGATGGTCGCCCGCGTCGAACATGCCCGTAGCTCTCGTCTCTGGCGCTCGCTGAGCGGCCGGTCGACCGCCTGGAACTCGTAGTACTGGTACTCGCTCATCGCCCCGTGATCAGCGTCCGCGTGCCCAGTACCGAAATGCCTCGATCCACTCGGCGCCGTCGGGACGCGGGCTGGGGAGCGGAAGGTCGAGAATGGGAATCCGCTGACGACTTCGCCTGCGGCGGCAGATTGCTACGACTTCATCGGCCTCGGTGAGGTCGACCCGTTCGATCGTCACCGGCACGCCGAGCACTTCGGTCTCGAACGGCAGCGCGAGACGCTCCTCCATCATGGTGAACAGCCCGCACCGTTGCTCCGACTCGTCGTACGCATCGACGATCGCCTCCTCAACGAGCCGCTCGAGACGAGCCCTGCGTGGTGGCCAGCGGCTCGATCGCCGGGTGGGCGCAGCTCGGGGCAGGGATCGCCTCACGGGGCGCCATCGAAGTCCCCCAGGGGCTCTTCGTCGTACTCGACGGTCGGTTCCTCGCGTGGCTGCGCGGACGCGAGCGAGACTTCGTCGATTGAATAGCCGATCGCCCGATAGCCCCGTACCCGCCTCTCGAACATGCGCGCGAGCAACGGAACCTGACGATCGACGTAGTCGTAAATGCGCACTTCGGTCTTTCCAGGGCTCAGCCTGTGGAGTCGCCCCGTGTACTGGACGAGCGTGCCCTTCCACGACACAGGCATGGCCAAAAAGAGCGTGTCTAGTCGTGCGTCGTCAAACCCCTCGCCGATGTAGCGACCCGTTGCGAGAATGAGGCGCTCCTCGGTGTCCGGTATGGCTGCGAGCTGCGCCGTCGTCTCTCTCCGTGCCTTGGTCGTGACGCCACCTTGGAGTACGACCAAGTGGCGGGCGAAGCCTCGCAGCTTGGCCGCGAAGTAGTGGAGATGGTCTCTCCGTTCGGTGAGAAGGATCGGTGTTCGCCCTTCCTCCATGGCGACGAGCACGTCGTTCAGAATGAGCTCATTGCGCCGGGCGTCGGCCGCGATTGCGGCGTAGAGTTCCTGGATCCCCGCGTTTTGTCCGAGGCCGGTCGGAACGAATGCAGTCTCTCGGCAGATCAGCCGATGTTTGAAGGGGCGGTGAGCCGCCCGGCTCTTTGGGTCGACTGTGAATCGGACCGCCCCGCACTGCATGTGAATGATCGACTGGTGGCCGTCGCGCCGGTAGGGCGTGGCGGTGAGACCGGTCACATACCGGGCCTTCACCTCGCTCATGACCTGCTCAAAGGAAGCCGCGGGGAGATGATGGCACTCGTCGACGATCACGTGGCCGTATGCCGCGACGAGGTCATCGACCGTTCCCTCGCGAACCAGGCTCTGGATCATGGCGACGTCGAGGCGACCGGTGGGGGTCCGCCGCCCGCCGCCGATCTGTCCGATCGCCTTCGACGGCAGCGCGAGAAACATGGAAAGTTGGGCGACCCATTGATCGAGCAGAGGCTTCCGGTGCACCAGGACGAGCGTGCTCCGTCCTCTTGCTGCGATGAGGTAGGTGCCAACGACCGTCTTTCCGACCCCGGGTGGCGCCACGAGCACGCCGAGGTCGTGAGCCAGGAGGGACTTCGCCGCTTCATCTTGGACGGAGGTGAGGCGACCTCCGAAACCCATCGGAAGCACCTCCCCAAGGCAGCGCTGGTCATCGAGCCGGAGGCTGATTCCGTGCTCGGCAAGCAGGTTCGTCAGATCGTCGACGCAGCCACGCGGGAGTGCGACGTGTTGTGAGTGTTCCTCGGCGCATCCGATGACCCGCGGGGTGAGTGCGACAGACAGCCGCATTCGCTGTCGCTTGTAGAATTCCGGGTTCTGGAAAGCCGCGAGCCTCTTGATCTGGTTCACGAGCGCGCTCGGAAGCCTTGCTCTCTCGACGAAAACGCGCTGCGCGAGCACAGCACGTACTTCGCTCGGTAGGGGCGCATCGATCCTGGCCGGTCGGGCGCGTCGCGACGGCGCGGTCTCCCAGGGGGCGTCCTCATCGTCGTCACCCGAGGAGGCGACGCGCAACCCGATCACCTGGTCGCGTGCGAGGCCTTCCTGAGCGATCGCCTCGACTCTCGTGGGCGCGATCCGCGGTAGGGATCCGAGGTATCCCCACTGGTCTGCATGGGGCACGAGGCGGTCGTCGACAAAAACGGTGTTGCCGCGCTGGCGCGCTTCGTGCTGCAACGGCAGGGCGATCAGGTTGCCGAATCCGCCCCGGGGCAATGTGTCCTGGTTCGGGAAGAGCCGATCGTAGGATGCCATGGCGAGCTGGTGACGACGCGCCATCGTTTCGGTGATGAGGTAGCAACCCATCCGGCGCGCCGTTGCGGCGGCAACCGGTGCGGCGAAGAAGAACCAGACGTGGGCACCGTTTCCCGACCGCGAACGCTCGACGGCGACGGAGAGTTCAAGCATCCGACAGGTCTCGACGAACGCGGCGACGTCGTCGACCCACAACTCCTGGTCGAAGTCGGCCGCTAGGAACCAGCAGGTATCATCGTCGAGAAGCGGGTAGACTCCGATCACGTAGCGGCCCTGGAGGTGATCGAGGACGACTTGATCGCTCACCGGGATGAAAGCCTGATTCGGGCACTCGCCGCATTTGACGCGCGGCTTCTCACAGACGCCGCCTACCCACTCGTTGGCACAGGCGGGGGCGTATCCATGTCGCTCTTTGCGCGGGTTGATCCAGAGCTTGGGGAACACGTCGCCGCGACCGCGGAAGAGGCTCCGGAACAGAGCGACCTTCTCGGTGGCCGAAGTGAGCGACACAGTCGTTGGTGCAAGGGGCGCGATGTGCTCAGTGGCGTCCGCCGGTGCATCAAGACCCGCCTTTAGCGTCCGGATGCGGTCCCGCGCCTCCTCGCGCTCTCGCTCAAGCCGGGCAATCAGGGACTGCTCGCGCGCGATCGCCTCGAGGAGCTCGTCCGTGGCGCTCACGGCGCTGCCCGCTCAAGCTGCCAAGAGAGGAGCCAGCTCTTCGGCGCGGAGCCGCGGTTGGCGAAGGCGCGTGAGCACACGATTGAGCGCGGGGAGACTGACGCGCCCGGGTGCCGTGATCTCGATCCCGATCGGCTTGCCGTCGAGGTTGAAATCGATCAACAGGCCAGGCGACGCTTTCGATACCCGTGCCGCGTGCTCGGCTCCACGGCGCGGGAGGTACAGATAGGCGGCGACGGGCCGACCCTTGCGGAACGTAACTTCGAGGTAGCGACCTCTCATGGGCGCTTCCTTCTTACCACCGGATAGGCCGTGATGACCACGAGCGCCCGCTCTGCCTCGTCCGGTTCCACGATGACCTCCCAGGGCCGGCCGCGGTGCCGGGAGGTGATCGCCCATCGCCCTTCCTCCACGTCGCGTCGGAAGCCCGAAGCGTCCTCGAGCATCTGACGGAGGTCGGTCTCCGTGAACCCTCGATCGACCATGCGCTTGAGGACGTGCGGTGTGAGCTCGAGTTCCCAATCCCACCACGCCGGCCACGCCATGCGGGAGTCCTTCTATCACCGGCGTCGATGCCGCCCAAATCGCTTCGCCTCGGCAAGTGTCTCGCGGCCCATGGAACCTCGAAATGCCTGCACCCCAGCATCGGTCGCGTGGATTGTGTCGGCGACTTGAGTCGGGTCGATCAGCCCGACGCCCATTCTAGTGCCGGTTCTGGTGCCGGTTGACCAGCGAAATGAGGTGAAAGTAGGCGAACATCATCGAAGCCGGAAACCTTCTCAGGGTCTTGAATCGATTCTCACTACCTTGACAAATCGAAGTCTTGGACGTTCGCCCCGGTCCTTTCCCAAGCTGGACGTCGCCGGTTCGACCCCGGTCGCCCGCTCTCGAAGAAGGCCCCGTTTCGGCGCCGGGGTTTGAGCTCACGGCGTCAGGAGATTTCGGCGCAGCTTGCCGGACGGTGTGCGCGGCAGCGTCGCCGCGTGCTGGAACGAGCGCGGTACTTTGTATGCCGCGAGCCGCGTCCGGCACCAGGCGCCCAGCGCTTCGGCGTCGAGCGTCTGCCCGTCGCGCGCGACGATCGTCGCCGCGACTTCTTGGCCCCAGACGGGATGCGGACGTCCGTACACCGCCGCGTCGCGCACGTCGGGATGCTCGGCGAGCACCGCTTCGATCTCGGCCGGGTACACGTTTTCCCCGCTGGTGATGATGAGATCGGTGCGCCGATCGAGCACGTGGAGGAAGCCGTCGGCGTCGATGCGGCCGAGGTCGCCGGTGCGGAGCCACTGGTCGCGTAGTACCGCGGCCGTCGCCTCGGAATTGCGGAAGTAGCCCGCCATGACCGTCGGACCGCGTACCACGATCTCACCACAACCGCGCGCGTCGGGTGCGTCGATGCGGATGTCGGTGCCGGGAAGCGCGCGGCCCGCCGCCGTGGGCGGACACGCGGTTGGCGCGGGCGCGGCGGTAGCGACCTGCGAGGCGGTCTCGGTGAGGCCGTACGTCGGCAGAACGGGCAGACCGCGATCGCGGGCGCGCGCCAGCAAGGTCGCCGGCGCCGGTGCGCCGCCGATCAGGACGGCGCGGATCGGCGGCGGGAAGGGCCGCGTGTCCTCGTGGTCGAGCAGACGGAGCAGCATGGTCGGTACCATGGAGAGCAACGTGATCTCGCCGCTCCGCAACGTCGCGCTCATCCGCTCGGGATCGAAGCCGGGTTGCAGGGTGATGGGAACGCCGTCGAGGACGCCGCGCAGAATCATCGAGAGTCCGCCGACGTGATAGAGCGGCAACGCTGCGAGCCAGTGGTCATCGCGACGGACGCCGAGATTGGTGCGCGAAGCCGCGGCGCTCGCGGCGTGGTTGCGGTGGGTCAGCATCACGCCCTTCGGCGCGCCCGTCGTCCCCGAAGTATAGACGAGCGTGTGCAGCGCCGCCGGATCGAGCCGACGGAGCGGCGGCGGGTCGACCGCGGCGACGTCATCGAGCTCGTGCCCCGCCCCGACGAGGCGAACCGCGGGCGACGACGCGCGTCCGAGATCCGCGTCGGACCCCCGGTCATG
Organism: Deltaproteobacteria bacterium; assembly: GCA_016200545.1. Lineage (GTDB taxonomy): Bacteria > Desulfobacterota > Binatia > UTPRO1 > UTPRO1 > DP-19. The sequence goes on along the minus strand of JACQEO010000025.1, from coordinate 10,388 downwards.
GATCACGAGGCGCGGCTCGGCGTCGGCGATGACCGCCGCGATCTCACGCGCCGCGAGCCGTGTGTTGAGCGGGACGACGGTCGCGTAACAACGCTGCGTCGCGTGGATCAGCTCGACCATCCGGCACGAGGTCTCCGTCAGGAGCGCGACGCGGTCGCCGGGCCGGACCCCGAGAGCGGTCAGGCGCGCGGCGAGTCGCTCGACGCGCAGCGCGAGGGCATTCCAGGAGAACGAGCCCCCGCTGTCACGCAGCGCCAGTGCGTCCGGATCGTGCTGCGCGCGCTCGACGACCCACGGCAGCGACGCGGCGGGTAGCGTCTCAGGCATGCGTGGCCGCCTGCGCCGGCGACACGGCCGCCACCGCGAGCCCGGGTCCGGCGGCGCGCAGCAGCGGTGCCGTGAGGGCGTGCTCGACATCGGTGAGATGCCGGGCGCCGCCGAGACCGACGGCAAGAACGGGCGTCGCAAGCGCGGCCGCGATGTGCAGCGCCGCGCCCATGCCGACGGCGCTCTCGATCGAGTCGGTGACGATGACGCCGAGCCCGCGCTGCGCGGCGACCCGCGCCAGCGCCAGTGCGCGCGTCGGTCCACCGACCCGACCGGCCTTGACGATGAGCGCCGACACTCCGCCCGCCGACGTCGCGCGCAGGAGCGCGGCGGCGTCGGCGATCGACTCGTCCAGGGCGAGCGGTATGGGTGCGCTCGCGGCGAGCGCGGCGAGATCATCGGGCTCGGGCGCACGAAGCGGCTCCTCGAGAAGCGCGATGCCGAGCGGCGCCAAGGCGGCGAGCGCCACGCGAGCCTGGGCGAAGGTCCAGGCGCGATTGGCATCGAGATGGAGGGCGATGCCCGGGCCGACGAGCCGCCGGACGGCGTCGACGCGCGCCACGTCGTCCACCAGCGGCGTCGCGCCGACCTTGAGTTTGAGCACGCGAAAGCCATGCGCGACGGCGTCCGCGGCGTCATCGCGCAGGCGCTCGACGCGCTCGCCCGCGAGGAGGGCGCGGACCGGGAGCGTCGCCGTGGGATCGCCGCCGAGCAGCGCGCACACAGCGATCCCGCGCCGCGTCGCTTCGAGATCCACGAGCGCGGTGTCGACCGCGCACATGGCTGCGGGCGAGTATCCCCCCCCCGTCGACAGGACGAGCGCGTGCAGTCGCGCCGCGTCCGGGCGCTCGCCGGCGAGCGCGACGATCCGACGCAAGTCGTCGGCGACCAGCGCGACGCTGGTCTCGCCGATCCACTCGGCCGGGCTCGCCTCGCCGACGCCTTCGACGCCTGCGTCGGAGGTGAGACGCAGCAGCAGGCCGCGGCGCATCGCGACTGCACCACGCGACGTCAGCAACGGGCGCGGCAGTGCCAGTCGAATCTCCTCGACGGCGGCGCGAACGATCCTCACGCCAGAATCCCGAGCGCGAGCAAGATCCCGAACACGAGATGGAGTCGCGCCGTCCCGGCGAGGCTCACGTTGAGCGCGCTCCCCGATCGGCCCCAGAGCGCGCGTATCTCGCCGAGCGCGAGCGGGAGCGCCGCCAGCGCAATGAGAACGAGTTCGCCCGCGTCGGCAGCGAGCGCCGGCAAGGCGACGAAGGCGAACGCGACGAGCGTCGCGTGCTCGATACGGGTCGCGCGCGCGCCGAGGCGGACGGCGAGGGTGCGCTTGCCGGCGCGCGTGTCGGTCGGAATGTCGCGCAGGTTGTTGACGACGAGGATCGCGGTCGCGAGGCACGCGATCGGGATGGACGCGACGACGGTTGGCCGGTCGACGTGGCCGATCTGCAGCAGCACGGTGCCGCTCACCGCCACCGGTCCGAAGAACGCGAAGACGAAGACGTCGCCGAGGCCGTGATAGGCGAGCGGCCACGGGCCGGCCGTATAGGCGACGGCGGCGAGCAATGCGGCGATGCCGATCAGCGCGATCGGCCATCCGCCGGCCGCGATCAGGTAGACGCCGGCGAGCGCCGCGACGCCGAGAACGCCGAACGCCGCGCCGCGTACGGTGTACGGCGCGGCGAGCCCCGCCTGCGTGATGCGCCGCGGTCCGACGCGCGCGGCGGTGTCGGCGCCGGCGGTGAAGTCGTAGTAGTCGTTCGCGAGGTTGGTGCCGATCTGGATGAGGATCGCCGCGACCAGCGTGACGGCGGCGACGGTCGCACGCAGCGGACCATGTCGCGCCGCGAGCGCGAGCCCGACCATGACCGGGACGATCGCGGCCGGCAGCGTGCGTGGTCGCGTCGCCGCGAGCCAGGCCCGCATGCGCGTCGCAGCGATCATCGCCTCAGGGCAGACGGGGAAAGCGCGAGAAGTCCGGCGTGCGCCGCTCGTTGAACGCGTTCCGTCCCTCCTGCGCCTCTTCCGTCATGTAGAACAGCAAGGTCGCGTTGCCGGCGAGCTCTTGGATGCCGGCCATGCCGTCGGTCTCGGCGTTGAAGGCGGCCTTCAGGCAGCGCAGCGCCAGCGGGCTCATCGCCAGCATCTCGCGACACCATTGCACCGTCGTCGTCTCGAGGTCGGCAAGTGGCACCACCTCGTTCACCAGACCCATGGTGAGCGCTTGGCGAGCATCGTATTTGCGGCAGAGGAACCAGATCTCACGGGCTTTCTTCGGGCCGACGAGTCGCGCCAGGTAGGCGGCGCCGAAGCCACCATCGAAGCTTCCCACGCGTGGCCCCGTCTGTCCGAAGACGGCGTTGTCGGCCGCGATCGTGAGATCACACACGAGGTGCAGGACGTGGCCGCCGCCGATCGCGTAGCCCGCGACCATCGCCACCACCGGCTTCGGTAGGCTGCGGATCAGCTTCTGGAGATCCAGCACGTTCAGGCGCGGCACGCCGTCGCCGCCGACGTAGCCCTGCTCGCCGCGCACGCGTTGATCGCCGCCGCTGCAGAACGCCTGGTCGCCTTCGCCGGTCAAGATGACCGCCCCGATCGCGGCGTCCTCGCGGGCGCGGGTGAAGGCGTCGATCAGCTCGATCACCGTCTGCGGGCGGAAGGCGTTCCGCACCTGCGGGCGATTGATGGCGATGCGGCCGATGCCGTCGGCGTGCTGGTAGGTGATGTCCTCGTAGTCGCGAATCTTACGCCATGCGATAGGCATGCAGGTTCTCCTTCTGCGTGGTCCAGTGCGCGCGCGTGGACGCGTCGAGAAACGCGCGCACGAGTGCATGGAAGCGCCGTGGCTGCTCGAAGTGCGGCAGGTGCCCGGCCGCGTCGACGAGCTCCAGACGCGCGTTCGGAATGCGACGCGCGAGCGCACGCGCGACGCACACGAACTTGTGGTCGAGACTTCCGGCGACGAGCAACACCGGCATCGTGAGCTCGCCGACGCGGGCGCGGAGCCACGGCTGCGCACCCGTGCCCATGCCGCGTAGGCTCGCGGCGAGACCGTGGGGAGAGCAGGCGAGCCGTTGCCGCCGGAGCGCCAGGCGGCGGTGCTCCGGCACGCTTGCGAGCGAGCGAAAGAGCGGCAGCGCCTCCCAGCGGGCGACAAACGCCGCGATGCCGCGGGACTCGAGCGCCGTCGCGAGCGCCTCGTCGGCGTGCCGCCGCTGTGCCCGCTCCGTCGCCGTGGCGAGCCCCGCCGACGCGCTCTCCAGGATCAGCGATGCGACACGATCCGGGGCGCCGAGCGCGAGTTGCAGGGCGAGGCGTCCGCCCATCGAGTAGCCGACGAGCGCGTAGCGCGCGACGTCGAGCGCGTCGAGCGCGGCGCGGATCGCCGCGGCCGTGCCGGCGAGCGACCAGTCGAAGCCGGCGTGCATGCGGGTCGCGCCGTGGCCGGGCAGATCGACCGCGATCACGCGTCGCGTGCGGCGGAGCGCGGTGCTGAGGTCGTTCCAGCTCGCGGCGCTGCCGGTGAAGCCGTGGAGTAGGACGACGCACGTGGGCTCGCCGCCGCTCCGTCCACCAACCCGCGCGGGGCGGTGTCGGGGCTGCTCGTCGCGGAGCGCGAGCACGCCGTCGCGAACGTCGACCAGACGTTTCATGCGAGGACCGTCGCGGGCGCATGGCGGACCGTCGTGAGCGCGGCATCGAGGAGACGAGTGTGGACCGCGAGTGCGTGGGCGCGCTCGAGACGTACCTCGACGACGTGCAGGCCGGGATTCTGCCGCCAGTCCGTCACTGCCGCGGCGAGCTCGGACGGTGCGCGCACGACGCGGTGTCGCCCGCCGCACATCGTGACCGCGCCCGCGAGCCCGAGTCCGTGCGGCGTTGCGAAAAAGGTCTCGAAGGTATCGCCGAGTGCGGCCTGCGGCAGGAAGGAGAAGATGCCGCCGCCGTCGTTGTTGACGACGACGACCAGCAGGCTCAGGCGGTGGCGGGCGGCGATCTGGAGCGCGCCCAGGTCGTGGAGGAAGCTCACGTCGCCGACGACGAGGACCGTCGGCGCGTCGCGCCCGGCGGCGGTGCCGAGCGCGGTGGAGGTCACGCCGTCGATGCCGTTCGCGCCGCGGTTGCAGTAGACGTCGAGCGCCGTCGGCGAGCCGCCGACGAAGGTGTCGAGCGCGCGCACCGGCAGGCTGTTGCCGACGTGCAGTGCCGTCCCCGACGGCAGGAGCGCGTGCAGGCGCGCCAGGATGGCGCCCTCGAAGGTCAAGCCCTCGTCGGCGAGCTGCCGGTCGAGGGCGATGCGGGCACGGCGACTCGCGTTGGTCCATGCCGCGAGCCAGGGCGACGCGGCGGTGGCGTCCGCGATGCGATCGGCGAGCGCGGCGCAGCAGGCGCCGGGCGCGGCGCGCACGATGTCGGTGGCGCGATGCAGTGGATCGGGCCACGTCGCCGGCGGCGCCACGAGGAGGTGCCGTCCGCGTGCGGTGGCGAGGAAACGCCCGAGCGCGGCGGAGACCGCCGGCATGCCGAGTTGCACGACGACGGCGGGCGCGTGGGTGCGGCAGAAGTCGCCGTCGCGAAGGAGCACGTCGTATGCGTCCACGATGTGGGTGCGGTCGTGGCCACCGAAGCGCAGACCCGAGAGCGGATCGGCGAGAATCGGCCAGCCGCGACGCGCAGCGAGCCGCGTGATCTCCTCGGCGCCGCCATCCGCCACCGTCCCGGGCCCGCAGACGATCAGGCCGCGGTCGCAGTCGCCGAGCTCGGCCGCGAGCGCGCGCAGCACGGTGGCGGGCGGCACGGTGTCGGCGGCGTGCACGATGGTCCGCGCTCGTGGCGGCGTGTCCGCGCCGTCGTCCGTTGATGTCGCGTCGGCGTCCAATTCTTCGCGCACGTCCACGAGCGGTTCGCGCATCGGCAGATTGACGTGCACCGGGCCCGCCGATTCGCGGGCGATCGCCGCCGCGCGGCAGCCGAGGGTCCGAAAGTAGGCGTCGAGGTCGACGTCAGCCGGCGTCGCCGCGTCGACGCTCCAGTGGACATGGCTTCCGTAGAGCCGCACCTGGTCGATTGTCTGCGCCGCGCCGACGTCGCGCAGTTCGGGCGGACGGTCGGCGGTGAGGACGATCAACGGAACGCGTGACAGGGACGCCTCGACGACGGCGGGAAGGTAGTTCGCCGCCGCCGTTCCCGACGTACAGAGTAACGCCACCGGCCGGCGCGTCTCGCAAGCCAGGCCGAGCGCGAAGAACGCGGCGCTGCGCTCGTCGACGATCACCCAGGGACGGATCCCGGCGCTGCGCGCCACGGCGAGCACCAGCGCCGTCGAGCGCGACCCCGGCGAGATGCAGGCGTCGGTGACGCCGGCGCGCGCCAGCTCTTCGGCGAGGGCGCGCATCGCGCGCGTGTTGCGATTAGGCGGCACGCTCGTCGATCCGCCCGGCGAGATGGCGGAAGAGCGCGGTCATCTTCGCCTCGACCTCGGCGAGCTCGCTGTCGGCGTCGGAGCCGTCGACGATTCCCGCGCCCGCCCACAGCGTCACGTGGCGGTCTTCGATGAGCGCCGAGCGGAGCGCAACCGCGAGCTCGCCGTCGCCGCGACCGTCCATCCAACCGATCACACCCGCGTACCACCCGCGATCGGGCTCGTCGCGTGCGATCAGGTCGCACGCCGCTTGGCGCGGTACGCCGCACACGGCCGGCGTCGGATGCAGCGCGCCGGCGAGGTCGAGCACGGTGCGCGAACCGAGCACGCGACCGCGCACCGGTGTGTGGAGATGATGCGCCTCCGGCAGGGACAACAGCTCGGGACGCGCCGGCATCGTCACTTGGCGCACGCTGTCGGCCAACGCGGCGGTGATCGCGGTGCGGACGAGATCGTGCTCGCGCGCGTTCTTCGGGCAGCAGAGGAGTCCAGTGCCGAGCCCACGGTCCTCGACGGGATCGGTGCCGCGGCGTGCCGAGCCGGCGAGGGCGGACGCCTCGACGAGGTCGCCGCTCCGGCGCACGAGGAGCTCCGGTGTCGAGCCGACGAAGCTCGTCCGGCCGTGGCGCACCCAGAACGTGCGACACGCGGGACGCGTCGCGCGCGCGCGGGCGACAACCTGCGCCGGATCGATCGCCTGTGACGCGACGAGCTCGCGCCGACAGGCGAGCACCACCTTACGAGCCTCGCCGCGAACGATCAGCGATCGGGCGGCGTCGACGCGCGCGCGCCACGACGCGCCGGTGTGGGTTGCGGGCACGAGCTTCGCATCGGTCGTCGCGAACGCGTCATCGATGTCCACGGGACGCTCGTCGGCCGTGGCGCGCGTCAGCAGGGCGTCGCATTCGTGCGCACGCTCTGCCTCCCACATGCGCGTGAGCGTCGCGCGGCCCCCGTCGCGGACCCACAGCAGCCGCGGCAGAACGAGGCGGGCGGCGGGGAACTCACGCCATTCGTCGACGCCGGTATCGGCGTCCGCGAAGCCGAAACCGCCGAGCACGCGTCGGCGGTCGCAGGGTCCGCTGGCGCCGGTGATCGAGGCGAGCAGGGTGGTCGCCGCGGCGGAGAGCGCGACGAAGCGATCGGCACCGCTGGCGCGCAGCTCGCGCACCGCACCGAGACCGAGAATCGCGACGTCGCGCGCGGGGTGCTCCCAATAGAAGAGCGCGACGTCACGGCAGCCGGCGGCGATCGCCAGGAGGTCGCCTGGGTCGGCGATTGCCATGGTATCGCCGTGCAGCGCGCCGGCTTCACGCATGCGCCTGCGCTCCGCGTCGCGCCGTGATGAGCTGCGCCGCGCCGGCGAGCAGCCGCTCCTTGACGACATTTTCGAACCCGGCCTCGACCAGCATCGCGGCGAGCGTGTTGTCGCCGGGAAGGTAGGCCGTCGACGCCGGTAGGTATCGATAGGCGGCGCCGTCGGCGAGGAGCGCCCCGAGCAGCGGGACTAGACGGTGAAAGTAGAGCGCGTGCCCGGCGCGGAGGAGCGCGCTGCGCGGTCGATCGACCTCGAGCAGCGCAATCCGGCCGCCGCGCCGGAGCACGCGGGCGCACTCGCCGAACGCCGCCGCCAGATCGGTGAAGTTACGGAGCGCGAAGCCGGAGACCACGGCGTCGACGCGCGCGTCCGCGAGCGGCAATCGCAGCGCGTCGCCGCGCACCAGGACGCAGGGTAGGCGGCGGGCGCCGGCGCAGCGCAGCATCCCCGCGGAGAGATCGAGCGCGACGACGCGAGCCCCGGTCCGTGCCGCTTCTTCGGCGAGGTCTCCGGAGCCGCAGCCGATGTCGAGCACGTGTGCGCCGCTCTGCAGATGCAGCGCCGCGATCGCGCGACGTCGCCAGCCGCGGTCGGCTCCCCACGTCATGAGCCGGTTCATGAGATCGTAGCGGGGCGCGATACGGTCGAACATCGCGGTGACCGCGGCGCGCTTGGCGGCACCGGCCGGCAACACGTCGCGGGCGCCGCGCGTCGCGCCGGCGGCCGACTTCATGGGGCTCAGTGCCATCGCACGCCGAGACGAGTCTCGGAGGCAACCTTGAGCGCGATCTTCAACGGCTCGCGCTGGCCGCTCTTCTTCAAACGTTTGAGCGCCCGGCTGACCAGCATGCGTTGGAAGTGATGGGCGACGAGGCCGGTGACGATCGGCAAGATCTCCTTGAAGGCACGCGCGATCGCATCCGGGTCGCCCTCGACGCCGTCGCGCCCGCGCTTGCGCACGTAGCGATCGAAGAGCGCGATCGCTTCGTCGACGGTTTTGCGGGCGGCGCGGTCGTGGCGGATGGCGAGGGTGAGCAGCCGGGTGAGAGGGAAGCCGTAGCCGAGGATCTTGAGCGCGCCGCGCGCGACGCGGAGGTCCGCTTCGCTGTAGCGGGTCGCGCCATCGGGTTGCTGCACCGCCTCCGTCAAGCCGGCGTTCTCCATCGATGCGAGCAGCGCGTGCGGGATGCCGAGTCGCGCCGCCATCTCCTCACGTCCGTACGTCGGCTCCGCCGCTTCCTCTTCGATGGCGGTGAGGAGGGCGCGATCGGAGTCGGTGCGTTCACCTTTGGCGAGCAGCATGCCGATCACCTTGAGTGACAACCCGCGTGCCGCCATCGAGCGAATCAGGCGCAGCCGGTCGAGGTGGACGTCTTCGTAGACGGCGTTCCGGCCGTCGCGTCCCGGGCTCGGGAGCAGGCGGATTGATTGGTAGAAGCGGATGGTGTCGACGGGGACGCTCGAGAGCCGAACTAGCTCGACGAGGGAGTACGTCATGAGTCGGAATACTTAGAGTGTTTACTCATACAATGCAATTCGGGCTTTCGGCGCGCGGGAGCAAGCGCGCGCTACGGCATTTTCAGCGGGTGTTCCGGCTGCCCTGACGTGCTCTACGGCCCTTCCCATCAGTCTCCCCGACGCACTCGGCTTACGAGAAGTCCGCCGTCGGAGAGGCGAATTGGTTGAATCGGAACTTGATTCCGGAACGTTGATCTGATTAGAGTACCCGTCTCGGCGAAAGACGAGCCCGAGCCGGCCGCGGGCTCCGATGCCGGCGGTCACGGTGAGAAGGAAGGAGAGCGGTCATGAGGACGCTTGTCACGTATCGACTCGAGGACTCCATTGCCACGATCACCATGGACGACGGCAAGATGAATGTGATGTCGCTCCAAATGCTCACAGACCTCAACGCTGCCCTCGATCAAGCCGCGGCGGATCGCGCGGTCGTCGTGCTCAGCGGCAGGGAGGGGGTCTTCTCCGCGGGGTTCGATCTGCCGGTGCTCAGGGCTGGCGGTTCCGAGTCGATCGTTATGGTGCGGGCGGGCTTCGAGCTGGCGGAACGAGTCCTGTCGTTCCCCATGCCGGTGGCGATCGCGTGCACCGGTCACGCGGTGGCGATGGGCGTATTCCTGCTCTTGTCCGGCGATTACCGAGTGGGCGCGACTGGCTCCTACAAGCTCACTGCGAACGAGGTTGCGATCGGGCTCACGATGCCGCGTGCCGCAATCGAGATCCTTCGGCAACGGCTCACGCCCGCGCACTTCAACAGGGCGGTGACGATTGCCGAGCCCTTCTCGCCTGACAACGCCGTCGAGGCCGGCTTCCTTGACCGGGTGGTCGAATCCTCGGAGCTGCAGGGCGTTGCACGCAGCACCGCCGTCGCGCTGTCTGCGTTGGACATGGACGCACACGCGGCGAGCAAGCTGCGCGCCAGAGAGCACACGTTGAGCGCCATCCGGGCAGCGATCGATGCCGACTATGCCGCCTTTCGAGCGCGAGCATGAGCCGCAACGCGATCGTCGGGACATGAGCCCATCCGACCCGCTATTCGTCGACACGTCACGCGGACGTTTCGCCTATCGGCTGAGGGGCGATCCGGCCGGACAGCCCGTTGTCATGTTGCACGGCTGGCCAGAGAGCTCCTACTGCTGGAACGGTGTGGCGGCGCGCCTCAAAACCGGGCTGCACGTGATCGCGCCCGACATGCGCGGATTGGGCGATAGCAACCGCGACGGGGACCGCGCCGCGTATCAAAAGCAGGCGCTGGCCGCAGACATGATCGCAGTCCTCGATGCGCTGGGCGTCAGGGAGTTTCAGCTGGTCGGGCACGACTGGGGCGGTCCGGTTGCGCAGGAGATCGCGCTGGCGATGGCGCCGCGAGTCCGCCGTCTCGTACTGATGAACTCGCCCGTGATCAACAATGTGAACGGCAACGCCGAGGCGATGGAACTCATCCGTGCCGACGACAGCCGGCATTACTGGTATCAGCACTTTCAACAGCAGAGAGATCTGCCCGAGCAGATGATCCGGGGCAGGGAAGAAGAATGGCTGCGCTACTTCCTGCGTACGTTCCGCCGCGACCCGTTGCCCGAGCCCGTCATTCAGGAGTACGTCCGCTGCTACTCCATTCCCGGTACCGCGGGTACCGGCGCCAACTACTACCGAACATTACGCGACGTTGGGGTATCCATCTAAGCGGAGTAAGATGAGGCGGTGACCTCGGCCCCGCTGGCGAGCGTGCGCTACCCAAGATCCACCGGCGAGTTCTTGGCCTGGTTCTCGACCGATGCGGACTGCCTGGACTACCTCGAGTGG
>JACQEO010000023.1 GCA_016200545.1 Deltaproteobacteria bacterium | reverse complement strand
CGACAGCGACTGCCCGCCCTCCAGCAGTCGGATCGCCCGCCGCCGCCGCCGCTCCAACTCCGCCGCACTGCCCTGGGGTCTCATGCCCGCAGGGTACCACGCGGGCGTGGAGATTTCTATTACTTATGCAGCGCTCAATAAGAAATAACATTTACACTTCTCGCGCATTGGTCTACACTGCGGACCGTGCGAGAGTATGGGCGCGTGGCGGCGAAGGCGTTGGTCTCGGGGACGGAGAAGCGCTGGCTCAAGGTGCTCGGGACCTTGAACGAGGCGCAGGCGCGGCTGTTCGTGGCCGAGCGGGCCCTGGCCCTCGGACGGGGTGGCATCAGTCGTCTGTGCCACCTCACCGGCATGTCGCGTCCGACCATCACCAAAGGGGCGGCGGAATTGCAGCGGCCGCGCCCGGTGGCACTGGTGGAGGGCGGCCGGATTCGCCGCGTCGGCGGCGGGCGGAAGCGCATCGAGGAGGTGCAGCCGGGCGTGGACCGCGCGCTGACGCGCATTCTGGAGGAGACGACGGCGGGCGACCCGATGAGCTTGCTCAAATGGACGAGCAAATCGACCCGCGTCATCGCGGAGGAAGTGACGCGGCGGGGGTTTCCCATGACCGGGGTCACGGTCGCGCGCTGGCTGCACGACTGGGGGTATTCGCTGCAGGCCAACGTGAAGATCCTCGAGGGGCCGCAGCATCCCGACCGCGACGCGCAGTTCCGCTACATCAACACCGCGGTGAAAGCCTTCATGCGCACCGGGGATCCGGTGATCTCCGTCGACACGAAGAAGAAGGAGCTCGTGGGAGCCTTTAAAAATGCGGGCCGGACGTGGCGACCGACGGGGCGGCCGCGGCCGGTCTGCACCCACGACTTCCCGCCTCTCGGAGAAGGCAAGGCGATTCCGTACGGGACCTATGATGTGGCCCAGGATCGGGCGCTCGTGAACGTGGGCATGACGCACGACACGGCGGCGTTTGCGGTGGCGAGCATCCGCCGGTGGTGGCAGTGGCTGGGCAAGAAGACCTATCCGCGCGCCGCGCGCCTGCTGATTTGCGCCGACGCTGGCGGCAGCAACGGCAATCGGTTGCGGGCCTGGAAGGTGCAGCTGCACGCGCTGGCCACCGAGATCGGCGTCCCGATCACGGTCGCGCACTACCCGCCCGGCACCAGCAAGTGGAACAAGATCGAGCACCGCCTCTTCTCGTTCATCAGCATGAACTGGAAGGGGACGCCGTTGGTGAGCTACGCGACGGTCGTGAATCTGATTGGCCACACGCGCACCCGCAGCGGGCTGAGGGTCAAGGCGTTGCTCGACACGCGCGCGTACGCGGTCGGTACGAAGATCTCCGCCGGCGCGATGCGCGATCTCCAGCTCACACCCCACGCGTTCCACCCGGAGTGGAACTACACCCTGGCACCGCCGCCGGCGCACGCACGGACGCGGACCAAGCGTCAATTGTAAACCTTATTTCTTAGCAAGCCCTTAGCGGCTGGCTTTCCCTCGTCCGACGCGGCCAGGCCAAACCCCCTGGTCGCAAGAGGGCGAAGTAGAGTGAGGCACTGTGGGGCGATAGCGCTTCGCATCACATGCATCTTTACGTTCACCGGTTCGGTCGTAGGCTCAGACAGCTCCCCTCGCATCCGCTGCTATCGCTCGCGTTCCCGTCGTCGCAGGCCTCCTGGGGGTCCACGACTCCATCGCCGCAGACCTCGATGGTGCAGTTGGGACGGCAGCCGTCCCCGCTCGCCGCGTTCCCGTCGTCGCACTGCTCGCCGTGATCCACGACGCCGTTGCCGCAGGTCGTGAGCGCCTCGAGGAACGCGGTGATGTCGTTGATCTCGGCCGGGGAGAGTTCAATTCCGCCGACGAACGTCGCGCCGGGCGACGCATTGAACTGGGCACTGGTGTAGAATGCGACGGCATCGTGTAGCGTCGCGACCGAGTTGTCGTGGAAGAAGGGCGTGGTGTTCTTCAACCCAAAGAGCGGGGGGACGTTGAACTCACGCTGACCGCCGGCTTCGAGTGGGCCGATCGCCGGACATGGTGGGTCGCACGCGGACGGAGGCGTGGTATTGACCGGGAGATTCACGATCCCGGTATTGAAGGATCCACCGGCAAGCACCGGGCCGTTGTGGCACTCGCCGCACTTCGCCCGACCGAAAAAGAGTTCCAGCCCGCGCTGCTGCGCTGGAGACGTCATGAACGCCTGGACGTCGAAGTTCTGATCGGGAGGGAGAACGACGGACAGCATGAATGCCTCGAGGGCATCCAGTTCATGCTCAGTCGGAAACCGGAAATCGACGCCGGACACGCGGTTCAGCGTGCGGGGGGAGTGCTGGACGATCGCGTTCACGGCAAAGTCGCGGAGATTTGGGACGTTGCCGCTCCAGCCGACGGGGCCGTGAACGCCAGGTCGAAAATGTGGGGCACGCCCCTGAAGACGGGAGGCTGGTCAAATCCGTCGATATTCTCGAGGATGAGCGCGCGGCTGCGCATCAGGTCGGGGTTCTCGAGGCCGGCGAGATCCGGGTTGAGCTCAGCAACGAACAGTGGATCGTCGGCCGGAAGCGCGGCGATGAATTCGGGCGTCAACGTGAAGTCCGCCTCGGCGGGATGGCACGTGCCACAGGTGCGGCCGTTTCCGCCGAACGTCTCCTGGAAGAAGATCCGCGCACCCTGCGCGATGAGGCCCGCGGTGGCGCCGGCGGTGGGCGGCGAGCCGGTCATCTCAATGGTCGGTGTCGGGTTTGGCGTAGGGCCGAGGGTTGGTGAGAGAGTGAGCGTAGGGGATGCCGTGAGGCTGGGAGGCAACACCTCGGGATCGCCGCCACTTCCGCATCCCGCAATCAACAGTGAAGTCAGACCTACGAGAACGGAGCGTCGAATACGGCTCCCGGGAGCAGGAGCGGGTGGACCGCAATGACTCGCTGACCGCATGGACCCTCCGACGAACCGCTAACCGTCCCCTTACATCCAAGGTCGCCGCAGCTCCGCGAATCGGATCACGCTCGCGTTCGCCTCCGCCAGAGCGGGGTTGTTGTCGTGGCAACATCCGGTCTAAGACACATGCACCATGAAGGACCGGCCGGAGGACTGGATCCGGATCCTGGATCGGCTCCTGGACGGCGACCACCTCGCCCTGCTCAAGCTCAACGGGTTGATCACCGGCTACCTGACGCGCCTTCGCGCCTATGACTTTCAGGATGAGTGGGACGATCTCCGGCAGGAGATCGTGCTGTCGATCGTCGAGAACGCGCAGCGAGGACGGCTGCGCGACCCCCGCGCGCTCCTCGCGTACGTCCGCGTCATCACGCGGAACAAGTTCGTCGACCGCCTCAAGCTGCGACTCCGCCGCCGCGAGAAGGAAACGCTGCCCTGGGGTGAGGAGCTGACCGAGGACACCCTCCTGCAGGAGTCGCGATCGCCACGAGACGAGCGTGCCGCCGACGTCTGGGCGGCCGTCGGCGATCTGCCGGCCGACGAGCAGCGTGTCTTCGACGGCATCTATCGCCAGGGGAAGACGTACGAGACCGTCGCCGCCGAGACGGGGATTCCGCTCGGGACGATGAAGCGTCGCCTCAAGACGGGGCTCTCGACCCTCCGCAGGCGACTCCGGGAGGGCGTCGATCGTGCGCAGTGATCCAAAGCCAGCTCCGCGGTCGACCTTTGAGGTAAGCGCACCGCCGGCTCCGTTCCCGAGCCGCAGGACCCGATCGTGATCTGTCGCAAGGCATTCGAGCGAGACCTGGCAGCGTTCGTGATCGATCCGCGCGATCCGACGTGGGCCGAGTTTCGCGAGCACTATCCCGCATGTCCGGATTGTGCGTGCGAGGTCCAGGTGTGGACGGAGCTGCAGCTGGAGCTCCAGTCCGGGGAGGGCGCGAGCGCCTCTCATCCCTCCAAGGAGCTTCTTCTGAGCTACGAGGAGCACCGCGCGGCGCTGCAACCCGTGCAGCTGCGCTCGATCGAAGAACACCTCGCATGCTGCCACGCGTGCGCCGACGAGCTGAGGGCACTGCGAGGGTTCGACTTCTCCGCTCTCCGGCGGCCCGCCGCCCAGCAGCGTGCACGGTCGTGGAATTTCACCCGTGAGCTTCCGTCCTGGCTACGGGCGGTCGTGTGGCATCCCGCGTTCGCGTACGCGCTCGTCCTCGTCCTGTTGTATCCCGCCCTGCTGATGCAGCTTCGCCGTACCGCACCCCTTGTGGCGCAGCCTGCCTTAAGAGAAGCGCAGCCACCGGAGCTCGCGAATCGCGAACCACGCCCGATCCGCGGAGCCGACGACCACCCTACGAGGGCTGCGAACAAGGCCCCCCCACCAAGCGAAGAAGACTCCCGCCTGGCAGCAACTCGCACGCAGCCGCGTGCCGCCGAGCATCCCCTTGAGCAATCGGGAGGACTGGCCCGAACGGGCGGAGGCACGCCCCGGACGACTGGGAGCCGAGCCGCGTCCGTGCCGGCAGGCGCACCTCCCATGGCTGTCGCCGAGCCACCGGTACTCACGAGAGAGATGGCACTGGAGAAATCCCTCCCGACGGGTCCGGCGGCCGATGTGGACGCGATGGCGAAGAAGTCGAGCGTCGCCGATGGCAGCGAGAACGGGTCGGCAGACACGCAAGAAGAGATGGAAGCGTCGGGGGCGCTCGACGGCCCGACCCACACCGACGGCGACTCGGGCGAGCCGCACGTGCTCGGATTCGCCGATACTGAGGAGCCGCGCGAGGATGCGGACGTAAGGCGTGCCCGACCACCCGCCATCGGGAGCACCATCAGTGGATTGCGAAAGGCTGGACCCGACGAGCTGTGGCGCGCGATCGTGCTTGCTCCCGATCGCACACCAGAGGTTCAGCTCAGCGACCTTGCTAGCGGTGTCTCGCTTCGCCTCCCACCAAGCGCCCTGCCGCCGGCGGCTCAGGGCGTCGAGGTCCAGGTCGTGGGTCCCGGCGGCAAGGACGCGGCACGCGAGACGTTCCGATCCGCATCAGCCGAGCCCGTCGAGATCAGGATGCGTACGGACGAGCTCGCGACAGGCACCTACCGCGTGCAGGTGCGTGGTAGCGAGGCGGGTACCCCGTCCGACCAGATCTCCGAGTTCCTCTTCGTCGTGCGTTGATCACGCGCCGCCGCCGACGTCCACGGCCTCGGGCGTCATTCGAGCACGAGGCCGAACGACTCGATGGCGTCCTCGGGGCTCAGATCTTGAACCGTAGCAGGACCGGCGCCTTCGCATGATCGCACGTCCGCGAGCGAACCCGTCGAGGGACCGTGAAGAAGGTCGAGCTCGGCCCAGCGCGCCAGGCGGAGCACCCGCTCGGCTTCGGGCGGGTACCCCGAGACAAACGGCACCCACTGTCGGGACGTCGTCGGCCTGAGGGCCAGCATGAGCTTCCAGAATTCGACCGCCGCCTCCGGTCGGTACTCGGCCCCGTGCATGTACTGCAACGCGTAGTAGTCGGCCTCGCACTCCTTGTCGCGATTGATGGCCGCCGTACCTCCCTGCGACAGAATCCCCGAGATGGTTTCACCGGTGCGACCGGTTGCTTGGCCAAGCGTCACCACCCAGACGAACAGATCCTGCAGCGCCTTGAACTTCGTGTGATGGTGTACGATGTGGGCAAGCTCGTGGCCGAGCACGAAGGCAAGGGCGTCCTCGGATTCGGCCAGTAGGACGAGCGACGGGCCGACGAGTATCCGGTGCGACCCGAAGCCGAGCTCGGCCCCGGCATTGAGTCGCATGCGTGCGTCGAGGCGATAGGTCACGTCGGGCCGCGCGGTGGCCGACACGAGTCTCGCCGCAACGCGGTCCAGACGCTGCGCCAGCGGCCTACGAGCTTCGGCGATGGCCAAATGCAGATCTCGCCGCTGCTCCGGCGTTGGTGCGACTGCGAATTTGAGTGATTCAGGTTCGACACCGGCCAGGAGGCCCGGCGGTGCGTGTTCCTCGGACAGCATCCGACCCACGAACGCGTCGCGCGTCTCGCCCGTCGAGCTGCCGTCCTCGGCGTAGAGGATCCGGTAGTAGTTCCGGCGCAGTCGTAGGTCGAGCTGATTCGCCGTGACCTTCGGGACCGACTCCTCGAGCTTGCGTTGCTCGTGGCCGCTCACATACGGCAGCGCAGCAAAGGTGAAGAGCCCGCCGCAGCCTCGCAGCGAAGGCCTCGGTACGGTCGCGATCTTCGCGCACCCCTCTCCCGCGACGAGCATCGCGAGAGCGACGACGCGGGCCACGGTGGAGCCACGGACGCGAGCTCCCACGGGCCGCATGATCGCGCCGACTATCAGTATGGCTCACGCGTCGGCAAGCAATGGCGATGGGCTCAGGGGATTCGACACCCCCGGCAAGGTGTCGAAAGCCAGTGATCCGATTTCGGTCGTTCGCGCGACCTTGTGCATGAGACGCCGGAATGAGGATCTCGAGGACGTCCCGGTTGCTGACGCGCGCACATCACGTTCTGGAGGTATCCGCGAAAGGAGATCTGACATGAAAGGAGCAATCCTTGTCTTCGCAGTCTTCACGCTCGCCGGCTGCGCTGCCCACCAGCGGGCCGTCGTCGACCTTGCCACGAGCGGCAAGACGCAGAGCGAGTACGAACTCGACCTGAATCAGTGCGAGCACCTTGCATCCCAGGCGCCCGGGCCCGACTCCCTGGCCCTCGGTGGCGCGGTAGTCGGCGCCGGCATCGGCGCGCTCACTGCCGCCATCCTCGGGGGCAACGCAGGAAAAGGTGCGGGCCTCGGGGCGCTCTATGGGGGGATCAATGGACTCGGCCAGGGAGCAGCGATCCAGGCCGAGGCTGTCCGGCGCTGCATGGCCGGGCGTGGCTACAACGTCCTCTGGTACGCGGCCGCCGGGCCGGCAGGGGTGGAGACCGAGGCGGCGCTGACCGAGAAAGCCCGCCCGGCCGCCGCTACGTTTCTTCCGCCTGCCGACGCCGGACCTGAGCTCCGGCAGTCCGCCGCAGCTGCGGCGGCGGCATTCGGCGAGCTCGAGCGCTATGAGCGCGTCGAATTGCCCATCGCTATCTACGAACGGCACCTGGAGGAGACCGAGGCTCGAATCGCGGCACGAGCCCTCGGTACCGACGACGGTTCCGTGGCAGTTCACGCGGCAGTCGCCACCGTTCTCGCGTATCACCACGCGGCGCGTGACATTCGCCGCACGAAGATTGCGTCGCTGGACAAGCTGAAGCGCGACGTACGCACGCTTTCGTCCCCCGTGCCCTACCTTTCGGACTCGGAGGTCCCGCGGTGGGTGGTACGCTACCCGTTTCTCCGCGAGAGCCTGGGGGCGTCTCCTATCCTTTGGAACTTGGGCGAGAGTGCGGGCTCCTGGTGTCCCGATCGCGCCACGGAGCTACTCTGGGAGCACGCCCGCGCGGACACCCTAGAGCTGGCATCGTGGGCCGCTGCGACGGCCGTACGAGTGTAGGGAGGAAATCTCATGAGAAGACATCATCGCTTGGCGCTGGTCGTCGTGCTCTGCACCTGCGTGCTCCTCGTGCAGGCGGGTACGTCGGTGCGCCTGGCTCGTGGGGAAGACGCCGAGCGTGTCTACAAGAGCGACGGCAGATACAACTCCGAGTACATCTTCGCCACCACGCGCGGACTCACCAGCCTGGACGCACCCGCCGCACTCAAGGTCACGCTCGTGCCGGTCACACTGGTGATGGACGTGGCGCTCCTGCCTTTCGAGTTCGTGGCGGGTTGCTTCTAACGGGGGCGGCGCGTGTATTCTCCCAAGAGTCTAGCGAACACAGGTTCCCGAGTCGGTCAGCCCAAGCTGCATCAGATTGGAGCAAAAGTCATTAGTCATTCGATTCGGCGCTTTTCAACAGCGCTCCGTGGTCCCATTCTGGTGAGAATCATTGACACACGAGCCACGGCTTTGGTACCCGGCTCGGTGGCTGTCAGCGTCCGTTGGGAAGAAGAGGAAGCAGGGGGGCGCGACAACGTCCGATAAACGGATCCGTCAACCAGTTGTGCTAGGTGCAGACAGGGAGGCTACCAATCATGTCCGACACGACCGAGATCAATGCCCTTCGGAAGCGGTATCGCGACGCATACTCCGTCGCAACTGTAATCGTAAGCTTTGGTAGCTCCATCAAGATCGTGGGGATCTTAGTGGGCGTAGGCATCATGCTCCTCGCTTTTCAGGCATCGGCCCAAATGGGCGTAGCGGGAATGCTGCTCGGAGGAGTCGCCGGCGGGATCTTCTACTTGCTTGGTATACTCATTTCTGCCCAAGGTCAGATACTGCACGCAGTCCTTGATACGGCTGTCAACTCCTCTCCCTTCTTGACCAATCCCGACCGTGCCGAGATAATGTCTCTTCGATCTGCGGAGCCTGTCAATGAGAATGAGACCTATACCGGTCTGAGCTGAGCGAGGTCGCAAAGGTTGCATATCTTCGGAAAGTAGCCGTACAATACATTACTAGCCTTGATGAGGAGGTCTCCGATGGTCACGAAACAAGGTATGCAGCTACTTATAGCAGTCTGGATTACTACAGTGATTGCAGGATGCACGAGGTATTGTCAAAAGTTGTGGATCACGGCGGCGCGCACTGCAGTCTCGGCCGCTGCTCGCAGGAGCCGAACCGCCCGGCTCTCGCGCCCTTTCATCTCGAACTGCTAATAAAGCAATCTGACGCGGCGCGCTGCTGGCCGTTCCCGTCCAATTCTCGGCCAACGTGACCGTTTCTTCCCGGGAAAAAAGGATCAACTGACAATGGTCATAGGGGATGCCGGCGCCGTGTGTTTCGATGCGCGCGTGTCTGGACTCGTCCCGATTGCGATCACGGGTCAACGTTCGATAGGCCTCAGAGTGACGATCGAAGATGCGGTTTCGCCATCTCGTGTGTGCCGACCGAGCGAGCGCCGACCCCTCCACCCGCGAACCGCCGCCGTGAAGCGATGCTTGCTGCCCAAGCGTCGCAACGATCCCAACACCATGGCACATCGGCCTACCGCATTTCCCTTGACCTTCGAAACGAGAGACCCCATCCGTAGTTGCGGCGCCGATCGTGCTCGATCTTATCGACGTTAGCGCGACGACAATTGCAAGCGCGATTACTTTGTTGCCGTCGTCTAATTGCCTTTGCATGGGTGTATCGTCACCAGCGTCACGGGCTCCACGACCACATCCGAGAGCGCTCGTCGTACATAGGGCCAGGGGCAATATTTCTATCAACAGCTCCGTCTAGAGTCGCGCATCAGCACGTTCCTCGGCGGTCACGGCGAACCTGATACTATTCAGGTGCTCGGCGCGCGCCTGGCCCCGAAGCGCTTCCTCCTGATGTACACCCATTCCGCCATTGGCCAGCCCTACCGCATCGTCGTCGATCCTTCAGAGGACGGGCTGATCGCGCGTGCTCCCGAGCCGCTGCCGACGAGCACGCCGGAGCCTGTTCCGACCCCCGAGCGCACCGGCCCTCGACGCTCACGCGGGCAAACCGTTGCGTCTTCGATGCCGACACCTGCCCCCCGGAACTGCACGCCGCCGACCGGAGAGCAGGAACTCAACTGCCCGATCGACCGCACGCGCCCCGACTGTCGCCAGGTCTGCGCGTGCGCGACGCCCCCGGACTGGTGCCGCTGAGCGGTTACGGTTCCCACTCGATCGCGGCTGCAGGAGAATCACCGCCCGGCTGAGGTGGCCGAATACGAAGCACAAAGATGCGCCACAATGGCATAGGAGAAGTCAATCTTGCGCCCCCCGGCGTGTTGATTTCTAGAACGTGGGGTACTATCAGCCACTCTGGAGTCGCGAGCGATCGTACCCATACGTGATAGGCGCAGGCGGACTTGCGGATGTCGGTGCGGACCGCCAAGGGCGGCGACGACCGCCGTGAGACAGGGAACTTCGTCGGTCGCGCGCGGGCGATGACAATGCGAATGATACCAGCTCATCACGGGATGCATGTATCTGACGAGCACGGTCATTGGGCACGAAGGCTCCTGCGCCGCCGATTGTGCTCTGCGGCCATAAGCACGAGATTGATCCTCTTCGCGTCCGTTGTTCTGTTGGTCCGATTGTCCATGGCTACCTCCATATTCGCCGCACCAGAGTTATCGGATTCCGATGCCGTACGGTTGCTCGATGGGCAGCTTGATGCCGTCAGGGTATTACCGTTAGGACCATTCAGCGTGCTTAACGAAATGGGTGGCCAAGCCGATGTAGAAAACCGCACTATCTCTCACAATGAATATCTATGCTATAAGGCGTTCGAAAAAGCCGGTGTGTTGTCCATAAAGGATGACCCCGAGTTTCGCGAGTATCTGGCAAACAAGAAATTCAGTTGGGGAAATTACAGTCAGCAGCTGATGGGTGTTGAAAACAAAATCATCGTTGTCGTAACACCAGACGGCGATCGCCTCGCCAAGAGCAGCGGCATAACGCAGCGTGAGGGGATTCTTTATCTAAAAGACGCGGTGTTCCGGGTAGACAAGGTTGTGAAGAACGAAGTACGCCAAATCGGCGTCGATGATTATCGCCTCATTATGGCCTCGTACAGCGCGCAATGGGTTCCCGAGATAAAACGCGCGCAAGAATTCGCTGGTGCCCCGGTATCTGAGCGGATGAAGCTCATTGCTCTGTTAAAGTTTGATCCATTCAAGTCAGCCTGGATCACAGTGACGATCGATAAGGCTGCTCAAGATAGCGAATTCACCACAAATAACGTCGCGAGAGTACTCGCAAGTCATCATTAGGCCGACTATCCCGTGTTGTTCGTGTGCGTTCTGCGTCCTGTCCTCTGTGCCCGCCGAGTTATTGGGTGCTGCATAAGTAATAGAAAGGCAGGGCGCACGCAACGACGGCAGATCGGACGTGAGCAGGAAGCTGCGCAGCAGGGCCGGCGAGCGCCGCGTGGTGCGCGCGAGGTGTGTGAGATCGTCTAGCAGGTCGTCGATCGTCAGCGGACAGCCATTGGCGAGGCGCGCCTTGAAGTGGTTCCAGACCTGCTCGTCCGGGTTGAGCTCGGGGGCGTAGGCGGGAAAGCGTTCGAGGTGCAAGGTGCAGGCGCGGATGCCGAGCGCACAGCGCGCGGATGGCAGGACCCTGGTGAATCGACCCGCCGTCCCAGAGGAGGATGACCGGGCCGTGCAGGTGGCGCAGCAGCAGACGGAGGAACACGGCAACCTCGACATGGCTGATATTGGCGAAGTGAAAGTGGCAGTAGAGGCCGAGGCGGTGGCGGCGCGGGCTGACGGTGATGGCGGAGATCGCCGAAATGCGCTCGTGAGAATACCGATGGCGCAGGAGCGGCGTGGCCCCCCGCGGCGCCCAGGTGCGGCGCACTGCGCCGGATTCCAGGTTGGGGACCGGTTGCCGCCCTCGCGGTCATAGGGGCCAGCATGGTTGTCCTGCCGGCGTACTCGCGCTCGCAAGAAGCAGATGCGGATGAAAAAGCGATCGAGATTCTGCGGGCAGAGGGCGACGCCGACCCGGCCGGAACGATGGCCCATACCTTCGAGGTGCTTCTCACCCGCGAGGGGGCCAAAGGCGGCGGGCTCGTCGACACCCATCCCAATATGACCGAGCGCCTGGAAGCGATGCGTACGCTTCAGGCCCGCCAGCCGCGCACGGAGCCTTCACGGCAGGGACCACCTCATTGCCTTCAACCACGGTCGTAGTGGTGGCTTCAATCAGTGGGGAGCAGGATAGGCGCCTGCTCGATAGGGGAGAAGGTGTCTTCGCATCGGATCGCAGTCAGTGAAACAGCTTCGCCCTGATACTGTTCAACGCGTTTCCGAACTGATCGGGACGATAGTGAAGGCGGTCGTCCACGGCGTTCAGAATCTCGCGCAGCTCCGGTTCTATGCCGCCCGGACCTGCCGCACACCTGCCGGGAAACGCGGGCTCGCAGAGCGCCTCGATCGCCATGATTGTCTGCTCGGGTGGTCCCGTCGTGTACCACCACGGCTCACCGATGTTATCGATGCGCGTCACACTAGACTTGTCTATGAGACTCGTGTGATCGTTCAGTTCGATCGTTTTCAGCCGATTCCCGCTCGAAGTGATGCGATCCAGTAATCTCCGTGTCGTCACCTGATCAAGTACGTGTTCCGACAGACGCCGCTCCTGTGGAACCAACCACTGCTCAAGCCGTTCGGATTGTCGCTGCGTCTCGTCGGCGCTATCGGGCAGCGCAGTTGTGAGGTCCGTCCATAGTCGGTCTAATTCACCTCGTGATTCGGGAAATACTATCTGCGTGATAATATCGACCATCTCGTAATGTCCTAGCGCCTGGCGTACGGCATCCTCGATCAACTTGTGATGACATTGGTAACATTGCTTATCTGTGAAATGTGAGTAGTCACCGATGGCCTGAAAGTCGGTGCGCCCGGCGCGTTGACTAATCATCTTGACCGTAATCCGCAAACCAACGATCTGACCGATAGCCCAGAGCGAGGGGTCCGGACTGAACGTGCCGGTCGGCAGCCTATCCAGATCATTCCAATGCTTCATCACTGCCGAGTATGCGACTATCTCGGACTGCAGGGCCGGGTGACCGGCCGCGACAATCTCGTGATCGATCGTGACGTGACATGACGCACAGGTCTCGGCGCGCGCTACGAAATCCCACAGATCGTGGAACCAGCGGGTTAGGTACTGCCCACGCTTCGAGGCCCAGTCACGTTGAAAGTGCGCGCCGAGCCAGAACTCAGACGGACCGTGACAATGCTCGCAGCTGACCCCGTCTTCGACCCTATGCGATCCCGCCGGATCTGCCGTTGCGGGCGGAGCATGGCAGCGGAGGCACTTGGCGCTGGTCGTCGGATCAATGCCCATGTGGCCGCCAATTGTCTCGCCTTCAGAGTGCGTCAGCGTTCGATACGCCTCAGAGTGACGATCGAAGATACGGTTCCGCCATCTCGTGTGTGCCGACCGAGCGAGCGACCCTTCTACCTGTGAAGCGCCGCCGTGAAGCCACGTTTGCTGTCGAAGCGGCGCGGCGATCTCAGCGCCATGGCACATTGGCCTATCGCATTTCCCGTGACCCTCGAAACGAGGAATCTCATCCGTAGCTGCGGCGCAGATCGTGCTCGCTCTCATCGCTAGCAACACGACGATATTGACAAGCGCGATTACGTCGTTGATGATTCCTAGTCGCCGTCGCATAGATGGATGGTTGATCAAGCGGGAAGATACGCTACCAGTGTCACAGGCTCCACGAGCACGTCCGCTCGTTGTACTTAACGCCAGGGGCATATTTCCTATCGACTCGCCCCAGCAATGGGCCGCTCGCGGGCCGCTCGTGCACCACAATGGAGCAGGTCGGCGCTGACGGCTGACGGCCTGACGGCCCGCGACAACGGCCTGATCGCCGCGCCGCTTTGCTTTACTGCAAGGTTTTGGGCTATCCGGGCTCGGCCCCCCGCCACCACAGATGACCACAGCCGATGACACCGGCGGGAGAACCGTCGCCGGACGCTATCGTGTCCTGGCCGAGATCGGCCGCGGCGGTATGGGCATCGTCTACAAGGCCCACGATCCCCGGATCGACCGGATGGTGGCGTTGAAGACGATCCGTAAGGATCGCTACCTCGAGCAAGAATCAGAGGCGGAAGCGTTGCGCCGCTTCCGGCGCGAGGCGCGCGCGGCCGGCAAGCTCTCGCATCCTGGCATCGTGACCGTCTACGACATCGGGGAGGACGGTGGC
Organism: Deltaproteobacteria bacterium; assembly: GCA_016200545.1. Classification (GTDB taxonomy): domain Bacteria; phylum Desulfobacterota; class Binatia; order UTPRO1; family UTPRO1; genus DP-19. The sequence continues at coordinate 35,177 of JACQEO010000023.1, read as the reverse complement.
GAGGTGTACATCGCGATGGAGTACGTGGAGGGTGAGTCGTTGCGCGCGAAGATGCGCCAGACGCCACGCTTCACCGTGCGGGAGGCGGTCAGCCTCATTATTCAAATCTGTTCCGCACTCGACTACGCGCACCGCCGGAGCGTGATCCACCGCGATGTGAAGCCCGACAACATCCTCTGCCTCGAGGACGGGCATGTGAAGCTCGCGGACTTCGGCATCGCACGTGTAGTCACCGCCACGACCACTCTGACCATGGCGGCCGTCGGCACGCCGCGCTACATGGCGCCCGAGCAATGGCGCGGCGAGGCCATCGATGGACGCGCCGATCTCTTCTCGCTCGGTGTCGTTCTCTACGAGCTTGTCACCGGGACTTCGCCCTTCAGAGGCAAGACGACCACCGAGCTAATGTACCATATCCTGAACAATGAACCGCGGCCGCCGTCGATGCTCGATGCGGCGATACCACTGGCGCTCGATGCAGTCGTGAGCCGCGCGCTCGCCCGCGACCCTGCCGCCCGTTTCGCCTCGGCAGCCGAGATGGCGAGCGGGCTCGAGACCTTGCTCAAGGCGGTTCCCGTCGAGGCGCGATCGGCGTCGCCCGTGCGGATGACAATTCTCCGCCGCGGCGACATGCACCTCGTCGATCTCGCCGAGACCGATACGCTCATTCCCCGCAGCGAGACCCGCGTCGACCCGTCCTTCATCACGGACATCACGGGCGAGGTCGAGCGGGTCGCCGCCGGGCGCGGTGCCGGTCGCGGCACGACGGAGGCGCAGAGCGCCGACGCCCCGATGATGGTCGCGGATCGCGCGGCGGAGCTCCGTGCCATCGGCGCGCTGATCTACTCGCAGCTCCTCACGGAGCCCGCGCGCCGCAAGATCAGCACCAGCCCGGCGGGCACCGACCTCTACCTGCGTCTTGACGAGCAGCTGGTCCAGATTCCTTGGGAGCTCTGCTACGACGGGCACGATTTTCTCGCCACCAAGTTCTGCGTTGGGCGCCAGGTCATCACCGAGCGCGCCCTACCGCGCGCCGCGAGCGAAGCGACCGCGTCCGGGACCCTCGAGATTCTCATCGTCGCCGATCCCACCGAAACTTTACCCGCAGCGATGGAGGAAGCGACGGCGATCGAGGCGCAGCTCGCCCGGGTCCAAGGCGTGCGGGTGCGACGACTCACCGGCGGTGACATCCGCCGTGTGCCGCTGTTGCAGGCGCTCGCACGTAGCACCATCGTGCACTTCGCGGGCCACAGCACCTACGATCCGCTCGACCCGACCCGCAGCGGTTGGGTCCTGCGCGACGGCGTACTGACGGCCGGGGAGATGGCGAAGCTCGATCGGCTGCCGCTGCTGGTGTTCTCCAACTCCTGCCACGCCGGAGCGACCGTCGGCTGGGACGGCGCGAGCGCGTACGAGGGTCAAGCCTTCGGCATCGGTAGCGCCTTCTTGCTCGCGGGCGTGCGCAATTACATCGGAACGTTCTGGGTGGCGCACGATGAAGAGAGCGCGCGCTTCGCCCGCGCCTTCTACCAAACGCTCCTGCGGGGCGAAGCCATCGGCCAGGCGCTGCAGGCGGCGCGCCGACGCATCATCGAGGTACGCGGATGGAACGAGCTGACGTGGGCGAGCTACATGCTGTACGGCGACCCGGTGTACCGGCTGCCGCTGCAGCGCGCCAGCGCGCCGGAGGTGACGCCCTCCACGCTCGGACCGGCGCGCGCGGCGACGACGCGGGAGCCGTCACCGGGAACCCGATGGTCGCTCCGGCGTGGGATGCTCCCCTCTGCCGCGGCGCTCATAGGAGCGGCGGCGGCTGTCTTGTGGTTTGTGACCCGGCCGCCGAAGCCGCCGCCGACGCCGGAGCCGACGCCGATCCCGACGATCGAACCGACGGTCCTCCCCACAGTTGCCGCCACAGCATCGCTGCCAGCGCGCTATCGCTACGCGCTGGAGATCCTCGACCAGCCCGATCTCTCCGACGATGAGAAAGTCGCGCTGGTGAATGGGATGGCGGCCGATCACAGCGATCATGCTGTCATCGTGCTGATCGCAGGCGCGCGGAACATCTCGGAGTTGGTCTACATGGCCGCAATTCGTGGCCTCGGCGGGCGGCCTTGCCACTTGGTCGCCCCGTCTCTGATCGAGCTTCTCGAGGACGAAGCATGGAAGCGCCGCGCCTGGGCCGCCAAGGTGCTGGGAGAGGACCGGTGTCGGGAGGCGCTCCGTCCGCTCACGGAGCGCGAGGAACGCGAGACCGACCCGCGGGTGCGTTACAACCTGGAAGTGGCTATCAAGCAGCTGGCCGAGGAGGTAGGAAGATGAGATGCCGCACCCGAGGGACGAGCGCTTGTGTTGCTGGGGTCATCGCTCTCCTCAGCGCGGCCGCCGGATGCATGTACTTGCAGCCTGGGCTGCAGCGCCGGATCTGGGACTCCTATCCGAACAGCGAGCCCCTTCAAGTGTCCGGCGCAGACCCGTCGACGGCGGGGCAACTCATCTATCAGCAGCTCCGTCTCGAGCCGCGCATCAGCACGTTCCTCGCCGGTCACGGCGAGCCTGATACCGTTCAGGTGCTCGGTGCACGCCTGGCCCCGAAACGCTTCCTTCTGATCTACACCCGCTCTGGTACCGGCCAGTCGTACCGCATCGTCATCGATCCATCGGAAGACGGACTGATTGCGCGCGCTCCCGAGCCGCTGCCGACGAGCACGCCCGAGCCACTACCGACAGTCGCGCCCCCAGGCGCGAAACAGACGGGAAGGACGCACAAGCCCGAGCCGTTGACGCCGCCTACGAACAGCTGCATCCCGACTGCGGAACAGCGACTCAATTGCCCGATCGACCACTCGCGCGCTGACTGCCGTGTTTTCTGCGTCTGTACGCCGCCATTCGAATGGTGCCGTTGAGCGGCTACGGCGCGCCGACTCCCCACTCGCCCTTGGGCTGCAGGGGGAATCGCCAGCAACTTCCGGGCGCGAGGATCACCTCTGAAAACGCGGGTCAGGACGATGCTCGGATCGCTGGGCACCGACCTCACGGCCCGTCGCCCATAGCGCGCCCCCTCATCGCACGTATCCGATCTCGTTCGGATCGTACTCCACCCACTGCACGCTAGCCCGCTGCCCGAAGGCTCCGCCGGCGGAGAAGGTGATCCGCCCAATGCCCTTGTAGTGCCACTCGACTCGCGCACGATCATCGCCGAAGTAGTACGGAATGAACGCCTTCCCCGTGATGTACCGGTTCGAATCCGTGGGCGGGCCGATGAGATCCGTGACCTCTTTCATCCCCATGCCCACCTGGACCTTCGCGAGCGGACTGTCGCGGGGCACCGGGGCCCGGCGGGCAGCCTCCGGATCGCGAGACGCGGGTGCCGCTGGTGCGGCATCGCTTCGCACGGCCGGCGCCGGTGCGCTTCGGATCGGTGGTGCTTCCGGTGTACCGCATGCGGTCGAGATCGCGGCCGCAAAGCAGAGCGGAAGCCATCGTGCGCGTCGTAGCATGGTGTTCCCCTTCGCACTTCCGGAGCGCGGCGTCGCCGCGCCGCGTGCCGGTGCAGCTACCGTACTCGCGGGCGAAGCGTCAACAGACGCGACGATAGACGCGCGGACGATGAACCTGAGACGGAGATAGAGAATCGATGCGTCGAAACCGACCCATTCTGACACGACGAAGAACGTTGCGGGGTCTCTCGTCTCGTCAATCCACCAGGTGATCGAGATACTCCGCGAGCCCGTACCCGACGCGGTCGCCCCACCGCCACTCGGTCAACCCCTCGGCGATGCGCGTCACCTTGCCCTCGCGCCGGTTGCGGAGCGGGATCATCGCCAGCACCTGTCCCGTGACCTCGAGCGTCTCCCCGCCCGCCGTGGTGGCGCAAACCCGGATGCGGTCGTGCAGCTGCTGCTCGCCCACGCGCTCGGTCTCGATCTCGGTTTTCACGATGCGCTCGTTCGCTCGGCCGCGGCGGTAGACGTAGCCGGCGTGGACCTCGCTGCCGTCACGGTTCACGGTGAGGAGCGGCACGGCGCCGAGGTCCTCGCCGAAGCTCATGGTGAGCCAGCGGTAGAATTTCGGGGCCTGCCAGTAGCGCGGACCCCACGAGTGATCGCGAAGACCGGGGGCGTCGATCTCGAAGCGCACGCCGTCGACGGTGAGCGCGCCGACGGCTTTGCCGTGCTGCTCGAGGTGGCCCTTGGCGAACTCCTGGCCGGCTTTCTCCGCGCCGGCGCTCACCCAGCGGTCGCCCTCGCGACGACGTAACTCGCCGCCGTAGCCTGGGGAAAGGCCGAACCAGCGGACGTCGAGCTCGACTGGAACGTGCGGGTTCTTCGCGAACGCCTCACGCGGCTCGGCCATCTCGAGCGGGTTCGCGAGCAGACAGCAGTGGCCGTGATAGGCGACGTGATGCTCGACGAACGGGGTCTGCACCTCGAACCGCAGGCCGCCGGCGTCGTGCCGCTCGTTCGACGTGATCGACGGGCGCTTGAACATGAAGGCGACGCGGCCGTCGGGGAGATACAGACAGGTCGTCATCTCGGCGTAGCCCTCGTTCGGGCGGTTGCCGAGGCGGACGAAGCCGCCGAGCCGCCGGCGCGGATCGAAGAAGTTGTAGTAGGCGCTCTCATTGAAGTTCGTCTCGCCGGTGTTGGGGTGCATGAGATCGTCGTTCTCGAGAAGCGTCAGTTCGGCGGCCATGGTCGTCCTCCCGTTCAATCCGCGAAGTCCTGCGTCCACCAGCGCGTGCCGGATGCGTCGACGATACAGCCGACGCCGATCCTGTGAAACGACGCGTGGAGGATGTTGGCGCGGTGGCCGGGGCTCGCGAGCCAGCCGCGCATCACCGCCTCCGCGGTCGGATAGTTGTACGCGACGTTCTCGCCGATGGAGCCGTCCACGGCGTCGTCGCCACGGACGACCGACTCCCACCCGGAGTGCGACAGTCGATTTCGCGCCGCCATCGTCTTGGCGCGCGCGTAGGCGGCGCGCGCCAGGCGCGGGTCGGCGACGAGCACGCGCAGACGGGCGCGGCGGCGGGCGGCGTTGACGCCGGCGACGACGCTCCGTATCGCGCTCGTCGGGCAATCGCGCGTGCTCGGGGCGTCGGGCGACGGCGGCGCGACATGGCGCCCGGGTGCGATCGAGTGGACGGGCGCGGCGCCGGCACAGCCGACGGCGTTCGTCAGCATCGCGAACAAGGTGACGTACCGGCAGGCCCGATTGTGCGTGGACGGCATCGTGGCGCTTTCCATGCCGAAGCGCGTGCGTACGGTCAAGCGCAAGGCGAATCGCGGTTGCTGCGGCGCGCGTATCCGCGGAACGTGAGCGCGGATTGACGTCGTGGCGGCGGTACGCAACCTTCGATCGCATGCCGACGACGCAACGCTACGAGCTCTACTACTGGCCGTCGATCCAAGGCCGCGGCGAGTTCGTCCGCCTCGTCCTCGAGGAAGCGGGTGCGTCCTACGTCGAGGTCGCGCGCCGGCCCAAGTCGAAAGGTGGCATGGGCGCGATGATGAAGCTCCTCGAGCACGGGGCGCACGGAGTGCGGCCGTTCGCGCCGCCGTTCCTCAAGGCGGGGAGGCTCCTCGTCTTTCAGACGGCGAACATCCTCGCGTTCCTCGCCGCGCGCCACGGCCTCGTTGGCAAGGACGAGGCGAGCCGCCTCTACGCGAACGCGCTCCAGCTCACGATCGCCGACCTCGTCGCCGAGGTGCACGACACCCACCACCCGATCGCGGGCGGCCTCTACTACGCCGACCAGAAACGCGAGGCGAAGAAACGCAGCACCGACTTCGTGCGCGCGCGCATGCCGAAGTTCCTCGGCTACTTCGAGCAAATCCTACAGAAGAACGGCGGCGAGTGGCTGCTCGGCGACGCACTCTCCTACGTCGACCTGTCGATGTTCCAGGTGCTCGAAGGGCTCGCCTACGCGTTCCCGCGCGCGACGGCCCGCCTGGCGCCGAAGATTCCGTGCCTGATCGCGTTCCGCCGTCGCGTCGCGACGCGGCCGCGCATCGCCGCCTACCTCGCATCCGCCCGCCGCCTGTCGTTCAACGAGGACGGCATCTTCCGTCACTACCCCGCGCTCGACGCCCCGTCGCGCTGACGATCGCGCCCACACCTCTCGGTGTGCTAGGAAGCGCGAATCGGGGGGGAGGAGGCCGTGGCGAGTCGAGCGCGCATCGAGTCGAACGCCTGGTGGCGCTGCCGCAGGATCGTCGCGGGAATGCTCGTCGTCGTCGGCGCGACGGCGAGCGACTGCTCGCGGGACCACGACCGACACCTGCCGCTGCCGTCGCCCTCGTCCGCTCCCGCGACCCGGCGCACGCCGGCGACCGCGGCGTTCGCGGATGCCGGTCTCGGATCGCGGATCGCGGTGCTCGACGCGCCGAACGGCCCGGACGAGGCGAAGGTCGCGGTGATCGAAGGGCTCGCCGGCGATCGCAGCGAGGCGGTGACCGGGGTGCTGCTGCGCTTCGTCGACAGTCCGTCGGTGTTGATCGCGGCCGCGAGCATCAAGGCGCTCATGGGCCGCGGCTGCGATCGCGTCGAGGCCGTGCTCATCCGCCTGCTCGAAAACGACGACTGGCAACGACGCGCCTGGGCCGCCAAAGTGCTCGGGGCGAACGGCTGTCGCGGCGCGCAGGCGGCGCTCGGTGATCGGGTGCGGCGCGAGACCGACGACCGCGTCAAGGCTCGCCTCGACGAGGCGAGCCAGCGTCTGGGAGAACCGAGTCGATGATGCGACACACGCCATGGGTTGCCGTCGCCGCGATGATTCTCGGATTCGCGGCCTGTTCCAATCCCGTTACCTCGCACAAGGCGTGGGACGACTATGCGGGCGAGACACTGAAGGTCCACGGCGCCGACCGCGCCACCGCCGGCCAAGTAGTATGGCGCGCGGTGAAGGAGCACGGTGGCATCCGCGACTTTCTCGCGGCGCAGGGCGAACCCGACGCGCTCGAGATTCGCGGCGGCAAGTTCTCGCAGAAGACGATCATCCTCTACTACACGCGGCGCAGCGCGGGCGCGCCCCACCGCATCCGACTGGACCCGGGAAAGCACGGCTTCACGCCGCGCGCGCCGGAGCTGATCACGACCGGCGGGACGGCGAAGCCGGTGACGGGTGCGAGCCCCCGCCCGCAAGTCCGGCACGGCGGCGAACCGCCGCTCCAGCCGGAGTGGACGCCCAAGCCGGCCCCGGCCCGGACGCAGATCCTGGCGCCCCCGCCGGTCCAGGCGCCGCCGCCGGTCCTCGCCCCGGCGCCGCTTCCGACGTCCGACACGAGCGGCGGGCACGAGCCGCGTAGCCCGCAGACGCAACCGACGACCGGTCGGAGTGGCGCAACCACCGATCAGCGGGTGAACTGTCCGATCGATCCGACGCGTTGGGATTGTCGAGCGCTCTGCAGCCCCGGTGCCGACTACGAGTGGTGCCGCTAGGAGCCCGCGGAATTTACTTCCGCGGGCGACGTCCATCGCGCGCGCCGCGCGCGGGGACGAACTCAATAGCAGCGTGCGCTCGGTCTAGACGTGACGTTTCCGGCCCGCGTGCTTCTTCGCGTGCGATCCGCGCGTCGCAGCCGGGCGACGGGTGAGGCATTGACTCTGCCACATCCGACAGACCTCGGCTTCGCGATGCAGGCAGCGGACTTGCAGGTCGTCGCACTTGTCGCTCGGCGGCGCGGGCTCCGCGTGCAGCGTCGGCGCCGCTCCGACGACGAGCGCGACCGCGACCACTCCCGATCCGACGAGGGTGCGCAACAGGGACCGCAATATCACGCCGTCGACTCTCAACCGGTGCCGGCCGGGCTCCGTCGCACGGGCGTCGGCGCCGGCGCGGCGACGCGATGCTCGAGGTCGCGGACCTTGGCTTCCAGATCGAGCACGCGCTTCGCCGACTGTTGGCGCTCGGCGAGCGCCAACCGGCGTTTCTCCTCGACCTCGTCGGCGAGCGCGCGCGCGCGGCGCTCGGCGACGTCCGTCTTGCGGAGCGCAGCGGAAGCGAGCCAGCCGAGGATGCCCGCCGTGACGACGAGCAGCATGCCGACGATCGATACCAGCGGCCAGAGTCGCTCGAGGCGCGCGAGCCGCGCGACACGGCGCTCGGCGTCGGCCGCCGCCGCGCGCGCGGCGTCGAGGTCGCGGCTGAACTGATCGGCGCGCGTCTTCAAAGATCCGACGTCACGCTCGAAGGCCTGCGCTTTCACCTCGGCCGCGGCGGCGCGTGCCGCGAGCGGGTTCGGGATCCGGTAGACGTGGCCGACGCCGACGCGGGTCGGATCCGTGACGCCGTTGTCGGCGAGAAACGCCGGCATCTCCCGTGGTCCGATGCCGAACATCGCCGCCACCGTTCCCGGCTGGTCGCCCGGTCGCGCCTTATAGATGAAAGCGGAGCCGTCCTCCGTCACCGTGAACAGCGGCTCGGCGGCGACCGCCGAGGCGAGTCCGAGAGCGAGCGCGCTCGCAACGAGAATGCGTGACAGGATCGACATGGCCAACCGCCGTCATCCGCCGCACATCCGCCTCCACGGACGAAGCCTAGCGAGCTGACGGCCGCCGATCAACGACTCCGCGCGTCGTGCCGCGCGTCCGCTATGGCGGACTCACCAGTCGAAGGTGTGGGTGAAATTGAAGAGGATGCCGCTTACGCGGTTCTCGTCGTTCTCGCGCAGGAGCGCGACAAAGAGGCTGTTTTGGTGGTCGAAGACGACGACCCCGGCGAGCGAGAGGGCGTTTTTCGCCCCCGAGATCCAGTCCGCCCACAGGACGAAGTGCTCCGAGAGCTCGACGTCGCAGCCGAGCATCGCGTGCGGCAAGGCGCCGACCTGAAGGAAACCCGCATGCGCGCGCATGCCGTGTAGGCGTAAGTTACGGTGGTGCGCCCGGAACTTTTGGTACGCGACCTCGTCGTAGTTGAGGGTCTTGCTGGCGACGACAAAGCCGGCGGGCGTGACGCCGGGGCCGAGCTGCGTAGCGCCGACGGCGACCGCGGGCACGCGGTAGTCCTCTGCGACCATCGTCCACTTGAGATTGAAGAACGGCCGGCACTCCCCCGGCGGATGCGCGGGCGCGCCGTCGACGCCCGCCTCGAGGTCCCACGGCAGGCCGACTTCGAGCTGCGGCACCGGCTCGACGTCGTGAAAGAACGGGTGGCGTCCGTCGATCGTGGTGTTGCCGTTTTGCAGGACCGCGTTCACCTGGTGAAAGCGGACGAGGTCCGTCGTCGGTATCACCGCGAGCCCCGTCGGACCGGCTGACGCGGGCGCGCTCGTCAGAAGCACGATCACGCCGACGACGGCATGGAGCGGGCCGCGGGCGCGACGCCGCCGGACGAGGGCGATTCTCATCTGGCGGGTGTGTCGTCCTCGCGAATCGTCCGCCGCGGCGAGAGGCGGAAGAAGTCGAGCGTGCGGCCGAGCTCCGATGCCAGCTGGTGCAGGCTCCGCTCGGCGGAGGCGTCGTCGGCCTCGCGTGCCGCCGCCGCCGCCGCGGCCTCGATACCGTCGGAGAGCGTGTGGACGCGTGCGAGCGTCGCGCCGAACTCCTCGACGAGACGATTCAGGCTTTGGCCCACCTCCTGGAACTCGTCGCCGGGATGGAGCTCGACGCGCACGCCCAAGTCGCCGCCTACGATCGCGTCGAGCGCGCGGTGGAGCGTGTGGACGGGCGCGACGATGCGATGCGTGAGGCGGAACGCCCAGACACCAATCGCGACGACCGCGAGCATGAGCACCGCCGCGCCGACGAAAAGGCCGCGTAGCAGGAGCTGCCCCGTATGGCTGATCGTCTTGTGAGCGCGAAAGAACTCGCTGCCGACCGCCTGATCGCTCAGGCGATACTGGACGATGAGCGTCGCCAGAGCGGCGCCGAGCAGGAGCACCAGCATCGGTACGACCCAGCGCAGCTGGCGGGTGCGGTGCGGCCGGTGGGGATGGAGGAAACGAGCGCGTTGCATGGAGCGATCTCCTTCCGAGCGGGTCATTGCAGATCCGAAAGCTCGTGACACGAGAGGCAGAGGCCACCGCGACGGTTGTCGAGGCGGAGCAAGTCGCCGAAGGTGTTGTTTTCGCCGTGTAGGAAATGGCAGGTCGCGCAGGCGATCGTTCCGTCGGCGGCGAGGGGCAGGGCCGGGGGCACGCTCTTCATCGGGCGGATGCCGGTGCGATGCGATGGTCCCTCGTCGCCGTGGCAGGAGGCGCAGCGCGCCTCGAGGTCGGGGGCGAGCGCCGTCGCGGCCGCCGCCTTCTCCGCGTTCAACGTCGTGGCGTCGGCGGTGTGGCAGGCGCGGCAGTCGCCGTCGGCGCGGTGGACGTTGTCGCCGTGCGGCTTCGCAAGCGCCGCCGCGAGCAGCGTGACGAGGTGGACGAGCACGAGCGGCGCCAGCACCCACCGCGCCCGCGACGCGATCGCTCGCGGGCCCCGCCGTCCGCCGTCCATCGATGCGCCGGCCATACTGCCGTTCTGCGGGTCGAGTCAATCGACGCGCCGGCAACGGCCGAGTGGACTCGCCGGCGATTCGAACGGGGGTCTTGCCAGATGGCGCGGCGCGCGTGAAAAGAGCGACGCGCACATCCCAACGAACGCGCGACGGCAGCCCCCGCGCGAGGAGCGACCATGCAGACCGCGACGATCACCGACCCGCGCCCGAATGCCACGGCCAATCATCACCGATTTCACCTCCCACACGCTCATCTCGCGCCCGCCTTCGGCAGCGATTGGTTCGGCCTCAAGGCCGAGGCGTTCGCGCGCTTCTTCGGCACGCCGACCTTCTTGATCTCACAGAGCGTCCTCGTCGCACTCTGGATCGCGCTCAACGTCGCCGGCGTCACGCAGTTCGACATCTACCCGTTCATCTTGCTGAACCTCGCGTTCAGCTTGCAGGCGGCGTACGCGGCGCCGCTCATCCTGCTGGCGCAAACCCGCCAGGCCGATCGTGACAAGGCGCTTTCCGATGCCGACGTGCAGCACCGCGAGGCGCTCGCCGCCGCCAGCGCCGAGCGCCAGCAGCTCGCCAGCCACCAGTCGGCGCAGATCCTCGAGCTCCTCGAGCAAAACACCTCCCTCACCAAGATGACCCAGGAGCTCAGCCAACGAATCGAAAATCTGACGGCGCAGATCCACGAGTCGCTCTGTCACCGCTGACCACCCATTCGGCGACGATCCGCGTGGGCTTTCCCTCGCGGCACGCACCGGCTATTCCGGAGCCGCGGGGCACAACAGAAAGGAGCACGAAATGGCGGAGAGCGTGTATAAGATCATCGAGCTCGTCGGCACGAGCACCAACTCATGGGAGGCGGCCGCAAAAGCGGCGGTCGGCAAGGCCGCGAAGAGCTTGCGCGACTTGCGGGTCGCCGAGGTCAGTGAGCTCGACATGACGATCGAGAAGGGCAAGGTCGTCGCCTACCGCGCCAAGGTGAAGCTGTCCTTCAAGTACGAGGACTGACGAGGTCGTAGCGGCGAGCGCCATGGCGGCGGCGTCACCCGACGGCACCGCCATGGCGCTCGTCGCTCGACCTCCGACGTCGCGCCTCCTCACATGACCACATTCGCGATTGTCGGTGCCGGTGCCTGGGGAACGGCTCTGGCATCCCACGCCGCCCGCCTCGGGCACACGGTGCGAATCTGGGCGCTCGAGCCCGAGGTCGCCGACGAGATCACCCGCCGGCACGTCAACTCGATCTACCTCGCCGACATCGCGCTGCCGGAGACGATCCGCGCCTCGACCGACGTTGCCGAGGTCGTCGTCGGCGCCGATGTCGTCCTCCTCGTTCCGCCGTCGCAGCACCTCCGCAAGGTCGCCGCCGGCGTCGCGCGTGTCGTAGCGCGGAGCGCGGTTGTCGTCGTTGCCACCAAAGGCATCGAGGAGGGGACGCTGAAGCTCATGTCGGAGGTACTCGCCGAGGCGCTCCCCGACGTCCCCGCCGAGCGCGTTGCGTTTCTCTCGGGCCCGACCTTCGCCCTCGAGGTCGCGCGCGGCAAGCCGACCGACGTCGTCATCGCGTCGCGCGGCATGGCCGTCGCGCGCCACGTGCAGGGACTCCTGCACGCACCGCTGTTTCGCGTCTATGCGAGCGCCGACCCGATCGGCGTCCAGGTCGGCGGCGCCGTCAAGAACGTCATGGCCGTCGCCGTCGGCGCCTGCGACGCGCTCGATTTCGGCGCCAACGCCCGCGCCGCCGTCATCACCCGTGGCCTCGCCGAGATGACCAGACTCGGCGTCCGCCTCGGCGCCAACCCCCTCACCTTCCTCGGCATGGCCGGCGTCGGCGACTTGATCCTCACCTGCACCGGCGAGCTCTCCCGCAACCGCACCCTCGGCAAGCAAATCGCCGCCGGCGCCGATCCGAAGACGTACCTCGCGAGCAAGCGCTCCGTCGCCGAGGGCTACTACACCGCCGACGCGGCGTACGGTCTCGCGCAGAAGCTGGGCGTCGAGATGCCGATCACGGAGAATGTCTACTACGTGCTGCACCGCGGGCGGCCGCTGCCGGAGGCTGTGCGCGCGCTACTCGAGCGCGCGCACAAGGACGAGCTGCACGGCATCGACTGACCACCCGACCGCCGCGCCGCTTGAGATGGAGCAGGATCGGATCTTCATGGGCTGCGTCTCCGCGGGGCGTGCTTCGGGCGGTTGTCCTCCGGAGATTGGATGCGCAGGCGCGCGGCAACCGATCGCGCCACCTGCGATGAGACGTCATCCAACGCGTGGCCCATCGCGCGCGCCATCGAGACCGGGTCGTCATCGACGATCGGGACGTCGGCGGTGAACGTTCCGTCGAGCAATCGCCGCGCGCCGTCGTGCAGCGACACCTCGACGCCGACGCTGGCGACGTGCGCCGGCACGAGGACCTCGTCGAAGGCGACGACCTCGGCGTGCAACGCCGACGCGTGCAGATCGTCCGAGAGGCGGACGCCCGGCGTCGCGAGCAGGGCGGCGCTGAGCGCGCGTTCGACGTAGACCGCCGGTAGCTCCCGCCACCGGCGCTGCTCGTACTGCCCGTACTCGAAGGCCGACGTGCGCCACACGATGCGCTCGCGGAGGAACGGGCCGGCCTCGACACTCCGTAGGCGCACGGGCACGCCGGCGCTCGCCGCCGTGCCGTGATCGACGTCCGCGGGTTCGTTGATGGCCGAGGATTCCGGTCGGAAGAATCGCGGCGGTTCGGAGGTGCGCAGGAGGCACCCCGCCGAGAGCACGAGCACGAGTGGCACCAACGTCCGCATCGTCAATGCGGCTTCCGCGCCGGCAGCGCGTCGGATCGAGCGCCCCGGATGAGGGTGCTCGGGTCGCGCTCGAGCGAGTCGGCGAGCGTGCGAACGGATTCAAGGGCCTCACGCAGCGCGACGAGACTCGCCCGGAGCTCGTCGCGCACGTCGCTCACGTTCGCGACCGCCTGCCCGACCGAACCGGAGGTGTCGCGGAGCGACGCCGTCGTCGCCCCGAGCTTGGCGTCGTCGAGCGCCGACTGCACGTGCGCGGCGGCACTGCGCAGCTGCACGAGCAGCGTGTTGAACGAACCGTCCTTGGTGTTCAACGCGGTGGTCAGTGCCTCGATCGAGGCGAGCGTCTTTCGCAGATCGCCAGCGGCGTCGATCACGATCTCCTCGACGGCCGGAAGCCGGTCGAGGATCTCGACCGCCGCCTCCTCGACGTTCTTCAACGTCGAGGGTGTGGACGGAACGTAGTTCCACGGCGGCTCGAACGGCAGGCGGGGTGGTGGATAGCGACTCGGACTGAAGAAATCGGTCTGGAGAAATCGCACACCGGTAATTCCCGCCGACACCAGCTGCACGCGGAGATTGGGATCGATGAACTCTTCACCCGACTTCGGCGCCCGCGTCCGCAGGCCGAGGCGTGCGACCACGTCGATGTAGATGTCGGACGTGACCTGCACGTGACGGTGATCGGGCGCGATCGTGATGTCGGAGACGGTCCCGAGCGTCACGCCGCGGAACTTGACGGGCGACCCGATCTCGAGCCCTTGCACGGATTCGTCGAAGTACGAAACCGCCTGGAACGCGTCGCGCTGGAAGCGCCGTGCGCCGAGCCAGAAGAGCGAGCCCGCCATGGCGCCGATCGCGACGACGACGAAGAGCCCGAGCTTCCAGTGGTTCGTCGCCGTCGTCATCGCGCGGTCACGCCGCGTGCGGGCGGCGATTGAAGAACGCGCGCACCCGTGGGTCGTCGCTGCCGTCACGGAGTGCGGCCGGGTTGCCGCGCGCGATGATGCCGCGTGCGCCGCGGTCGACCATGATGCAGTCGTTCGCGATCGTGAAGATGCTCGCGAGCTCGTGCGTGACGATGACGGTCGTCATCCGCAGGCTGTGGTTCAAGGTCGCGATGAGCTGGTCGAGCTCCACGGACGTCACCGGATCGAGCCCCGCCGAAGGCTCGTCGAGAAAGAGCAGCGGCGCATCGAGCGCCAGGGCGCGCGCGATCCCGGCGCGCTTCTTCATGCCGCCCGAGATCTCCGCCGGGAGATGGTGCTCGAAGCCCTCGAGGCCGACGAGCCGGAGCTTCGAGCGCACGATGGTATCGATCGCGCGCCTATCGAGCTCGGTCCATTTCCGCAGCGGCAGGGCGACGTTGTCGAAGAGCGTCATGGAACCGAAGAGCGCGCCCGATTGGAAGAGGACGCCGTAGGGCGGCGCGCCGCTCTCGGGACGCGGCGGCGCGTTCCGTACGCGGATGGTACCGCCCATCGGCTGCTCGAGGCCGATCAGGTGCCGGAGCAGCGTCGATTTGCCCGAGCCGCTGCCACCGAGGATCGCGAACACGTCGCCGTCCGCGACCTTGAAGTCGAGATGCTCGAGCACGACGGTATCGTCGTAGCCGATCGTGAGATCCGTCACCTCGATCATCGGACTGTCACATTCCAAGGGCGTTGAACACGACGGTGAAGATGGCATCGACGACGACGATTGCAAACAGGCTCGTCACCACGGCCGAGGTCGTTGCCCGGCCGACTCCTTCGGCGCCGCCGTGGGTCGAGAGCCCGCGCTGACATGCGATCAGCGAGATGTTGAGCCCGAACGCCGCCGTCTTCAAGCATCCGGACGACACGTCCCAGAGACTCAGCGCTTTCTGGGTCTCGATCAGGTAGGCGTTCGCGGTGAGGTCGAGGCCGAGCATGGCGACGAGAAGTCCGCCGGCGATGCCCACGAGGTCGGCGAGGATGGTGAGGAGCGGCAGCACGAGCACGAGGGCGACCACCCGCGGGAACACCAGGAACTGGTAGGGATCGAGGCTCAGGGTGCGTAACGCGTCGATCTCCTCCGAGACACGCATCGTGCCGAGCTCGGCGGAGAACGCCGCACCGGAGCGTCCGGCGACGATGATCGCCGTCATCAGCGGCGCGAGCTCGCGCGTGATCGAGAGCCCGACGAGGTCGGCGACGAAGATGTTGGCGCCGAACTGCTTCAGCTGGAGCGCGGCCTGAAAGGCCGTCACGAGCCCCACGAGGAAGTTGATCATGAGGATAATCGGCAGCCCGTCGGCCCCGGCGCGCTCCATCAGCTTCGGGACATCGGCCCAGTTCATCAGGCGCGGCCGGCGCAGCGCCTGCATGCCCGCGACGACCACGTCGCCGATGTAGTCGAGCCCCTTGCTCTCGCCGAACAGGGCGAGAGTCTCGCGGCCGATCTGATCGAACGCGCCGATGTGCGCCGGGGGCTGCTGCAAGCTCGGACGCGGGGGGTGGGCGCCGTAGAGCTCCAGCATCGCGCGCACGGACCCCTCCGCGCCGACGATCTCCGACGTCACACCGGCGCGGTCGAGCTCGCTGCGCAGCTCGAGCAGGAGCGCCGTCGCGGCGCCGTCGAGATGATCGATCGCGGACAGATCGAGCGCGACGTGTCGTCCGGGCGCCTGCGCCAGACGACGCACCTCCGCCCACGAGGCGAAGCACTGCCGAAAACGCAGCTCTCCCGCGAACCGCAGCGCCGCGCGCCCGTCGCCGAGATCGACCCGCTCGACGTGATAGTCGGAGGCGTCGTCAATCATGGGATGAGCGGAGTGATCACGGCTCCGGCTCGATCATATGTTGCGGGCGGTCGTCAAGGAACTCGACGAGACGTGATGGGCGCCGTGCCGTCTACGGCGCGTGCCGAGCGTCGGGATGAAGGTGTGGATGTGGTTGCGATCCGCCACGCGTTGGTGGACGCTCGGGGGCGGTCATGCCCAATCCTCTCGCCGGCACGAAGTTCTACGCTCGAGTCGGCAATCTGATTACCCGGCCGCTCTGGAGCATCCTGCCGGCGCCTGCGGGATTCGGGATTCTCACCACGGTCGGTCGCCGCAGCGGCAAAGCACGCCGGCAGTCTGTTCGCGCCATTCGCGACGGTGACCAGGTCTTCGTGGTTTGCATGATGGGCGACCGAGCGAACTGGCTGCGGAACATTCGCGCCTGTCCAGAGGTTACCATTCGGTTGGGCGATCGAAGCTTACGTGGGACGGCGCGCGACATCGTCGATGTCGCAGAACGACAACGTGCCGCCGAGGTCTACGTCGGCACGACCAACGCGAGCGACTATCTCGACTACGCCGTGTATCACTGGAGCGTCCCAACGTACCGAAGGGTCGAGCGCGCGCACCGAAGATGGTTTGACGAAGGGATCCCCGTAGTCATCGAGCTGGAGCGCGGTCGCTAAGAGTCGACACGGCGGTGCGGGGACGACCGATTGATTGGGTCGACGTATCGAGCCACCTCGCCCGTCGCGCGAGCGGCAACACCCGTCTTGACGTTGTAACATTTAAACGTCAGGGTAACTTTCATGAGTGACGTAGCAAAGAGAGCCACGGTCTACTTCGATCCCGAGATTCATCGTGCTCTACGGCTGAAGTCCGCTGCGACGGATCGCACGATCTCGGATGTGGTGAACGAAGCCGTGAAGGTGAGTCTTGCCGAGGATGCCGAAGACTTGGCCGCCTTCGATACTCGGGCGAAGGAGCCCGATATGGCATTCGAGAAGGTCGTCAAGGCGCTGAGGCGCCGTGGCAAGATATAAGCTCCAGATCAAACGCTCAGCCGCGAAGGAACTCGAGGCGGTTGCTCAGAAGGGCGATCGCCAGCGCCTCGTCGTTCGCATCGAGGTGTTGCGTACCGATCCGCGGCCGCCGGGCTGTGAGAAGCTCACCGGCGGCGCTGATCGCTATCGAGTGCGGCAGGGTGACTACCGCGTCGTCTATTCCGTCGACGACGCCAACCGGGTTGTCCTCGTCGTCAAGATCGGGCACCGACGGGAGGTCTATCGCTGAGCACCGCGCTACCCGTCGGCCTGAAACGTCAGATCGGCCGCCCCTCGACGACCGCCGTGGGCGCATCGCTCGCGACGACTCTCGCGAGCCGAAACCCCGCTGCAGTGAACAGCGCCGCGAACTCCGCCTCCGTCCGCTCGCGACCACCTTCGGTGACCGCGATCATCTCGAGGTCGAGCAACTTCCCGAAACCGGGGTCGTTGCCGGGCGTGATCACGCACTCGACGATCAGCAGGCGGCCGCTCGCGGGGATGACACGGCGGCAGTGGCGGAGGATCTGCACGCTCTGCTCGTCGTTCCAATCGTGGAGGATGTGCTTGAGGAGGTAGGTGTCGCCGCCGGGCGGCGCGGCGTCGAAGAAGCTGCCGGCTTTGATCTCGATGCGCGCGGCGACCGCTGTGCCGGCAAGTCGCTCGCGCGAGCGGCCGACGACGTGGTCGAGGTCGTAGAGGATGCCGCGCACGGTCGGATGCTTGTCGAGGATCGCGGCGAGAAGGGTGCCGTCGCCGCCGCCGACGTCGACGATCGTGCCGGCGTCGCCGAAGTCGTAGGCGGCGAGGACGGCGGGGATCTCGCTCGACGAGACGGCGTGCATGGCTTGATCGAAGATGGCGGCGTCGGCGGGCGCGGTCGCGAGATAGTCGAAGAAGCTCTTGCCGTGGACGCGACGGAAGGCGGGCTCGCCGAGGTGGATGCTGGTCGCGAGATCGGCCCACGCGAGGACGGCGACGCGTAAGCCGGCGTAGCGCGCCCAGCCGCGCAGCGATCCTGGAACATCGGAGCGCAGCGGCTCGCTGAGCGGCGTCTGATGAAAGCGACCCTCGGCGTCTTCGGCGAAGATGCCGAGGCTCGCGAGGGTGCGCAGCAGGCCGTGCAGCGAGGGGCCGTGGGCGCCGATCTTCGTGGCGATCGCGTCGGGCGTGAGCGGGCCGGCGCACAGAACGTCGGCGACCCCGAGCTCGGCCGCGGCGCTGATCGTCTGCGAGACCCAGCGGCCGATCACCATCTGCATCAGCACCGCTGCGGGTGGCGGCTCGGGCGGCGCGGATCGATCGTCACTCATCACTGAGGCGCCTTCCGATCGGCACAACCAGTTCGGCAGCGCACCGACGCCGTCGCACACTCGCCGCCGCGCTTGGGATCCTCGCGGGCGATGCAGGCATCGTACGCCTGGCCGCAGGCGTCGTCGCAGCTCACCGGCCTCCTTGCCGCCGCGCGCGATCCGCACGATCCGGTGACGGCGCACCATGCGCGCGACCACGCGCTCGTACGCGGAGGCGTCGCCGCGTCGTGGGTCGCCGTCTCGCCGGTGGCGGGAGCCATCGCCGCGCTTGATGTCGCCGATCGCGGCTCGTCACCTACCGGCGGCGCGACGGCGCGCGCAGGCTCGGGCGCGTTCGCGTCGCTTGCAGGAGGAGGCGGGACGGTACGCGTCTCCGTTACGGGGTTCGCAGGCGCGGCGCTTTCGGCGGCGGGCTCGCTCGGCTCCGCGGGGCAGCCGTTACGGCAGACCATCACCGATTTGGCGCACGCCTGGCCGTGCTTACCGTCGTCGGCGCGGAGGCAGGTGTCGAAGTTCGCCTGACAGGCGTCACGGCAGGAAAGCGCCGGTCGCGCCAGCTTCGCCGCCGCGCGCTCCGCCGGCGTCTCGCACGTGTTGCGGCAGCGAAAGAGGTTGCCGGGACAGTCTTGCGTGCCCTTGCCGGTGCGCCAGCGCATGCACGTCTCGTAGCCCTTGTCGCACCGTTCGGTGCAGAAGAGCGCGTCGCTCCGGTTGCCGCTCTCCTCCGCCGACGCCACCGTCGCCGCGCACAGCAGCGCCGTCACCGCCACGATCATGATCCGCATGACCGGCTAGGTACCAGCGGGCAGGACCGGCGCGCAAGGCGATCGGATGTCGGACTAGGGAGCGGCGGGATCCGTTGGATCGAGAAGGCCTCAAGCGAGAAGCGGCCGGCCTTCCGCGAGAAACGTTACAGTGTTGGCGTCGGTATGGGAATCGTCAGGCTCGGCGTCGGGGTCTCGGTTGGGCTCGGCGTGGGCGTGCCCGTTCCCGTAACGGTCGCGGACGGTGTGACGGTCACCGTCGGTGTGGCGGAGATAGTTGCGGACGGCGTCGCGGTCGTCGTTACCGTTGCCGTCGGGGTGCTGGTAGCTGTCGGGGTCGGTCCCGTCGCTGTGGCCGAGACGGTTGCGGACGCTGTCGCGGTCGTTGTTGGCGTGTTGGTTGGGGTGGCGCTCGCCGTCGCGATACTGGTAGCGGTCGGGAGCGGGAGCGTGAGCGTTGCGGTCGGCGTCGGGCTACGCGTCGCGGTGGGACTCGGCGTGATGGTCACAGTCACGCTCGCTGTTGCGGTTGGCGTTGCGGTGATGGTCGGCGCGGGCGTCCCTCCGTTACATTCAGGCGGGTAGCTCACAGCCGCCGGTGCCGCCAGATGCGTGAGGCACACCGACCGGAACTGCGCGACGCAATCCAGGCACGTGACGAGCTCCGTAAGCGTGGTGATCGCGCCGCCGCAGGACGAGCCTCCGGGGATCACGACGGCGGGACAATTCGCCGCAAAGCCGATCGCCGCCGGCGTGAGATCGTCGATGCCGCCGCAGACTTTGTCGGGGCCCCCGCACTGCTGGCACAGGGCCTGGAGGAACTTGCTCTCGAGCGTATTGAGCGCCGAGGTCGTCGCCGCGTCCGGGCACGGCCCGCTGCTTTTGCCACGAAGCACGCGATCTTCGCACCTCTGCAACCTTCTCGTCCGACGGGTGAGAAAGCGTACCGATTGCCTTCCAATCCCGCGCTGGCATTTGCTGAGTTCCCTCGACGCGCTACTCGGGTTGAAGGCGCCGAACGCGAGCGTGATGGCGTCGTCGGCCGCGGCTCCGTCGGCGCAGTCGAGACACGCGGTGAGATCGCCGCAGTTCGCGATCGCATTGCTGCACGAACCGCCGATGACATTCGGGCATTGGCCGAGATCCCAGCCGATCGTCGACAGCGCATCATCATCACCGCCCACGCCGCACACGCGATCGCGCCCGCCGCATGCGCGTCGGATCGCGCCGTCCAATCTACCCTGAATGCGCGCGAGCTTCGCCGCGGTATTCGAGTCGGGGCAGGGGCCCGCGAACTTGCCCCGCACGACGCGATCTTCGCATCGCTGCGAGGCGTTGAGCGTCGCCTGCACGAAGCTCGCGGACGCTCTCGCGATCACCTGCGTACACTTCACCGGCGCGGCGGTGGCGAGTGAGGGGATCGCGAGAAGGAGACATGCGATAGCGCCGCGCACACTGCGCGCGTGTGAGCGACCGTCATGAACTCGTCGCGTCCGCGCAGAACGGTGAGCCGGCCTGTGGCGAACATCCATGATGCAGGTCTCCTTCGAAGCGGAGATCTGCACGCAATGTGCCGCAGACGTACAGATCGTTATGCGCTGATGTTTCGGTGATCGTCAGAATGATTCAGCGGGAGAAGCGGTTCCCATTTGCACCGCGACGGTCAGGATATTAGCTCGGCAATATTTCGACTGTAGACGAGAGCAGCGTGCCGCGGGCCCTGTCGTCTCCACCGCTCGCTACTTTCTCGGCGCGTTCGGAGCAGTTCGATCTACGGCAGGATCTGCCCTTCGACGACCAGATCTCCTGGGTCGAGAAGCACGCTGTCCGCGAGAAATTGATCGATGGTCACGAACAGATCACGTCGCCGTGGGGGTGGGTGTCGCGGTTTCAGTGGGCGTGTCGGTCGGGGTGGGTGTCTCGGTTTCAGTCGGCGTCTCGGTCGGGGTGGGTGTCGCGGTTTCGATGGCGGTCTCGGTTGGGGTGGGCGTCGCGGTTTCGGTGGCGGTCTCGGTTGGGGTGGGCGTCGCGGTTTCAGTGGGTGTCTCCGTTGGGGTGGGCGTCTCGGTCTCGGTTGGCGTTGCGGTGACGGTCGGGGATGCGGTTAGGGTTGGTGTCGCGGTTGCGGTCGGTGTCGGCGTTTCGGTTGCCGTGGGAGTTGCGGTCGGTGCGGGCGTGGCGGTGGCAGTGGCAGTCTCGGTCGGAGTCGGAATCACGGTGGCCGTTGGAGTGGCCGTCGTGGTCGCCGTTGCGGTAACGGTCGGTGTCGGGGTTACGGATGGAGTCGACGTAGAGGTTCCCGTCGGGGTGACGGTGGCGGAAAGCGTCGCGGTTGCCGTCCCGGTTGGTGTAGCGGAAGCGGTCGGGGACGCCGTCGCGGTCGCGCTGGGCGTGCTCGTCGTGGTGGCGACCACCGTCGCCGTCGCGGTTGCGGTTGCGGTCGGGGTCACGGTCGCCGTCGGCGTCACGGTCGGCGTGGCGGTCCAGGTCGGCGTCGCGGTGCGCGTCGGTGTGGCGCTGGGTGTCGCTGTCCGCGTCGGCGTGGCGGTTTGCGCGGCGGTCGGCGTTGCCGTCGTCGAGGCGGTGACACTTGCCGTGGGCGTGGCGCTCGCCGTCGCGGCCGGCAGGGCGGTCACGGTCGCCGTCGGCGTCACGGTCGGCGTGGCGGTCACGGTCGGCGTGGCGGTCACGGTCGGCGTCGCGGTGCGCGTCGGTGTGGCGCTGGGCGTCGCCGTCCGCGTCGGCGTGGCGGTTTGCGCGGCGGTCGGCGTTGCCGTCGTCGAGGCGGTGACACTTGCCGTGGGCGTGGCGCTCGCCGTCACGGTCGGCGCGGCGGTCACGGTCGCCGTTGCCGTCACGGTCGGTGTGGCGGTCGCGGTCGGCGTCGCGGTCGCGGTCGGCGTTGCGGTCCCGGTCGGCGTTGCGGTCCCGGTCGGCGTTGCGGTGCGCGTCGGTGTGGCGCTGGGTGTCGCTGTCCGCGTCGGCGTGGCGGTTTGCGCGGCGGTCGGCGTTGCAGTTTTCGAGGCAGTGACACTTGGCGTGGGCGTAGCGCTCGGCGTCGCGGTCGGCGCGGCGGTCACGGTCATCGTCGGCGTCACGGTCGCAGAAATCACCGTAGGAGTCGCGGTCACGGATGTCGTTGCGGTCGGGGCTGGTGTCGGAGTGGCTCCGCTGCACTCGGCCGGGTAGATCGCCACGGCGGGTACTGCCAGACGCGTCATGCAGGTGGACTTGAACTGGCCGACGCAGTCCAGGCAGGCAACGAGGTCGGTGAGCGTCGCGATCGCGCCGGCACACGACGTGCCCCCGGGAATCATCACCGCCGGACAGGTCCGGGCGAATCCAATTTCCGAAACCGCTAGGTCGTCGGCGCCACCGCAAAGGTTGTCGTCGCCGCCGCACGCGCTGCAGAGCTTCTGTAGGAACTTCGTCTCGATCGTCGCCAAGGTCGCGCTCGTCGGCGCGTCGGGGCAGGCGTCGGTGCTCTTGCCTCGCAGCACGCGGTCCTGGCACTGACCGAGGGCGCGCGCGCGGGCGTTGACGAAACGCGCCGACTCTTTGCCGAGCGCGAGCTGGCACTTGCGGACGATGGCCGTCGTGTGGCCTGACTTGAACCCCCCGATTGCGAGCGTGAGCATCGCGTCGACGGCCGCTTCATCGACGCAGCGGACACACTCACTAGCGTCACCGCAGTCGGTGAGCGCGGTGTTGCATTTGCCGTCCTCGAAATTCGGGCATTGCCCGAGGCTCCATCCGATCGCGGAGAGCGCGTCGTCGTCACTCCCGACGCTGCAGAGCTTGTCGTGACCCCCGCACGCCCGCGCGATCGCCAGCGCCAGCTTGGCGCGACTCTTGACGAGCGTCGCCGTCGTCTTCGCATCGGGACACGGACCGGCGAGCCTACCGCGGGTACGCGCGTTCGCACACGATTGCGATGCGTTGAGCACGCTCTGCGCGAACGCGGTCGATGCCTTCGCGATCGTGCGCTCGCACTTGAGCAGCTCGGCGGCGACGGTCGGCGCGCACAACGAGACGAGGAAGAGTGCGGCGATGACAACTCCGCGGCGGCAGTGCGGCCCATCGGAGGCCGCACGTCTTCGTCGACGGAATCCGCTGTGGCGCTCGGCGGGGGCTTCGTGGCGGGTCGGCATTCGAGGATCGGCGGCCTACACTGCAAGTAACACTGCAAGCGACGTGCCGGAGACGCACCGTCACGTGGCGCTGCCTTGGCAGCAACGACGAGAATAAGGCGGCGGGGGACGGTGCTCATTTGTACTGCGACCGTCAGGTTTGTACTGCGCCCGTCAGGATATTCGCTCGGCCGAATTTCGATGGTAACCCGCCGGCGGAACGCGCGGGTGCCGGCGGGTCAGACGTCGAGCTCTTCCACCTTCGGCGCGCGCTGCATGATGAACTCGAAGCGCGGCGCGACGTCGCGGCCCATGAGGGTCTGGATCGTCTGATCCGTTGCCGCGGCGTCTTGCACGGCGACGCGGAGGATGGCGCGGCGACGCGGGTCGAGCGTCGTTTCCTTCAAGGTCGATGGGTTCATTTCACCGAGGCCCTTGAAGCGCGTGACCTGGACCTTGCCGCCCTTGCCGTTGCGCTCGGCGAGGATGCGGTCGCGAGCGGCGTCGTCGCGCGCCCAGAAGACCTGCTTGCCGGCGTCGATCCGATAGAGCGGTGGCTGGGAGATGTAGACGTAGCCGTGGCGGATGAGATCCGGGAGGTGCCGGTAGAAGAAGGTCAGCAGCAGGGTACAGATGTGGTTGCCGTCGGAATCGGCGTCCATCAGCAGACAGATCTTGTGGTAGCGGAGCTTCCGCACGTCGAAGTCCTTGCCGGCGCTGCAGCCGAGGGCGGAGACGAGGTCGGCGAGCTCTTTGTTGCCGAGCACCTTGGCGGTCGAGGTCTGCTCGGTGTTGAGGACCTTGCCGCGCAGCGGGAGGACGGCTTGAAAGGTGCGATCGCGACCTTGCTTGGCGGAACCGCCGGCGGAGTCGCCCTCGACGATGAAGAGCTCGCACTCCGACGGGTCGGTCGAGCTGCAGTCGGCGAGCTTCCCGGGGAGGTTCAGCCGGTGCGAGATGGCGCCCTTGCGCTGCACTTGCTCGGCGGCCGCGCGTGAGGCACTGCGGGCACGCGCCGCGAGAACGACGCGACCCGCGATCGCGTCGCCCGCCGTGCGGTTGGCGTTGAGCGCGTTCTCGATTGCGGTGCGGACGATGCCGTCGATCGCCGGCGTCACCTCGGCATTGTTGAGGCGCTCCTTCGTCTGCCCCTGAAACTGTGGTTGCGCAACCTTGATCGAGAGCAGGGCGACGAGACCTTCCCGACAATCTTCCGCCGCGATCGTGATCCCGCGCGGCACCAGGTTGTGCACGGTGAGGTAGTTGCGGACGGCCTTCACCAGGCCGGAGCGCAGTCCGTTCTCGTGGGCGCCGCCGGCGCTCGTCGGGATGCTGTTGACGAACGAGAAGACGCGCTCCTGGGTGTCGTCGGTCCACGCGAGTGCGCAGTCGAGATGCAGGTCGTCCTGCTGCTTGGCGATGGTGAAGACTTCGCCGGCGAGCGGCGCCTTGCCGCTCTCGCCGACGATCTTCGCGAGGTAGGCCTTGAGGCCGTCCTCGTAGTGATAGGTGACGCGGGTGTCGGCGGCCTCGTCGCGGAACTCGATCGTCAGGCCGCCGTGCAGGTAGGCTTTCGCCTCGAGCTGCTCGGCGATGCGCTTCGGATCGAAGCGCACACTCGGGAAGATCTTCGTGTCGGGGCGGAAGAAGATCGTCGTGCCGCTGCCGCGCGCCGGGCCGAGCTTCTTGAGCGGCGCGACCGCCTTGCCGCGCGCGAACTTCTGCTCCCACTCGGCGCCGTCGCGGCGCACGCGCGCCACCAGCAACTCGGAGAGCGCCGTCACCACCGAGGCGCCGACGCCGTGCAGCCCGCCGGAGTGGAAATAGTTTTTCGCTTCGAACTTGCCACCGGCGTGCAAGGTCGTGAGAATGAGCTCGAGCGCCGGCTTCTTGTACTGCGCGTGTCGATCGACGGGGATGCCGCGACCGTTGTCGACGACCGTCGCCGAGGCGGCGTCTTTGTGCAGCGTGACGCTGATGCGGTCGGCGTGGCCGTTCATCGCTTCGTCGACGGAGTTGTCGACGATCTCCCAGAGGAGGTGGTGGAGCCCTGTCGCGTCGGTGCCGCCGATGTACATACCGGGGCGGCGGCGGACGGGCTCGAGGCCCTCGAGGACGAGGATGTCCTTGGCGGTGTAGGTGTTCGCGGTGCGCGCCATCTCAGGCGCTCGGACGTGTTGCGGCGGATTCCATCGGCCTCCCCTCCACCCCGGTCGCGAGCTACTGCCCGATCATCGTAGCAAGGTTTTCAGAGAACGCGAGGCCCGTGGAGCGTCGCGGCGGGATGCGGCAAGGACTTCTTCTTGACGGAGCGCCGCGCGCAGCCGTAGGTGGGGCGGCATGACCCTCACCGACTGGTACGCCGCCGACAGCCGCGTGCCGGTGACGCTCGCGAGCGGCACCTGGAACATCTTCACACGCATCGACGGAAGCGGCCCGTGGTGCACGCTCTTCCACGGCTTCCCCACGTCGTCATGGGACTGGCACCAGGTCTGGCCTACGGTCATCGGGCGACGCCGCGCGCTCGCCTTCGACTTCCTGGGCTTCGGCGACTCCGACAAGCCCGCCGCGCACACCTACAGCATCCACGAGCAGGCCGATCTCGCGGTCGCCCTCTGGCGGCGTCACGGCGTGACGCGCACCGATCTCGTGGTACACGACTACGGGGTCTCGGTCGCGCAGGAGGTGCTCGCGCGCCACGCCGCGGGCACCCTCGGCCTCGCGCTCACGAGCGTCACCTTCCTGAACGGCGGCGTCTATCCCGATCTCCACCGCCCGCAGCCGTCGCAGCTCATGCTGCTCGACCCGGTGCAGGGCCCGAAGCTCGCCGAGCTCGTGACCGCCGACACGTTCGCGTTGGCCCTGCGCGCCACTTACGCGCCCGGCCGGCAGCCGAGCGACGCCGCGCTCGCGGAGCAATGGGCGATGGTGGCACGCCGCGACGGCCATCGCATCGGACATCTCTTGATCCAGTACATCCGCGATCGCGAGCGCCACGCCGCGCGCTGGGTCGGCGCCCTCGAGACGACCCGCGTCCCCCGCCACTTCCTCTGGGGCATGCTCGACCCGGTCTCCGGCGCCCACATGGCGGCGCGGCTCGCCGAGCACATCCCCGGCGCGGATCTCGTTCGCCTCGACGACGTCGCGCACTGGCCGCAGCTCGAGGATGCGGCGACGGTGCGCGCTCATCTCGAGCGGATCCTCACGGCGGCGACGGCTCGCCCGTAGTCGTGGTGACGAGCCCGCTACGGGCACGGACCGAAATCGATGCAACCGGAGACACTCGCGCAATAGATGGGGAACCCCGCCGGGCAGCAGTGCCCACCGCCGGCGCAGACTGAATTCGCCGGGCACGCACCGCCGTCGGGGCAGCAGACGCGGTCGGGAGGGACGCAGACCGCACCGCAGAACTGTGGTCTGTCGGCGGGACAACAGGTGTTGGTCCCGGTACAGACGGAGCCGGGCGCGCACCATCCGCCCAGGCCTTCGCAGCAGTCGGCGCCGATCGGCGCGCACAGTCCTTCGCACTCGATTTCGCCGGGGCACGACTGGCAGCCGCTGGTATCGAACGTGCAGTCGGCCTTGCAGCCGAGCGGCCCGCCGACGTCCAAGCCGGCGAAAATCTCGGCGCACGTGAAACCTTGAAGGTTGGCGCCGTCGCAGTCCTCATGGGCGTCGATCAGGCCGTTGCCGCAATTGTCGGGCGGGATCCAGCTGCACTCGCGCGTGTCGAGGCCGCACCCGGCCGTGCAGCGGAGCGTGCCCTGGTTGAATCCCATGGCCTCACAGGTCCAACCGTCGAGATCGAGGCCGTCACACTGCTCGCCGCTCTCGACGTCGCCGTTGCCGCAGATCGACGCCGGCGGCGTCGGAGTCGGGACGGGAGTGGGCGATGGTTGTGTGTGTGGCGGCGGCGCCACCGCGCCGTCACTCGCCTTCTCCGGGGGGACCCGCTCTCCATGCTCGTCCAACAATGAGAGGGGCGGGTCAGGGAAGGGGAGACCAAACGGAGGTGGGAACGGGGGTGGGGGATCGACGAACCCGAGTCCTCCGCCGAGGGCGAGGTGCTCGACGATCTGATCGACGGGGTATCCCTCCTGGACGAGCTCCGTGAGTAGGAAGAGCATCCCTAGGCCGAACTCGCCGGCCTTGCCTCGGAACTCCTCGCGCATCTCGTCGAGCGTGGCCCCTGGGGTGCTGCGGAGAGCGCTCAGGTTCGCCGTGTCGAACAGCCCGAGCGCAGGCCCGGCGGGTGGCTCGAGTGCTCCCGCGTGGTCGACGATGTCGCCCGAGCTACGCAGCCGTCCCGTGAGCCCGGCCCGTGCCACTTGGCGGAGCGAGTAGCCCTTGTCGAGCGCGCGAGCGACCGCGTCGAAGCCGCCGTCCTCGCCGAGCGCGCCCGTAACGGCGGCGACGACCGCATCCATCGCGACCTGGTCGCTCGCTGCGAAGAACGACCGCGGCAGCGACACGGTTGCGATGAACCGCCAGTCCGCGCTCCGACAGGCGCCGAGCACGCACGCATCGGCGCCGAAGCACGCCAGGTCGACGACGTCGGCGGCACCGCTCTTCTCGCTGCACCAGACGAACTTCGGCGTGCCTCCGCCCGACAGAAAGACGTTCCCCGTCACCGTGCCGTCGCCGTTGCGAGTGATGGTCCAACGCTCGCCGCCGATGTCCTTGTTGATCAACGTTCGCGTGCCCTCGGGTGTCAGCTGCAGGCCGCGCGCGACGTCCCCGGCGATGCCCGCGCCTGCAGTGACGGTATGCGGGGCGGCGCCGAGGGGCGCCGACGGGTCGACGGAGAGGAAGGGCACGACCGGTGCGAGCCCGAAGAACGTCTCCGGTAGGGTGACCTGGGCGATGAACGCCCACTCGCCGGCGTCGCAGGGAGCGAGCACGCAGGCGTCGGCGCCGGAACACGTCAACGTGACGTCGCCACCCGTGTGCGCGAGCTCCTGGCACGAGACGAATTTCGGGGGACCGCCGCCGGGAAAGAAGACGTTCCCGGTGACGCTGCCGTCCGCGTTGTGAGTGATCGCCCAGCGCTCATCGGCGACGTCCTTGTTGATGAGCGTGCGCTTGCTGTCGGGGGTGACCTGCATTCCCGACTGCGCACCGGCGACGTGTGGCGTCAACGCGATTGCCAGGGTCACGGCGAGAGCGACGAACCAGGTCATTGGACTTCCACTAAGGATCATCGGCTGCCGACGCCCGATTCTTGAGTGACGCCAGCGACGAGGCACTAGTCGTGCGAGTTGATGGCGCACGCCCCATTCCGCGCGGTCGTGGACTCCAGTGCCGGCGAGCGCTAGATCAGCCGTGTGTCCGCCACGACCGTCGCCGTCGGTGGGCATGTGCTCGCCGTGCTCACGACCGTGCTCATCCTCGCGATCGTGTGGGCGCAGCCGCAGCCCTCCGGCGATCTCTACATCGCGCTCGCCGGCGGACGGGAGATTCTGGCCGGACGCCTCGGAACGCCCGACGACTGGGCGTTCACGACCGGGGGGCGCGTCTGGCTGGACCAGAACTGGGGCGCGCATCTGCTGCTCTACGGCACCCACGCCGTCTTCGGCGACGCCGGTCTGCTCGTCCTGAAGGCGCTCCTCCTGGTCGCGGTGCTCGCCGGGCTCGCGTGGGCGTGTCGTGAACGCGGCGTGGACCCGCTTCTCGCCCTGGTGGTCGCCGCGGGCGCAGTCGGCGCCTGCCGGAGCTACCTCGAGCTGCGGCCGAATCTCGTGAGCCTCGCGCTGGCGCCGCTCTTTCTGTGGGCGCTCGAGCGTACGCGCGCCGCGCCGGGGCGGGTCTGGCTCGTCGTCGCGATCGTGGCGCTGTGGGCGAACGTCCACGGCGGGTTCACGCTCGCGCTCGTCTTGCTCATCCTTTGGACGGGCGCCGTCCTGATGGCGCAGGCGCGCCGCGACGGGATGACGGCGGCGTGCCGGCGCGCCGCGCCGCTGTTCGCCGCGACCGTCACCGCCGTCGCCCTGGCGGCGCTCGCCACCCCGTTCCCCATCGCCAACCTGACGCACCCGCTCGTCGTCGCCGAGAGCCCGCTCTGGCAGACGGTCGCCGAGTGGGAGCCCGTGTTCGGCGCCACGCCGAACGCCTTCGGCACGATCTGGGAGTTCCTGCTGTTCGTCGGGATCCTCGCCGGGGTGACGCTGCTGCGGGCCGTTGCGGCGCTCCGATCCGGACGGCGTGCCGTCGAGCGCGCGCCCGACGCGCTCGCGATGACGCTCTTCGACGCGTGCAGCGCGGTCCTCCTGGTCGCGATGGCCGTGCGGGCGCGCCGATTCATTCCGTTCGCGATCGTCCTCCTCGCTCCCCTGCTCGCAGGCGAGCTGCAAGAGCTCGTCGGTCGGCGACGGCGCTGGCCGACCCTCGTGCTCGCCGCCGCCCTCCTCGCCGGGCCGATCCTGGTCGCGGGACCGCTCGTGCTGCGGTACCGGCCGGACAACCCCGCCTTTCCACGCGAGTCGCTCTTCACCCGCATGACCGGCTCGACGCCGCAGGGGGTTGCCCGCTTCCTCGACGCCAACGCCATCGCCGGCGCGGCGTTCACCGCCTGGGAGTGGGAGGGGTTTCTCCGTTGGCAGGGCACCGGTCTGCGCTTCCTCATCGGCGGCCGAGCGCAGCAGGTCTACGACGAGAGCACGTATCGACTCGAGCAGGAGCTACTCGTTGGAAACGCGTCGACGGCGGCACGGCTCGACGCGCTCGGAGTGCGCGTCGCGGCTCTGCCGCTGATCGCCAAGTACTCGGCGCTCCTCGGCGCGCTCGTCTACGGCGACGAGCCGCGCTGGGCCTTCGTCTACTGTGACGGCCGTCACGCCGTCCTCGCCGACACGCACGCCGCGGAAACCGCAGCGCTCACGGCGCGCGCCGCGCGTGGCGTCCTTCGCTACCCGGACGAGGCCAGCGCCGCCTTGAGCCGCGCCATGTACCTGGCATCGCCTGCGGTCGCGGCCGAAACATCGGACGTCGACGCCGCGGCTCGGGCCGCGACCGCGCTCCGGCCGTCGGGCATGGCCTACTCCGTGCTCGGCGACCTGGCGCTCGCCGATCGCATCCCGCGCGCCGAGGCGCTTGCGTACCTCGAGGCGGAGCACCGCCGGTTGGCGGCGCTGCCAACCGATGCCCCCAACGCCGTGGAGATGTTGCGGGCTCGGCGCACTCTCCTCCAGGTGCTCGCCGCTCTTCTACAGGCGGCCGGGCGGGAGCGCGAGGCCGCCACCGCCGCGCGCGAGCAATGGGAGATCGGGATGGGCATCGCGGCCCTGCTGCAACACTCGGCCTACGGCGGCGAGCCGTACACGATGTAGACGATGGTCAGGAAATCGTCGAGGGCACGCACAAGTCGGTCTGGTGCCGCAACTGTTGGAACGTCTGGGAACCAAACTGATTGTTGGCGAACACGGGGCCGAGCAGTTCGGGGAGCTTGGTCTTGAAGCACATCAGCGCGGCCGCGGGGTTGACGACCCCCCCGCCGTTCTCGTCCACCGGGACGCAGAGCAGATGGACCTTGCGGATGACCTCCTGGTGCGTTCCGAGCTCGTCCTCGATCATCACGTGGCCATCGAGCAACCGCGGCCCGACTTTGACTGCGTAGCACTCGAAGGTGTCGAGCGTCGACGAGGAGAGCGGTGGTGGCGGACTGCTCAGGCTTGCGGACGAGGGTACGAGCAGGAAATTCGACCGGACTATCTGGACGCCGAACGTGCCGAACTCGTTGTTCACGTTCACGTGCACGCTCTCGAACTTGGTGGTGTCCACGACGCCCCTCAACAGATAGGAGACCAGATGCTCCGGGTGAGTCGGCGCCGAGGGGTCCTCGCCATTTTGGTCTGCCGGAAGGCAGAGGCGCTTCGCCTTCGCCAACGTCGCGGTGCTGGACTCGAACCGAGAGACCAGGCTCACGACGATGTTCGTTTTATTGTGAGTGATCCAGTAGCACTCGAAGTGATCGAGGGTAGGGTCGGTCGCGGAGCTGATCGTGGCAGGGTTGTTGAAGCACCAGAGGACCACAGCCGCGACGATGAGAGCCGCTCCCCGATGACGCTTCCCGGGAGCCTTCATGCTCATGCCGCGCCGTGTACTATCGTTCGCGAAACGGAGTCAATGATGTGCCGACGGGACCACGCAGAGGAAACCGAGGATCTCCGGGCCGGGGTTCTTGAACTGATGGATCTCGTTCGGGGAGACGTAGACGATATCGCCCGCGGCGATCGCATGCTCCTCCTCCCCGAGACGGACGACTGCGGCCGCGTCCCTCGCCGACGTAATCATCCAAACGCGACTCATAGGGCAAACAATATACGAAACTGCTTCCGAGTAATTCTGTTTTTCTCTTGACATCGCGACACCTTTCGCTTATTCTTCGCCCTATGAGTGGCGCTCTCTTCAATGCGCCGACCGCGGGATCGCCCTTCGAGATCGTGCCGCCCGAGCTGCTCGAGCGCCCGGAGCGCGACGAGCTGCGCCGGCTCGATCGCGCGGACGCCGCGCTCGTCCTCGATGGCTATCTCCGTCGCCTCTCCTCCCAGGAGTCACGCTGCCGCCGTGTGCTCGGCACGCTCGCGTCGGACTTCCTCCGTCGCCGCGCGCAGCATACCCTCGGCTTCGTGCGCGTCGACGACTACGCGCGCGAGCGTCTCGGCCTCTCGGGGCGAGAGCTGCAATCCGCCGCCCAAGTTGTCGGCGCGTTGCGCGAGCTGCCGGGGCTCGCCGCCGCGTTCGACGAGGGCACGCTCTCGTGGACGCAGGCACGCTTGTTGGTCGCCGTCGCGCGCCCGGAGACGGAAGCCGCGTGGCTTGCGATCGCCCGCGATCGTACGGTGCGCGCTCTCGAGGCCGTGATCCGCGAGGCCCGACAACGCGGGCGGGTAGATGATCAGGTCGCCGCGCCGCCGGTTCCAGGATCGGCGCTGCCGCTCGGGGTCGCGGCGCCGCCGGTTGCAGCGCCGGCCCCGCCCCTTGCGGCATCCGCGCCGCCGCTCCCGCCCGGCGCCGGTCTCGCCGTCGACACCGCCCTCGACGAATGCGCCGAGAGCGGTCGCACCATCGACGGCGAGCCCGAGGTGACGTTCCGCCTCCGCTGCCCACGCTGGGTTCCGCCCCTCTGGCGCGGGGCCATCGAGCTCGCCCGCCGCGTCGCCGGCGAGCCGCTCGCGCCGTGGCGCGCCGCCGAAGCGATCGCCGCCGAGAGCCTCTCCGCGCCGGCTCACCACACCGCGTTGCCACCCGACGCCGACATCCCGCGTCCGCCGTCGCCGCGCGCCGCCGCCAACCCCGATGAGACTCACGCCGCGTTCACCGCGTGCTCCGCCTTCGACACGATCGATTGGTCGCGCGTCGTCGAAGCCCTCCCAGAAGACGTCGAGCGCCTCGCCCACGACGTCGCCGCCTGCGACCCCCACACGCTCGACCATCGCATGGGCGCCGCCGTCCACGCTCTCCACCGCGTCGACTGGCAGCTCGGTCGCCTGCTGCGCTTGATCCTCGATTGCCGACTCCACACCCTCTTCGGCTTCGCCTCCTGGTCGACGTACGTCCGCGAGCGCCTCGGCATCTCCACGCGCACCGCCGGCCTCCTCGTCGCGATCGAGCGCAAGACCTGGGCCTCCCCCGGCCCTCATGGAGGCGTACCGCGCCGGCACCCTCTCCACGCTCCGCGCGCTGACGATCGCTCCCGTCGTCGGCGATCACGACCGCGACGCCTGGATCGAGCGCGCCTCCGAGGTGACCCTACGCCGCCTCGCCGACGAGGTCGCCTGGGCCCTCGACGTCCGCGACGCCGCCCCGTCGCCCACCGCGGTCGCGCCGCCGACTCACGGCGCGCCGCTCGTCGTCCCGTCGCGGCAAATGCGTGCGCCCCTCGATGAGGAGCTCACCGCCGAGATCGTCGTCCGCGGCCCCGCGACCGTCGTCGCGCTGCTCCGCGCCGCCGTCGCCGCGTTCCACCCGCCGCTGACACCAGCGTGGACGGGCCTCGTCGACCTCCTCGAGCACGTGAAGGCCGAATGGGAACGTCTCCCGCGCCACCGCGATCCGATTTTTGCGCGCGACGGCTGGCGCTGCGCCGTGCCGGCGTGCGGCTCGCGGCGGAATCTCCACGATCATCACGTGATCTTCC
The DNA here is from genome assembly GCA_016200545.1 of Deltaproteobacteria bacterium. Lineage (GTDB taxonomy): Bacteria > Desulfobacterota > Binatia > UTPRO1 > UTPRO1 > DP-19. Next base: position 1,825 of record JACQEO010000023.1, on the reverse strand, counting down.
GATCGCGCGGCGGCAACAACGCGCGCACCAATCGCGTCACGTTGTGCGCGGGGCATCACCTGCACGGGATTCATGAGGGGTGGGTGCGTGCGTCGGGCAAGGCGCCGGCGGGGATGTGGTGGGAACTCGGGGTGCGTAGTGATGGGCCGTCGTTGTTGCGGCTCGTCGGTGATCGGTACGAAGACGAGTCGCTCGCGCTCGACTGCTCCAAATCGAGACAGTGATCGCCCTTGAGGCCTCGTTCGCGCGTCACCTATATTCCGCGCGCCATGCCGAGCGTCGCGCCGCAGTCGATTCTCTCGGGTGATTCTGCGGCGGGAGCCGGCTCCGTAGCAGAGACGCCCGACCTGCTCTCGCGACATCGCCCGCCACTGCGCCTGCTCGATCCCGTCTACACCACCATGACGCTGCCGACCTCGCCGAGGCGACGAAGGACACGACTTCAGCATTCGACAATCGGACGCTGTGGAGATGAAGGTACATTCACCGCGCTATGCGGAGAAGCCCCTGCGAGAATAGGGATCGCGGAAGTAAGAGGTGCCGGATGAGCGAAGACGACGGCAAAACGACAGAGAAGCCTGCCACGAAGAAGGCCGCCCGGAGCAGAAGCAGTCGGAAGAAGAAGACCACGAAGAAGCCGGGTGCAAAGAGGGCGACTACGAAGCGGGGGCCCCGGCCATTCCCATGGAGAACTCTTGAAGAGGCGCTCAAGATCCCTTTCGCCATCCGTGAGAAGAACAACGGAAATCCCTGGTCGACGGAGGACGTGGCGAAGGCATCTCTCGGTGTAGTGAAGGGGAATAACAAATTCTTCTACGCCGCCTCGGCGGCGAGAGACTATGGTTTGACGGTTGGCACGCGCGACACCGAAAAAATCGAACTCACTCCCCTCGGACGAGAACTGACGTTCGCTGGTGATGAGAACACAAAACGGCAGAAGATGATCGACGCCTTCTTCTCGATCGATATTTTCAAACGCGTTTATGAGCACTACGGGAGTGCGAAGTTACCCGCGAAGGAGTTCTTGGCCAACACACTCCAAGGCGACTTCGGACTCTCCCCAGAACTACACGACGACTTCACTAGTATCTTTACGGCGAACTGCAAGTTCCTCGGGATCGAGAACGGCCTGGGCTCTGGCGTCACCGTCACGCCGAGCGCCACAGTTGATCATCCCAGCGACATCCGCGTCGTTGGAGAACCGAAGGGCAAGTTTGATCGCACAGCCTTCGTCATCATGCCCTTCGTAGAGAAGGGCACGGATCTTCGTCCTGTCGGTTTCTTTGTAGAGGTCTTGCGATCGGTGATAACGCCAGCCGGTAATCAAGCGGGCTTCGCGGTTGAGACGGCTACGCAGGAAGGCAGCGACGTAATCCAATCGACAATCATCAACCAGCTTCTGAACGCGGATCTCTTCATTGCTGATTTGACAGACCACAATCCGAACGTCCTCTTCGAGCTAGGCATCCGAATCGCGAGGAAGTTGCCCGTGGCGTTGGTCAAGGCGGAGGCGACAAAGCCCATTTTCGACGTGGACAACATGATGCGTGTGGCAACGTATAGCCCGAATCTGTGGGCGACAAATCTCGAGAAGGACGTGCCGCGCCTACGTGATCACTTCAAGGGCGCATGGGATAATCGGACGACCGCGAAGAGCTACATGGACATCCTCACGGGAAAAGCCACCTTTGGGGTATCCATCTAAGCGGAGTAAGATGAGGCGGTGACCTCGGCCCCGCTGGCGAGCGTGCGCTACCCAAGATCCACCGGCGAGTTCTTGGCCTGGTTCTCGACCGATGCGGACTGCCTGGACTACCTCGAGTGG
>JACQEO010000019.1 GCA_016200545.1 Deltaproteobacteria bacterium | reverse complement strand
TCAACCGGCGGCCGACCGTCCCTCAACAGGGCGATGGCCCGCTGTCGTCGCCGCTCCAATTGCCGTGCATTCCCCATAGGCCGCATCCCGCACCCCCACCGGCCCTGAGGATAGGACATTACTTACGCAGGAATCAATAACGGCCGGCTTGGATGGAGAGCTAGCGTTAGGAAGCGATCAGTGGGGTGGCAGCCTTTTCTTCAGCGCTGTACTCGAGGCACTTAGTGGCAGTGCCGACAATGATAACAATGGGGCAATATCGTTCACGGAGCTCCTTTCCTATGTTACTCCTGCAATATCTAATGCGTCGCATAACAAACAACACCCCAAAGCATACGAGGAGACCAGGTTTCTGTCGCCTACGCACCCGAAAGGGAGCTTCCTCTTCTTCAATCGTGCACGAATGCTGAGGGAGGGGATCTTTTCTAAACTCCCGGAGAAGGTCGAGCAGGGAGGTGCCGGCACGGGCGACTCTGGCACGGCGGACGTTTCAAGTCCATCTACGGGCGGCAGCACGAGCAAGTTCAAGACGGAAGACGAAAGGGCCCTCTATGCATTGGGGGTAACGATAAGCAGCGACCTCGCTCAGCTACAGCTGACCCCAGAAGACCTGGCCGTCGTCAAGAAGGGATTGACGGATGGCGTCTCGAAGCGTGACGTCAAGGTGGATGTCGCTAGCCTTCCACCAAGGATGCGCGAGCTGGTAGGGAGGCGTGAAGTCGATCCCGACATGAAGACCGACAAGGACAAGAGCTTCTATGCGTTTGGGTTCAATCTGAGCCAACAGCTCTCCACGCTCAACCTAACGCCAGCCGAATTCGCGCTGGTCAAATCGGGGCTCACGGTCGGTACGTTCAAGAAGACGCCGAAAGTGGACGTCAAGGAGTTCTACCCAAAGTTCCAGCAAATCGCGCGTGAGCGAGTGAGCGCGGGCGCCGTGACCGAGAAGAAGGCCGGCCAGGAGTTCGTCGACAAGGCCGCCAAGGAAAAGGGCGCGACCAAGACCGCCTCGGGTCTCGTTTATCAAGAGATCACGCCCGGCACCGGCGAGTCGCCGAAGGCGACCGACAAGGTGAAGGTCCACTACAAGGGCACGCTCACCGATGGCACGGTCTTCGACAGCTCGATCGATCGCGGCGAGCCGGCGACGTTTCCCCTGAATCAGGTCATCAAGTGCTGGACGGAGGGCCTGCAGCTCATGAAGGTGGGCGGCAAGGCCAAGCTCGTCTGCCCGTCCGACATCGCCTACGGCGATAGCGGACGCCCGCCGACGATCAAGCCGGGCGCGACGCTCGTCTTCGAGACCGAGCTGATCAGCATCGAGAAGTGAGCGGCCGCGTCAGCCGAGGCGTGCCGGCGGTCGTCGCACTCGCCGGTCACGGTCGCGGGCACGCGCACGGTGAACGTCGAGCCCTCGCGCGGCGCGCTCGCGACCGCGATCGTGCCGCCGAGCAGCTCCACCAGCCGTTGCACGATGTGCAGCCCGAGACCGACGCCGCCGAAGCGGCGACTGTCGGAGCCGTCCGCCTGGCGGAACATCTCGAAGATCTTCGGAAGATCGTCGGCGGCGATGCCGACGCCGCTATCGCGAACCTCGAGCACGAGGCGATCCTCGAACCGACTCGCCGTCACCTCGACGACGCCTTTGGGCGTGAACTTGAGCGCGTTCCCGACGAGGTTCTTGAGAATCGTCTTCAACTTCACCCGATCGCCGACGATCGACTCCACGGACGTGGCGGCGCGCTAACGGAGCGCGACGTCGGGGTGGACGAGCGCCTCGAGCTCACGCCCGAGCTCGGCAAAGAGCTGGACGAGATCGATCGCGCCGGTGCTCACCGCGTCGCGTCCTACCTCGAGGCGGTTCAAGTCGAGCGTCGCGTTCACGAGGTCGAGGAGCTCGAGCGCGCTGCGGTGAATCCGCGCCACCGTATCCTGCTGGGCACGCGTCAACGGATCGAACGCGCCTTCGGCGAGGAGCTCGCTGTAGCCGGAGATCACGTTGAGCGGTGTCCGCAGCTCGTGCGACATCGTCGAGACGAACTCCGACTTGAGGCGGCTCGCCGCCTGGAGGTCGGCGATCAGACGCGCGTTCTGCATCGCGACCGCGGTCGCCTGCGAGATGCCGAGCGCGATGCGGCGTTGCTTGGTCGAGAACGGCCCGGTTCGAGACCCATAGCCGTGCGCCAGGACGCCGATGATCTCGCCGTCGCGGGCGATCGGCGCGTAGAGCGCGGAGGCGATACCAAGCCGCACGGAGAGCTCCACGGGCACGAGCGACTGATGACGGAAGTCCGCAATCTCGATCAGCTCGCCCGCCCGGAGTGCAGCGAGGATCGGCAGGCTACCGCGCGGAAACTCGAGCAAGCGGGCCTCCGCCTTGATCTCCGCAGAGACGCCGACGACGGTACGCGTCCGAAACGCCGCGCGCGACTCCTCCCAGATCACGGTCGAGCTCCAGTCGCATCCGAGCGCCGTCGCAGCGACGCGATTCACCCGCTCGAACATGTCGGGTGCGTTCAGATGAGTGCTGAGGGTCTCGCCGATCTCGACGAGCGCGGCCGCGACCTCGGCCTCCTCTTTGAGGAGCGCCGCCCGGAGGAAGGCGTCGCGCCGGTAGCGCTCCAGGAAGCGGACGCCGAGGACCGACGTCGTCGCGCCGGTCAGCATCGCCAGGATGGAATACGAGAGCGTGTCGTTGACGACGAGGTAAGGGACGGCCGCCGCGAAGCCCGCGAGCGACGTCAGCGCAACCGCGAGCTGGGCACGCCAGCTCCACGGCAGAGTCACGACGAGGCCGGTGAGGAGACAGACCTGCGCCATCGCCGAGCGCTCGAGGACGTTGGCGACGCTGGCGTCGTAGATCGCCATCGAAAGGCTCAACAACGACGCGAGCGCGGCGCCGATCAAGCCCGGGCGATCGCGCAGCCAGGGGACGCGGCAGGCGAACAGCGCGATCGCCGCCGCCGCCACCTGCCCCAGATAGACGACCGTGATGAGGTGCGCGCGCGCCGGGTAGGAGGCGCGCTCGGCGGACACCCCGACGCCGACGAAGAGCAGGAACAAGAACACCGTGAGCGGGAGTCGGCGGCGGAGGATGCGCCCCGTCTCCGCATGATAGGCGGCATCGAGCACCACCCGCTGCGATTCGTCGAGCGCGCTCAGCCGTTCGACATGCGATTTGTCATTGGAGTTCCACATACCTCGGAGCCGGTGTTCGTGCCGTTGCCGGTGACATCGCTGGCTTGCGTGCAAAACTCGAGCCTACGGCCGGCTCGGTTGCAGTCACCGGAGCGACGTGCGATCACCAGCCGCAAGACCGGACCGCAAGGAGGACGCGATGGCTCTCAAGGAAGGCGACAAGATCCCCGACGTGAAGCTCACCGAGATGGTGGACGGCCGCCCGACCCAGGTGTCGCTCGCCGAGCTTTCCAAGGGGAAGCGCGTCGTCGTGTTCGCCGTGCCAGGCGCCTTCACGCCGACCTGCTCGATGAAGCATCTCCCCGGATTCGTCGACCAGAACGCCGCCATCCGCGCCAAGAGGGTCGACGAGATCGTCTGCATCTCCGTGAACGACGCCTTCGTCATGGACGCCTGGGGCAAGCAGAGCAACGCCGGCGGCAAGGTGCGGATGCTCGCCGACGGCAACGGCGACTTCACGCGCGCCGTCGGCCTCGGACTCGACGCCTCCGGATTCGGCATGGGGCAGCGCTCGCAGCGTTACGCGATGATCCTCCGCGACGGCGCCGTCGAGGCGCTCATGCCCGAGCCCGGCCCCGGCCTGAGCGCATCGAGCGCCGACGCGGTGCTCGCGCGCCTGTAAGCGCCGCGCCGCGCACCGGCTCGACGACGAGGAGCTCTGGACGCCGCCATGTCGACCAAGAGCGGTGAGTTCGAGGGTTTCAACCAGCGCATCGCCGACGCCATGGTGGCGTCGAGCGAGCAGGGCGGCGGCCTGCCGCAGTACCTCGGGATTCACCTCCGCGAAATGACGCCGGGACGCCTGGTTGCGACGATGGACGTCCGTCCCGAGCTCATCACCCCGATGGGCGCCGTGCACGGCGGCGTCATGGCGGGCTTCGTCGATCATTGCCTCGGCTGCGTCCTCTACCCGCTCATGAAGCCCGGGCAGTGGGCGGCGACGACCGAGTTCAAGCTGAACTACCTGCGCGCCGTCCGCGCCGGTACGCTCACCGCGGAATCGACAGTGCTCTCGATGGGCCGCCGCTCCGCCGTCGTGCGCGTCGACGTCCGGAACGACGGCACGCTCGCGTGCGTCGCCCAGGGGACGTTGCTCGTTTCCGACCCGCCGGGCGCGAAGTGAGGAGGCCGAGCGATGAAACCCAAGATCGTGAAGTCCGAGGACGAGTGGCGCCGCGAGCTGACGCCGGAGCAGTACGCGGTCTGCCGGCAGAAGGGCACCGAGCCCGCCTTCAGCGGACGGTATTGGGATCACCACGAGAGCGGCATCTACCGCTGCGCCGCCTGCGGCGAGCCGCTCTTCAGCTCCGAGACCAAGTTCGACTCCGGAACGGGGTGGCCGAGCTTCGCGCAGCCGACCGGCCCCGCGCGCGTCGCCACCGCGGAGGACCGGACGCTCGGGATGCGGCGCACCGAGGCGATGTGCGCCAACTGCGGCGCGCACCTCGGCCACGTGTTCGACGACGGCCCCGTACCGACCGGTCAGCGTTACTGCATCAATTCGGTCTCGCTCGACTTCGCGCCGAAGAAGGAATGACCGGCCGACTCAGAGCCGCGTGACGGCGGTGAGCGCGCGCCGCAGCGACTGGCGCGCGCGGAAGAAATCCTTCCATGGATCGGTGCGCGCGACCCGCGCAGCGATCGTCGTCATCGTGAAGTGGGCCGGGTCGAGCCCCGGATCCACCTCGGACCACGCGAGCGGCGTCGACACCGGCGCGTGCGGCGCCCGGCGTACGCACCACGGGGCGGCGACGGTCTGCGCGAAGCCGTTCCGCGCCGGGTCGAGGTAGACGCGCCCCCGCCGCGCCGCGATCGAGAACTCCATCGTGAGCTCGTCCGGGTAGGAGCGCGCGAGGAGGCGGCCGAGGCGATCGGTGAAGGCGCGCACCTCGTCGGCGTCCGGCCCGATCGTGATCGGCACGAAGACGTGCAGCCCCCTCTTCCCCGAGGTCTTCGGAAACGACACCAGCTTGAGCGCGTCGAGCGCTTCCTTCACGCGCAAGCCGGCGCGCGCCGCGTCCGCGAAACGGCCGGAGTCCGGATCGAGATCGAAGCAGACCCAATCCGGTTGGCGCGGGGTCGCGGCGCGACTTCCCCACACGTGCACCGCGATGCAGCCGAGATTGGCGAGGGCGAGCTGCGTCTCGATCCGTCCGCCGACGACGTAGTTGCGGGTGACCCTGCTGTGCGCGATGGCCTTCGTCGGCGTATCGGGCGGCATGCCCGCCGGCTTCTCCTTCTGGAAGAAGCAGCTCCCGAGCATGCCGTTCGGACAGCGCTTCAGTGACAATAGACGATCGCGGACGTACGGTCGCAGCTTCGCAAAAATGCCGGCGTAGAACTGGACGAGGTCGAGCTTGGTGTAACCTTCTTCCGGCCAGAAGACCTTGTCCGGATTGGAGACGACGATCGGCAGCCGCGGCGGCGTGCGTGTCACCATGCTCGACCCTTTCGCCCCTAGCCGGCACTCGCTCGGCGTCTTGTCGTCGCGCAAGCCGAGATAGACGGGCTGGCGGAGCTTTTGGTCCGCCGTCCATTCGTGAAACGCGATCTGCGCGACCAGCTTCGGCGCGAGCCAGACGGCGGTCTTCTCGCGCGGCGGGTCGGCGAACGCGGGGGCGCGCGCGACCAGCGGTTGAAACCTCCGATGCAACGTGTCGAGCGTTGCGAGCGCGAAGCCGGTTCCGACCTTGCCGACGTAGCGCAGGCCTCCGCCGGCGTCGTAGGCACCGAGCAGGAGCGCGCCGAAGTACGGTCGCGTGCCGCCGGGTGCGGTGTAGCCACCGATCACCAGCTCCTCCTCCTGATGCACCTTCACCTTCAACCACTTCGTGCTGCGTCCCTCGACGTAGGGCGCGGCGGCGTCTTTGGCGACGATGCCCTCGAGCCCGCGCCGTATCGCCGTCGCGTAGGCGGCGCGGCCGTCCCCGCCGAGGCGGCGTGCCGCGCTGCAGTGGCGCGCGCCGCGAATCGCCTGCTCGAGCGCGTCGCGCCGGCGCGCGAGCGGCTCCCGGCGGAGATCGCGGCCGTCACGGTACAGGCAATCGAAGACCGCGTAGACGAGCGCGCGCGCGCCTTGCTGCAGGAGCTGAAAACGCGAGACGTGCGCCCGATCGAAGCCGACGACCTCGCCGTCGAGAAGGAGCGTCCGCGACCGCAAGCGTCCGACGTCGGCGGCGACCTCGGCGAAGGTGGCGGTGCGGTCGATGGCGTTGCGGGAGTAGAGCGCGACCTTCGCGCCCTCCTTGTAAGCGAGGATGCGATAGCCATCGTACTTTTCCTCGTACACCCATCCCGGGCGATGAAACGGAGCGTCGACCGAGGTCGCGAGCATCGGCGCAACGCGGAAGGGAACGCGGCCGCTCAGGAGCCCGCCCTGTTCGACTTCCACACCGAGGGCTTGCGGCGCCGCTTCTGCGCCGTCACCGCCGCGGGGTTGCGCACCAACTTCCGCAGCTCGGCCGCGGGATCGCCCGCCGCCGCCTTCTTGACGTCGCCGCCCTCCTGCCACGCAATCTCGGCGAGCAGCCGGCGCGACACCACCGAGCGCGGCGCCGTCTCCGCGACGTCTTTGCGGCTCGCGGCCTCGTCGCGGTGCTTGATGAGCAGCCACGTCGAGCGTCCGGCGCCGCCCCGCGACGAGTAGCCCCGCGTCCGCACGAGGATCCACGAACCGGAGAGCTTCTCGCCGTCGAGCGTGAACTTGAGCTCACCCGTACGCAGGGCAGCGTCGACGTCCGGGCTCTCCGGCGTCCACGTGCCCCGGTCCCAGACCATGACGGTCCCGCCGCCGTACTCGCCGGCGGGAATGATGCCCTCGAACGCCGCGTACTCGAGAGGATGATCTTCCACTTGCATCGCGAGCCGCTTCACGCTCGGGTCGAGCGACGGCCCCTTCGGCACCGCCCACGACAGCAATACGCCGTTCCACTCGAGTCGGAAATCGTAGTGGAGCTGTGACGCGCGGTGCTTCTGGACGACGAATGCGAGCGTCTTCTTCCGCCGCCGGCCCGCCCGCTTCCCCGCGGGCTCGGGGGTGACAGCGAAGCGGCGCTTGCGCTGGTACTCGCTCAGCCCCATCGCCGCCGAGTGTAGCGCATTCCGGCGCGAATGCCTCCGCCGCGCGCGCCAGCGGTATCCCAGCGTCTACGCCCGCAGTTGCTCGCGCATCGCCGGCGCGCCCGACGCGGCTTTCTCGAACGTGAGGTCGAACCAGAACGTGCTTCCGCTTCCGAGTTCGCTCTCGACGCCCATGTGCCCGCCCATCAATTCGATCAGCTGGCGGCAGATGGTGAGGCCGAGGCCCGTCCCGCCATAGCGGCTGGTCGTGCTGTCGTCCGCCTGCGTGAAGCTCTCGAATATCGCCGCCTGTCGCTCGCGCGAGATGCCGATGCCGGAGTCCCGTACGGTGACGCGCACGGCGACGTCCGTGGAGGTCTCGTGCAGGACGCGCGCGTCCACGGCGACGGTCCCGATCTCCGTGAACCTGATGGCATTGCCGATGAGGTTGGTCAGCACCTGCCGCAGGCGGCCCGGATCACCTTTGACGCGTACACGTAAGCTCGCGGACGCGTCGCACACCAGCGCGACCTGTTTTGCACGCGCGCTCGGGGTCAGGAGCGCGACCACCTCGTCGAGCGTCCGTCGTAGGCTCAGATCGACTTGCTCGAGCGTCAGCTTGCCCGCCTCGATCTTCGAATAGTCGAGGATGTCGTTGATGATCCCGAGGAGGGCGATCGCGGCCGAGCGCACGGAGCCGAGGTGCTCGCGGGGCTCGGGCGGGATGTCGCCGTCGAGCGCCATGTCGGTCATGCCGATGATGACGTTCATCGGGGTGCGGATCTCGTGGCTCATGTTCGCGAGGAAGACCGACTTGGCGCTGGTGGACGCGAGCGCCTGATCACGCGCCTTCGCGAGCTCCCGCACGTAGAGGGTGCGCTCCTCTTCCGCCCGTTTGCGCTCGGTGATGTCGCGCCAGTTGAAGACGACGCCCTCGACGCTCGGCTGATCGAGCAGGTTCGTCGCGACGCCTTCGATGTGGCACCAGGATCCGTCCTTGCGACGCACGCGACACTCGAACGGCATGGCGACTCCCTCGGCGAGGTCCATGCTGGGGGCGCTGGGACTCGTCGCGAGATCGTCGGGATGGATGAACTCGGCGGCCGCCTTTCCGAGGAGCGCTTCGGGTGCATACCCGAGAATGCGCTCGACCGACGGGCTCTCGTAACGGATCACGCCCGCGGCATCGACGATGGTGATGATGTCGGAGCCGCGCTCGATGAGCGAACGGAAGCGCTCCTCGCTGCGCCGCAACGCCCACTCGGCCAGGTCGCGGGCGCTTCGATAGCGCTCGAATTGATAGGCGATGTAGACGGACGACAGCATCGCGACGGCGATCCCGACGCCGGTGTGCGGGCTGATGTCGCCGAGCGTGCCGTCTGTCAAGCCGGCGCCCAGCGCCATGGATAGGCCGGCGATGAGCACGCAAAGGAGCTGCGGCCACGCGCCCCACGGCAACGTCACCGCGGTCGCGAGGACGAGCGTAATGTCGGTCACGACCTGCGTCCGCGGGTCGTGACGCAGATAGCCGGCGAGGGCGGAGGTGAGGCACACCATGCCGGCGACACCGATCATCATGGTGACCAGCCAGCGACGGCTGATTCGCGGGAGCAGGACGAACCCGAGGACAAGCGTCGAAAACTGGACGAGCCGAACGACGTGCAGCCCATGGCGGGCATCGACAGGCTGGCGGAGATCCGACAGCGCGAACAGCGCGATGCAGAAAAAGATCACCCAACTTCCGATGCGCGCACGATCTCGCAGGGACGCATCGCTTTCGCCGCGGTCGCCGCCGCCATGCGAAGTCGTAGGATATCTGCTCTCCGTCATGTAGTGGACTCTGACAGCAAGCGCTGTGCCGTGATCGGAGGCGAACGATGAGCGAGACCAGCGGTGCCGACGTGATTCGACAATTTCTGACCATCTCTCCCTTCGTCGGGCACCTCGGGATGCGGCTCGTCGACCTCACGCCCGACCACGCGACCTTGATGCTCCCGTTCACGCCGTCGATCGTGACCGTCGGAGACGTCGTTCACGGCGGCGCGATCAGCGCCCTCGTCGACACGACCGCGATGGCGTCGGCGTGGTCGATGCCCGAAACACCGGCCACTCTCCGCGGTACGACCGTCGCGCTCAGTGTCGACTTCGTGACCGCAGCGTGCGCGCAAGACCTCACGGCTGCGGGGCGCGTGATCCGCCGCGGTCGCAGCCTCTGCTTCTGCGAGGTCGAGGTGCGCGACGCGAGCGGTCAGGTCGTCGCGATCGGCCTCGTCACCTACAAGCTCGGCTGAGACTCCACTCGCTCAGGTGTCCGGCCGCATCATTCGGGCGATCGCATCAACGCTGCAACGACTTCCGCATGAAGAAACGGCGGTGGCCGGCGGGATAGTCGTCGAGCGTGCCGAAGAGCTCGTAGCCGTGCCGCTCGTAAAACGGTCGCGCCTGGTAGCTGAAGGTGTCGAGATGCGCCGACGTACACCCACGCTGCACGCCGACCTCCTCGATCGCCGACAGGATCCGGCGCCCGAGACCCGTGCCGCGCATCGGCTCGGCAACCCACAGCAGCGCGATGTGCAACCAGTTCCAATTGATCAACGCCAAGGTGCCGCCGGCGATCGTCCCGTCACCGTCGCGAGCGAAAATGGCGACGGGCTTGAAGCCGGAGAGCCCCGTCGTCGGCAGCGCGTGCGCCGTGAGACCCTCGCGTAGTACCTGCACGTCGGCGTCGCTCGGCTCGTCCTCGAGGATGAGGGCGTATGGCGACGCGCCGGGCGTACCGCCCGCATCGTCCTTCAGCCGCCACGGCGGGTGGCGGCGATTCGTCCCCGCGTGAAAGAGACAGAGCACGTTGCCGTCCGGGTCGCGCAGATACGCCTCGCGCCACAGCCACGGCTGATCGCGCGGCGGCACGTCGAAGACGACGCCGTCGCGCTGCAGTCGTGCGACGGTGGCGTCGAGGTCGTCGCACTCGAAGTAGACGACGCCGGAGCTCGGCGTGACGGCGGCGGCGAGGTGGATCGAGAAGGTCGCGCTACCGACCGGACACTCGAAGCGCGCGTAGCGCGGCAGGTTCGCGACGATCTGTCGAAAGCCGAGCGCCCGGTAGAACGCGACCGCGCGCGCGACGTCCGTCGACGGTAGAGTGACCTGGTTCAGGTTCATCGCGCGACCCGAGCGTCGCCGAGCGCGAGCTCGATGGCGGCGCGCGCCAGCAGGCGCGTCGAGTCGAGCGTCGGCAACGGCGAGCTCTCCGCAAGGACGAGCAGCGGAAGCTCGGTGCACCCCAGCACGACCGCGTCGCAGCCTTCGTCGGCGCGCAGACGCGCGATGACGTCGTGCACCGCCGCACGGGCCCGCTCCGTGACTTGGTTCACCACCAGCTCGTCGAAGATGATGCGGTTGATCGTCTCCCGCTCCTCCGCCCGCGGCACGCGCCGCTCGATCCCCGCAGCGTCGAGCTTCTCCGCGTACACGGGTCCCTCCATCAGATAGCGCGTCCCGAGCACGGCCAGACGCGTGAAGCCGGCCCGCTTCGCCTCGGCGACCACCGCGTCGGCGATGTGGAGCCAAGGAATCGGCGAGCGCGGCACCAGGAACGGAAGCGCTTGATGGATGGTGTTGTCGGGGCAGATCGCGAAATCGGCACCGATCGCGGCGAGCTTCTCGACCGAACCGAGCAACAGATCGGCGACGCTCTCCCAATCGCCGGCGTCGACCGCGCGCATGTACGCCGCAAAGCTCACGCTATGGAGCGAGATCTCGGGATGATCGTACCTCCCCATGCGACGCGACCCTTCGATGCAGATCGTCTCGTAGCAGAGCGCCGCGCCCGGCGCGCTGCAGGCGACGATGCCGATGTGTCCGGGCACGTGCCTAGCCTTCGTACGGGACCAACGGGATCCGCTCCCGCTCGACCCACTCGCGAATGGACGGCCGCTGCCATTGGCGCTCGGCGTACTCGCGCACGCGCTCGGGTACCGACTCGTCGTTCCGGAGCAAGCGCTGCAGCATGAACGCGAGGTCGCTGTCGGCGATCGACCAGGCGTCGAAGAGGTGCGCCGCGCCGGGCGCGAGGCTCTGCTCGGTCACCCGGACGAGCTTCTCGGCCGCGGCACGCCCGGCGTCCGAGAGCGGTCGCTCGGCGCGCGCGTAGAACATCGTCGTCGTCGGTCGTTCCTCGCGCAGCGCGCCGAGGTCGCTCCGCAGCCACGCCTGCATCTGCCGCGCCCGCGCCCGCTCACGCGCGCCGCGCGGATAGAGCGCCGGGTGCGCGGGGGGCGGCAAGATCTCCTCGAGGTATTCGTCGATCGCGCTCGACTCCGAGAGCCAGAATCCGCCGTGCACCAGCGCCGGCACGCGCGCCGTGAGCGAGCGGTCGCGATACTCGGGTCGCCGTTGCGCCTGCTCTTGTAACGGCACCACGCGCGTCTCGAACGCAACGCCCTTCTCGCGCAGCGCCACGAAGCAGGAGAACGCGTAGGGGCTGATGTAGAACGCGTCGACGTAAAGAATGAGGGCGTCGCCCATCGCCGTCCCTCTATAGAGGTTCTACTGGCGCGCGGCGAGCTGCTGCATCGTCTGCATCAACGCGGCGAACGCCTGATCGACCAGATGCGGCCCCGCCTTCGCCGGTGATCCGGCGTCGAAGGGCGGCTGCGGATCGTACTCCATGATCAGCTGCAACGTGCGCGCGAAGTCCGCGCCCGCGATCTCCGCGGCGAGCGTGAGCGCCATGTCGATGCCGGCGCTGACGCCGGCGCCGGTGACGATCTTGCCGCGTCGAACCACGCGTTCATGCACCGGATTCGCGCCGAGCCGCGCGAGGTCGTCGAACGCCGCCCAGTGCGTCGTCGCGTCGACGCCCTGCAATACGCCGGCGCCCGCGAGCAGCAGCGCGCCGCTACAGACCGACGTCGTCCAAGTCGTCGTCGGGTGCGCGCGGGCGATCCACCCGACGATCGGGTGGTCGGGCACGAGCGCCCTGGTCGTCACGCCGCCGGGCACCAGCAGGATGTCGGGATCCGGCAGCTCGTCGAAGGAGGCGCGTGCGGTGACGGTGAGGAAGCCCGACTCGTCGGTGACGGGACCCGCCTTCGCCGCAACTAACGTCACCTCCGCGCCCGGCAGCGCGGAGAGGACCTGGAACGGGCCCATGGCATCGAGCGAGGTGAAGCATTCATAGAGACCAATCGCGATACGCATGGTGCGACCCTAGAGCGACCTCGGAGCCACCACAACCCTCGGCCGCGAGAATGGCAGGATCCGTGGCGTCATCGTCATGCGGCGAGGATGATCGTCCCCTCGCGCGGAAAATGGACGACGACCTCGCCGACGCGCTCGTCGCGGCGGCGGATCGCGATCGAGTGGGCGTCGGCGCGGACGATCTCGCCCTCGACCGGATCGCGGCCATACGCCTCGGGGAAGACGCTGATGCGGTCGCCGACGTGGCGGCCGCTCGGGTCGCCCGGGTCTTCCGCGGGCTGCGTCGTCGGCGTCGCCTCGCGGGCGGTGCGCACGGCGTCGGCCGCCGTCATCTCCGTCGCCGTGCCGTGACCGAACGCCGCCATGCGATCGAGCCAGCGTCCCACGCGGACGTGCGGGGCGAGGAACACCGCCGACAGCGGGTTGCCGCGCATCGCCCACAACGGATGGTACATGGAGAAGTCGGCGAGGCTCGCCGCCTCACCGAGAACGAACGGCCGCCCGTCGGCGAGCTGGCGCTCGAAGAGATCGAGCGTTGCACGGATGTGATCGAGCCGTGACGGCATGACGGTGCGAGCCTGCGCCTCGTCGATGCCGCCGGGCACCATCTTCCTCCGATCCTCGATGAACTCGCGGGGGAAGGCGCCCGAGGCGAGCCCGAGCGTCACCAGGCTCATGAAGAGCGCCTCGCCCCACAGCGAGACGGCGCGCGTGATCGCCGCGAAGTCGTCGGGATAGAGCGTCGGTGCGGGCCGCTCCTCCTCGAGCCGCCGCGCGATCACCTTGGTGTCGCAATAGATGTCGGCGCCTACTTGCAGGACGGGCGTCAGGCGGTACCCCCCGGTCAGCGCCGTGAGATCGGGCTTCGGCATGATCACGGGGATCGTCACCGAGCGCCACGTGAGCTTCTTGAACCCGAGGATCGCGCGAATCTTCTCCGCGTAGGGAGAGATGCTGTAGTGGTGGAGAATCAGCTCGTTCATGGGTTCGCCTCCTACCGCCACGAGTCGACAAGCGGTAAGCGAGACCTAGCGCGGCCGCTCGGCTTACGCGAGCCCCATGCGCCATTGAAGTCCGGAAACCGCCAGCACCGGGCGTCGGCGCCTGGCATCATCCGGTCAGATCCACGAGAGGAGACGGCTTCCATGTCTACGAGACCGCAATCCTTCACCGTCGATCGCGTCGACACGCCGATCGGGGCGATGCTGCTGGTGACCGACCGTCAAGAGCGCCTGCGTGCCCTCGATTGGGCGGACCACGAGGAGCGCATGCACCGTCTGCTCCGACGGCACTACCGCGGCACGGGCTTCGCGCTGACGCCCGGAGCGACGCTTGCCAGCGTCCGCCGGCCGCTCGACGCGTATTTCGCCGGCGAGCTCACTGCGATCGACGGCATCCCCGTGGAGACGGGCGGGACGCCGTTCCAACGCGATGTCTGGGCGGCGCTGCGGCGCATTCCGGCCGGCCAAACGCGCAGCTACGGGGCGCTGGCAGCGGAGATCGGCCGTCCGTCAGCGGTCCGCGCCGTGGGCCTTGCAAATGGCGCCAATCCGGTGGGGCTCGTCGTGCCTTGTCATCGCGTCATCGGCGCTGACGGCTCGCTCACGGGCTACGGCGGGGGCCTGGAACGCAAGCGCTGGTTCCTCGCGCACGAGCGGTCGTCCCTGTGAGCGTGTGAGTCCGAAAACGGCTGGCAAGTACGCGCGGCCGGCGCGATAGTCACCGCATGCAACAGATCGACCTCGACCGAAACGCGTGCTATCGCGCGCTGCAGACTCGCGACGCGCGCTTCGATGGGCGTTTCTACGTCGCGGTGCTCAGCACCGGTATCTACTGTCGTCCGATCTGCCCGGCGGGTCCGCCGAAGATCGAGAATTGCGTCTTCCTGCCGAGCGCCGCCGCGGCGTACCAGATGGGGTTCCGGCCGTGCTTGCGCTGCCGGCCGGAGGTCGCGCCCGGAACCGCCGGTTGGCGTGGATCAGCCAACACCGTCTCGCGTGCCCTGCAGCTGATCGTCGAGGGTGCGCTCGACGAGAGCGGCGTCGACGACCTCGCGGATCGTCTCGGCGTCGGCAGCCGGCACCTGCGCCGCCTGTTCACTCGCTACGTCGGCGCATCGCCGGTGTCGGTGGCGCAGACGCACCGTATCCTGTTCGCCAAAAAGCTGATCGACGAAACGTCGCTCTCGATGACGCAGATTGCGCTCGCGGCGGGGTTCGGCAGCATCCGGCGGTTCAACGACGTCTTCCAACAGACCTACGGTCGAGCACCCAGCACGCTGCGGCGTTCGACTTCGGCGGCCAAACCGGCCGCCGGGGTCACCTTGAAGTTGCCGTTCAGCCCGCCTCTCGATTGGCGCGCGATGATCGACTTCTTGCGGCTGCGTGCGATCCCGGGCGTGGAACACGTGGAGCCCGAGCGCTATCGCCGCACCTTCGCATTCGACGAGGCGCGGGGCGTCGTCGAGGTGCGTCCGGCAACCGGCGCGAATCATCTGCTCGCCACCATCCGCACGAGCGAGATCACCGTCCTGGCAACCGTAGTATCGCGGCTGCGTCGCCTATTTGATCTGGATGCCGATATCGCCGCCATCGACACCCACCTGGCGTGCGATCCGCTGCTGGCCGATCGCGTGCGCGAGCGGCCGGGATTGCGCGTGCCCGGCGCGTGGGACGGCTTCGAGCTCGCCGTCCGCGCCATCCTCGGCCAACAAATCAGCGTCCCGGCCGCCACCACCTTCGCCGGCCGCTTGGCGGCGGCGCACGGCGAGCCGTTGGAGATCGAGGGCAGCGCGGCGTTGGTTGGCCCGTTCGATGGCCCGCATCTGTTGTTCCCGACCCCGACTGCGATCGCCGAGGCTGACCTGACCGGCATCGGGTTGACGAGAGGTCGGGCGGCCACGTTGCGGAGTCTGGGGGCGGCCATGGTCGCCGATCGGAATCTCTTGCGTGCCTACGAGACGCTCGATGAAACACTCGACAAGCTCGACGGCTTGCCGGGCGTGGGGCCCTGGACGGCGCAGTACATCGCCATGCGAGCGCTGCGGGAGCCCGATGCCTTTCCCGCCTCGGACCTCGGCTTGCTGCGGGCCATGGAAACAACCGCGGGCCGCCCTTCGCCCGCCGAGCTGTCGAGGATCGCCGAGGCCTGGAGGCCGTGGCGCGCCTATGCGGCCGTTCGTCTCTGGGCACAGGGGCCGGCGCAAACGGCGGCGGCGTGATCCCGCGCAGGGCGTCGACGCTCGCGGTCGGCGTCCACGGCTGTTGACTCGCGGTGCCGACCGGCCGAGCATCCTCGCCATGACGTACGAGCAGATCCTCTACGAGCAGCGCGACGACGTCGTGCTCCTCACCTTGAATCGTCCCGAGCGGCTGAACGCGTGGACGCCGCACATGGCGAGCGAGCTCGCCGACGCGATCGAACGCGCCAACGCCGAGCGCGCCGTCGGCGCCATCGTCATGACCGGTGCCGGCCGCGGCTTCTGCGCCGGCGCCGACATGGAGACGACCTTCAAGAAGCGCATCGACGGCGTCGATCCAGGCGCCAACACCGCGGGCGGCGACGGCGGCATGCCCGCGGGCCTCGATTGGGTCGCCCTCTGCCGGCGCGCCAAGCCGTTGATCGCGGCGGTGAACGGCGCCGCGGTCGGGATCGGCATGACGATGATCCTGCCGTTCGACGTCCTCGTCGCCACGGAGCAGGCGAAGTTCGGCATGCTCTTCATCAAGCTCGGGCTGGTCCCCGAGCTCGGCAGCACGAACCTGCTCGTGCAGCGCATTGGATTCGGACGCGCGAGCGAGATGTGTCTCTCGGGCCGCCTCTATCGCGGCGACGAGGCGGCGCGCATCGGTCTCGTCGACCACCTGGCACCCCCCGACGGTCTCGTCGCGACCGCGATCGGAATCGGGCGTGAGATCGCCGCCAATCCCGATCCGCAGCTGCGCATGATCAAGGCGCTGCTCTCGGAGAGCTCGATGGCGACCGACATCAGCGCCGTGCAGCGCCGCGAGACCGAGATGCTGCGCGAGTGCTGGAAGACGCCGGAGCACCGCGAGGCGGTGGAGGCGTTCCTCCAGAAGCGGCCGCCGAAGTTCCGCTGAGCTGGCCAGCGCCGGCGCGCTAGTTCCGCTCGGCGGCGATGGCGAGCAGCAGGGGGCGTCCGAGATACTTCGACGCCCACGGAACCTGATCGACGAGTGTCGTGTCACCGTGGAAGTGGTGAACGCCGAGCGCTCGGAACCCCGACCGATCGATTGCATTCAGGTAGTCGTCGACCGTGTGTCGCAGCGCGCCGAGCCGGTACTCGATGCCGTTCTCCTCGAAGTTCGCTTCGATGCCGGCGGCGGCCATCTCCGGGTGGAAGACCGAGAAGACGAGTCGCCCGCCGCGCATGAGGCTGCGGCGCAACTCCCGAAGACGAGGCGCAGATTCGTCAGATGCTCCCCGACGAGCGCACACACGACCGCGTCGAACGCCGCCGTCCGGACCGGCAGTGCTTGGTTCAGATCGGCCTGGGCGACGGGGATGTCGCGATACTTCCGCCGCGCGACTTGCAGCATGCCGCGCGACAGATCCAGCCCCACGGGCCGACTTCCGGCTCGAGCCATCGCGCCGAGGTACGCCCCCGTGCCGCAGGCGACGTCGAGCATCCGCTCTCCGCGGCGCGGCTGAAGCAGACGTGGGGTGTGGCGTCGATCGAGTGCGACGAGCGGATTCGACGTCGCGTCGTAACTCTCAGCCCAACGGTCGTATCCGTCGCGCACCCCGGGACGTCGGACCGATTTCCTCATGGCGCGACCTCGACGCGACGACGCGGTATTCGCCTCAGACGTACGAGAGCTTGACGTCGGCGCCGTGGGCGCGCATCCACGCGGTCGTCTCGGCGGCCTTGTCGTCCTCGTACGAGTCGCTGAGCTGCGTGATCAGGTCGCCGGCGTAGCGCGCAACGGTGCGGCCGCGCACCGTGAGCGCCGGCGCGCCCGGACGCTCGTACGTGCCCGTCCAGCCGATCGTCACCGTGTCGCCCTCCACCAACGGCGGCGCCGTCACGCCGACGGTACGGGTCGTGAACTTGCGATCGAAGCCGTCCAGCGACTTCTTGGTGCCATGGAAGATCGCGTCGCGGCCCTTGAGGAGGCACGCGAACGGTGCGTGCTTCACCTCGTAGGTCGCGTCGGGTGTGAAGTATTGCGCCAGGCGCGACCAGTCGTCGTCGCGATAGGTGCGCTCGAAGTCCTGCGCGTACGCCATGAATCGTTCGAGAATTCCCATGGAGCGTCCTCCTTCGTGCGCCATCTTCAAGACGCGCTCGCCACATGTCCGCGCAGCCCGAAGACGATGAGCGCCGACGCAACGAGTACTGCCAGACCCCCGAGGGAGAGACCAGCGGTGACGATGCTCTCCTGGAGCGCGGTGCCGGCGTGGCCCGCGCCGTGGAGAGGCGTCGCGGCGCTGGTACCGAACACGCCGGCGAAAAAGAGCGCGACGCAGCTCACGTAGCTGCCGGCGACCGCGAGCCAGTAGGTCGCCAGCATCACACCGGGTGCGAGCGTCACCCATCGCCAGATCGCGGCGAGTGCAATGAGGAACGCGCCGTTCAAGAGCGCGCCGGTATGCGCGGAGAGGCCGATCCGCGGATTTGTCACCGACTGCACGACGAGCCCCATGAGGAGCCCGAGAAGAAAGAGCACCATGCCGTGGAAAGCGAGGCGTCGTCCGTGGTCCATTGATCCTCCTCAGACCTGCAACGAAAAGACGCGCTCGGCGTTGCCGTGGAGGAAGAGCGCCGCGGTCTCGGCGTCGAGGGCGAGCGCGTCGAGATTCTTCAGACATTCGACCGCCGGCCATGCCGGGTGGTTCGAGCCGAAGAGGACTTTCCGCCGGCCGTGGCCACGGAGATACTCGACGAGATCGGCAGGATAGCGGCGAACCGTATACGCCGAGGTATCGATGTAGACATTGGGGTACTTGGTGGCGAGCGAGATCATCTCCGCCGTCCAGGGATAGCCGATGTGACCGCCGACGATCGTCAGCTCGGGGAACTCGAGCGCCACGTGATCGAGGTACGGAATCGGACGCCCCGGCTCGGACGGACAGAGCGGCCCGGTGTGGCCGACCTGGAGACAGAACGGGATGCCGAGCTCGACGCATTCCGCGTACAGCGGATAGAAGCGACGATCGTCGGGGGGCAGGTTCCAGATCCACGGAAGGATCCGCAGCGCGCGGAATCCGAGCACGCGCACGCACCGCCGGAGCTCACGGACGGCATCCATCGGACGCTGCAGATCGACGGACGCCACGCCGACGAAGCGATCGGGGTACCGCCGGACGATCGCCGCGACGGTGTCGTTGGCGATGAGCGGGCCCGCCGGTCCCCACCACGCGCAGAGGAGCCCGAGTCGCACGCCGCCGGCGTCCATCGCCGCGATCGTCGCCGCGAGTGGGATCTCCCCATCGGTGAGCGCGCCATGCGCCCAGCGGCGGAGCGAGTCGAACATCGGGTGGGCGAGGAACTCCTTCGTCGGATGCTGCATCCACGCATCAACGACGAGCGGGCGCGTCACACTCGGTCCCATAGCACGGCGGTGGCGGCGCGCCCATTGCGAGCCCGCCGCATTGCGCACGCCGGTTCTACTGGAAGTCTTGCACCGCCCAGACCGTCCCGTTCGGCAGGACGGCGAATCCGCAGGCGACTTTGGTGTACTGCGGGTTCGACATGTTGATGTAGTGGCCGTGCGTCGAGAAGGCGCCGGGACCCTCGTTCCACATCACTTGCAGGCAGGAGGTGATCACGCTCGTAGCCGTCCCCGGCCATCCGGGGCACTCGTTCTGTGCCCACTCGGAGCATTGCCCGAAGGCACTATGGGGCACGCCCGTCTGGCTGTCGCTCAACCCCTGGCCGTCGACGCAGGTCTCGTTTGCTGTCCAGCGCGCGTACGGCGGGAGGCCGATCGACACGCGATAGCCGTTGATCGTGTCGACGCAGAGCTGCGCGGGATCGTTCGCCGCTGGCGGCGTCGGGGTCGGCTGTGGCGTGCGTGTCGGGGTGACGGCCGCCGTCGCGGTCGCCACGGGTGGCGTCGGTCCGCTCGCGCAACCGACCCTGCCGGGATCGAGCGCACAGAGCCCGTCCGACACGAATTGATCGGCGGCACCCTCGAGCTCCGCGGTGTCATCGGTCGCGCTGCAGCCCCCCGACGCCTCCGCCCTGTCGAGGCAACCCCGAGAGCCGTCCGACAGCCGCGCGCTGTACCTGGTGCTGCATGCGTCGTCGAAGACGCCCGTTCTCGCCACCGTCTTGGCGTAACAGTCCGCGACCGCACCCACGTAGCGCCCCATGCATTTGAGCTTGGCCGCGTCGCAGCGGTTCGGTGTCCCGGGATTTCCAATCTGCGCCGCAAGCGCGGCGGCGTAGCCCGCGATGATCGCGTCGAGGGCACCTTGATCGTCGTTCGTGAGGCAGGGCCACACTCCTTCGATCCTCTCGAAGGAACCCTTGCCCGGCACTCCGCCACCGCCGAAGGTGTCCTCGGCCCTGCCCAAGCACGTCGAGAGCGCCGTCGTCTTAGCAGGATGCTGAAA
Source organism: Deltaproteobacteria bacterium (assembly GCA_016200545.1). Taxonomy (GTDB): domain Bacteria; phylum Desulfobacterota; class Binatia; order UTPRO1; family UTPRO1; genus DP-19. The sequence goes on along the minus strand of JACQEO010000019.1, from coordinate 122 downwards.
AACGGTGGCAGCGCACGTGAATTCTCTCTTTGAACGACGTGGTGGGGCTCGTGCCGAGCTTACACCCTCGCCCGGTCGGGCTCTTGTTCGCGCTGCGTTGCGAGTCGCTGCACGCTCCGGCC
>JACQEO010000015.1 GCA_016200545.1 Deltaproteobacteria bacterium | reverse complement strand
TCAACCGGCGGCCGACCGTCCCTCAACAGGGCGATGGCCCGCTGTCGTCGCCGCTCCAATTGCCGTGCATTCCCCATAGGCCGCATCCCGCACCCCCACCGGCCCTGAGGATAGGACATTACTTACGCAGGAATCAATAACAAGCCCATGCAGCAGTCCAACGGGCTCCGCCTGTCGGCCGCCGCTCATGGCAAACGTGGGGCGGCTTGCGATCAGTAGTGGTACCGGGCCTGAAGAAAATCGACGCGCTCAGCGCTCACCGCGTAGACCAACCGATGCTCTTCGGTGATCCGGCGCGACCAAGCCCCCGCGAGTACGTATTTCAACGGCTCAGGTTTGCCGATACCCTGGAACGGATCGCGCATCACGGCCTCCACCAGGTCGAGAACCCGAAGCGCCACGCGACGACTCGTCTCGACCCAGTAACGTAGGTCTTGGCGAAACTCCGGATGGAAGACCGCGACGCGGTCGCTGCGACGCCCCGAGGAAGGCTCAGGCTTCTTTGTCAAGGCCGAAGTCTCGCCGGAGCTTGTCCACCGTCTGAGGCTTCAGCTTCTTCCCGCGGGCACGTTGCAAGGCGGTGAGGAGCCTTCTGGCGTTCTTCGGGGAACGCAAAAGGTGCGCCGTTTCCATCAAGCTCCCGAGCTCGTCGGCCGCCACGAGCGCCACGTCCCGAGCCCCGCGGCGCCGGATGATCACGACTTCCCGCGTCGTGGTCACGTCGTTGCAAAGCGAGGCGAGGTTTGCGCGCGCTTGGGTGTAGGTGGTTTCTTTGGGCATGGGGGATTTCTGTACTGGAACTCTGTACCTCTCTGTCCCTTTGCCGGTCAACGGCCCAATTGGCGTACAACTAGACTCCGCTGGCGCCATTCACTCGCAACCCCGCCACACCACCGCGCTTCACGACCTTCTGACCCTTCCCAGCCCGCCGCCCCGCCGGCACCTCGCGCACGGCGATCTGACGCTCGCCGCCATCCGGCGTGAGCGCGACGAAGCTCGCATCCTTCGCGAGGGCCAGGGCGCCGACGACGCGATCGTCGGCTTTGTCGGGGCGCATGAGGATGACGCCGCGGCCGACGCCGGCGAGCTCGGGGACCTCGTCGACTTTGAAGCGGAGCATCTTGCCGTGTGCGGTGGCGGCGACGACGTGCGGCCCGGCGATGGCCTCGACGGAGACGATCTCGTCGCCTTCGCCGACGCGCGCGAGGCGGCGTCCGGCACGCGTGGTCTCTGAGAGATCCGGCGTGGCGCGGAAGCCGTAGCCTTTGGCGGACGCGACGATCACGCTCAGGACCTCGTCGGTGAGCTGGATGATGCCGGGGAGCGCCGGCTGCCCGTCGACGGCGGCGGCTTCCGGAGCTTTCTCCGCCTCCTTCACCAGGCGCGCGGCGACGACGCGCTCGCCGTCGCCGAATTTCAATAGCGACTGGACGGGCTCGCCGTAGCCGGTGGTGGCGGGGACGTCGCCGACGCGCAGGACGTAGAGGGCGCCTTTGCTGGAGAAGAGGACGAGCCGGTCACGCGTCGTCCCGGGGAAGAGGGCGAAGAGCGCGTCGCCTTCGCGCAGGCGTGTCGACGCCGGATCTTTCACCTCGCGCACGCGCTTCAGCCAGCCGTCGCGCGACAGCACGACCGTCGCATCCTCGTGGACGATGTACGCCTCGGGGTCGTACTCGAGCTCCTCGCCGGCCGAGAGGGCGGTGCGGCGCTTGTCGCCGTAGGTCTCGCCGAGCCGCTCGAGCTCGGCGCGGATCAGCTTCCAGCGCTCGCGCGGCTTCGCGAGCAGCGCCTCGACCTCTTTCAGGCGCTTGCGCTTCTCGGCGCGCTCGGCGCGGATCTTCTCGATCTCGAGTCGCGCGAGTTGGTACAGGCGGATCTCGAGGATGGCGTCGGCTTGGATCTGGTCGAGCTTGAACGCCGTCATGAGCCCGCGCGCGGCGTCGGCGCGCGACTCGGCTTTGCGAATGATGCGGATCGCGCGGTCGAGATCGTCGTAGATCTTCGCGAGCGCGTCGAGGATGTGGAGCCGCGCCTGCAGCTGGCGTTTCTCGTGCTCGAGCCGCCGCGTCACGACGATCATGCGGAAGTCGAGGAACTGGCGGCAGAGGTCGCGCAAGGTGACGCGCGCCGGCTGCCCCACCGCCGCGTTCGGCGTCGGCAGCAGGCAGGTGAGGTTCACGTGAAAGGCGGTTTGCAGCGAGGTGTGCTTGTAGAGGTACGCCATCGCCGTCGCCGGCTCGACGTCGGGCTTGAGCTCGAGGACGATGCGTACGTCGGTCGTCGACTCGTCGCGCACGTCGAGCACCTGCGGCAGCTTGCGCGCGATGATCTCGTTGGCGATCTCCTCGACGAGTTGCGCCTTGTTGATCGTGTAGGGGATCGAGGTGACGACCGCCTGGCGCTTGCCGCGCGCCAGATCTTCGACCGTGTACTCGCCGCGCAGGCGAATCGGTCCCTGTCCGGTCTCGTAGATCTCGCGGATCTCGCGCTTCGAGTTCAGGAGCTCGCCGCCGGTCGGGAAGTCCGGGCCCTTCAGGTGCTTCAAGAGGCCCTTCACGTCGAGGTCGGGCTCGTCGATCATCGCGACCAGCGCCGCGACGATCTCGCGCAGGTTGTGCGGCGGGACGTTGGTCGCCATACCGACGGCGATCCCCGTGGAGCCGTTCATCAGGAGCTGCGGGATCGCGCTCGGGAGAACGACCGGCTCCTCGAGCGTCGCGTCGTAGTTGCCGCGGAAGGCGACGGTCTCGGCGCCGAGATCGGCGAGCATCTCCTCGGCGAGCGCGGTGAGCTTGGCCTCGGTGTAGCGCATCGCCGCGGCGCTGTCGCCGTCGAGCGAGCCGAAGTTGCCCTCGCCCTGAACGAGCGGGTAGCGAAGCGCGAACGGCTGCGCCATCCGCACCATCGCCTCGTACGCCGCCTGGTCGCCGTGCGGGTGGAACTTCCCGAGTACGTCGCCGACGATCGCCGCCGACTTCCGCGGCCGCGCCCCCGCCGTGAGGTGGAGGTTCTGGAACATCGCGTAGAGGATACGGCGCTGCACCGGCTTCAGGCCGTCGCGCACGTCGGGGAGCGCGCGCGAGGTGATGACCGAGAGCGCGTAGTTGAGGTAGCGCTCCTCGGCGGCGTCCCTGAGCTCGGTCTCGATCGCTTTCGGCTCAGCGTGCCCCATCGTCTCCTCCCCTCCACGTCAGCCCCGGCGAACCCCACGCCGGACCCGCTTCACAATACCTCTCTATCGAGCGCCGGCTTCGACGTCGAGCGACGCGGACGGCCCGGCAAGTACGACGATACAGTTGTTGCATTCGAGATGCAGTCGTTATAGTCATCCGAATGTGAGAGGTGGATCATGACGATGCCGGAATTTCTGACCAACGCCACGATCATTCTCGGAATCATGGCCCTCTTCGCGCTGATCGAAACGATCGTGCCGTTTTTCGCGTGCGACGAAGCACGAACGGGTCGGGGGTCCGCCAATCTCGGCCTGACTGTTCTGACGTTCGTGTTGAATTGGGGCCTGAGTTCCGCCGCCGCGCTCGTTGCGCTCGGTACATCTCGTCACGGGATCGGCCTCGCGACGAACCTCATCTCGGCGATGCCGACGCAGATCGCGTTCAGCGTGGTGGTGCTCGACTTCTCCACCTACATCGCCCACCGCTCGATGCACCTGGTGCCGCTACTGTGGCGGATGCACCAAGTGCACCACAGCGATCCCTTCGTGGATGTCAGCACCACCTATCGGCAGCATCCGCTCGAAGGACTGTGGCGGTTTCTTTGGATGATCGGCCCGGCCTGGACGCTCGGTCTGCCGGCGACCGGCATCGTCGTGTATCGCCTCATTTCAGCCGTCAACGCCATCCTGGAGCATGCGAACATCCGCCTATGGCAGCCGTTGGACGGGATCCTGTCGCTCTTCTGGGTGACCCCGAACATGCACAAAGTCCACCACTCTCGCGAATGCGCCGAGACGGATTCCAACTACGGCAACATCTTCGCGTTCTACGATCGCGTCCTCGGGACGTTCACGCCTACCGATCGAGCCTTCGAGGTCGCCTATGGGCTCGACGGCATGGATCCGAATCGCACGAGGTCCTTCTTTGGGCTGCTGTCGATGCCGTTCCGATGCAGTCGCGCGCCCGTGCGCGAGCGACGGGGCTACCGCTCGCGTTTCGTCGGCGTGTAGATCGGCGTTGGGAGCGGGGTCACCTTGCCGGCATCCGACACGGCGCGGACGGAACTCGTGCCGCGCTGCTCGACCTCGTCGATGCGGAGGACGGCATGCAGCGGCACGTACGCGCGGCCCACACCCGCGAACTCGCGTTTCAGCTTCTCCTCGGACGGGTCGACGACGAGCGTCGACTTCTCGCCGAAGAGGAAACCCTCGATCTCGACGAAGCCGAAGAGCGAGCCTTGGCTCACCTGTTTGCAGTATACTTGATAGACTTCACCCTCGTTCCGGAAGCTGATCCGGTAGATCCGTTTCTTGGCCATGCCCGTACTTGCCTTCCCCCGCTCGCTCCCGCAACCTCACCGCGCATGACGCCGAACGGTCGCAATCGCCTCGTTGTCGGCGCCGTGGGGACGGCCGTGGTGCTCGCGGGCGTTCTCGCGGTCGCGGCGCGGATCGAGCGGGTGCGGGACGCCGTGCGCGAGCCGATCACGATGACGGTCGCGGCGCTCCTCGTGACGCCGTGGCAGGCGCATGCGGCATGGAGTCCAGGCCGGCCGATCCCTGCGACGATGCTCGAGCCGGCGGCGGCGGTCGTCGACGGCAAGCTCTACGTCTTCGGCGGCTTCGTCACCACGGCGCGCGCGTGGGAGTTCCCGGCGACGACGCGTGTCAACGTCTACGACCCCGTCGCCGACACGTGGTCGCGCGCCGCCGACATGCCGGCGCCGGTGACACACGTGAACGCGGTCGTCGTCGGCCACGAGGTGTGGCTCGCGGGCGGCTTCGAAGGCGACGAGCCGGGCCGCGCGGTCGCGAGCGTGCACCGCTACGACGCCGTCAACGACCGTTGGAGCGACGGGCCGCCGCTGCCGGAGCCGGTCGCGGGCGGCACCTTGGCGCTGGTCGAAGACGCGGCGCGGGTCCCACGGCGGGCGCTCCACTACCTCGGCGGCTTCGCGCCCGACCGCGACACCACCCTTGCCGTCCACTGGGCGCTCGCGTTCGAGGACGCTGCGGGTGAGGCCAGCGACCGCGCGGGCGCGAACGTTGCGAGCGCGACCGAGACCATGACCGTCGCGGGGTCGCGCTGGGAGCCGCGCGCGCCGCTGCCGGCCGCGCGCGGGCACCTCGCGAGCGCCGTCGTCGCCGATAGGCTCTACGCGATCGGCGGCCAGCGCCGCCACGACACCAATCCCATCGACCTCGCGGCCGTCGACGCCTACGACGCGCGTACCGATACATGGACGGCCGTTGCGAGCCTGCCGACGCCGCGCTCGCACTTCGAGGCGGCGACCTTCGTCCGCGAGGGTCGGATCTACGTCGTCGGCGGCCGCAACAACACGACCTCGCTCTTCATCAAAGGGGCGGGTCTGGCCGACATCCTCGTCTACGATCCGGCGGCCGAGCGTTGGACGGAGCTGCCGGGACTCCCAGTCGGCATCGAGAGCGCGGTCGCGCGGCCGCTCGCCGATCGACTCGTCGTCACCGCCGGCGCGAGCTTCGGCGACATCGTGCCGCAGCGTGGGACGTTCGTCGGCGCCCTGCCGTGACGAATCGTGCGCCGGGGCGTTTCGTCGTGACGATCGCACGCGTCCTCGTCGCGGCCGTCGTCCTCTCCTACCTCGTCACACGCATCGATCTCGCGAGTGTGTGGGATTCGATGCGTGTAGCGTCACCCGCGGTCCTGGTGGAGGCGTTCGTCGTCTGGATGATCGGGTGGTGGATCGTGTCCTACCGTCTCGGGCTCCTCATGCAGGCGCAGGGCGTACGCATGGGAACGTTCGAGGCGCTGGAGATCAACCTCGCCACGCTCTTCTACGGATTCCTCCTCCCCGGCGGCAATCTCACCGGCCTCGCCATCCGCTTCTATCGCCTCTCGCGCGCGGGCGGCCGCTATGCGTCGGGTCTCCTCGCGATGGCGGGCGATCGCGTCGCCGCGACCGCGGCGGTCTCGGCCGTCGGACTCACCTGCTGGACGCTCGACCCAGGCGACAAGCCGGCGGCCGCGCTCGCCGTCCTGGCGGTGAGCGCCGGCATGGTGCTGGCGACGATTGCGCCGTTCGCGGCGTCGGAGCAGCTCCGCCGCCTCGCGCGTATGCTCCGGACGTGCGGCCCCGAATGGATCTCCGGTCGCCTCCGCCGTGCCGGCCAGGCGTTCGACGCGATCGCGCGGCTCCCCGCACACACGATCGTGTTGCTGCTCTCGCTCTCGTGCCTGGCGCAGATTCCAGGGATCGTCGCCTTCACGATCCTCGCCCGCGCGCTCGGGATGTCGCTGTCGTTCGCGACCCTCGGCTGGGTCCGCAGCGTCGTCCTGCTCGTGACCTCGCTGCCGATCTCCATCTCCGGACTCGGAGTGCGCGAGGGACTGCTGCTCCTCCTCTTGCGGCCATACGGTATCGCCGATCACGACGCGCTCGCGTTCTCGTTGCTCGTTTTCGCGGTGACGATCGTCGCTGCCGGCCTCGTCGGCGGCATCCTCGAGGCGTTCCGCTGGCTCGTGCCGCGCGCGTCCGCTCGTCAGAATCCGTAGAGCTGCTTCAGCTCCGGGTCCTTCTCGGCGAGGAGCCGTCCAACGAGGTCGTTCGCTTTCCTGATTACGGGTGACGGTGATGGTCTTCGGCGCCGTGCTCGTCGTGTAGTTCCCGCTTCAATGGATCGAGCACTGGATCGATCAGTGGTCCGAGGGATCCTGACGCCGTCGATGGGACTGCCGATGGCGCCGCCCGTCACGGAAGCGCGCACGGGTCGTCGTCGCGGGGATCGGCGTCCAGCCGAGCACCTCGATACGAACGCGCGCCGTCCCGCAGCGCACGATGCCGAGCGCGCGCGCCGCGCCGTAGGATAGGTCGAGAACACGCCCGTGGACGAACGGACCGCGGTCGTTGATACGGACCACCACAGAGCGATCGTTCGCCAGATTCGTCACCCGGGCACGCGTACCGAGCGGGAGGGAGGGATGCGCGGCGGTGAACTCGTCCCGCTCGAAGCGTTCGCCGCTCGACGTTGCGCTGCCGCGAAAGCCGCCGCTGTACCACGAGGCTATGCCGACCTGGACGGGTCCCGGCGGCGGCGCTTCATGCCGCGCGACCGAACACCCGGCGGCGGCGAGGAGCACGAGGAGCGCGGCTCGTCCGAGCCGAGGTGCGGCGGGAGGTACGGGAGGCACGGACGCGAACATACCTGCCGTGCTCTCGGCAGGGGAGCCGCCCTGGTGGGCTTGCCCACGTGCCCAAACTAGGTCAGCTTGCCGGCGGGTCGGCCCGCCGCGATCGGTCGGGTATCGTGGGGACGACGAGGAGAGTGAAATGTTCATCAAGGTATCGAAGAAGCGCTCCAACGCGATGCTCCGGGGCCTGTCCACCGCCGCCGGTGCGTCCTGGCAAGAAATCCAACAGTCCGCTGATTCTATCCTCGCCGACGCCCGAGCGACGGCTTCTTCGGTCGTCGAACGGTTCCGGGGCGCGCTCGGGGGCTGACGTCCGCGTCCTCATCGAACACGCTCCGACGGATCCGACCGCCGCCCGAGCGCGCGTGGATCCGGCGATCCGTCTCGTGATCGTCGCGAGTCTCGTCATCCTTTCCGGTCTTGCCTGGGCATGGACCGTCGCGGCGGCGGCGATGCCCGATTGCCACCTCCTCGGCCTCGGACCATTCGTCATCATGTGGACCATCATGATGGCGGCGATGATGCTGCCGTCGATGATCCCGGTGGTGTTGGCGTTCACGGCGTTCACGCGCACGCGCCGGGGCGAGACGGGACGCGTGCGCCCGATATCCATTGCCGGCGTCGCGGCGGGGCTGTTCGTCTCTGGCTACCTCGTTGCCTGGGGTCTTCTCGGCGTGCCGGCGTACGCGCTCCTCGAGACGGCAACGCGACTCACCGACACGTTGCCGGCGTTCGCCGCGGCGGGGCCGGTCGTCGGCGGTCTGTTGCTCATCGCGTGCGGCGTCTACCAACTGACCCCGCTCAAGGACGCGTGCCTCCGACACTGTCGCGTGCCGCATCTGTTTTTGGGGCACCATTGGCGCGACGGGCTCGGCGGCGCGCTTGCGCTCGGCATGCACCACGGGCTCTACTGCGCCGGCTGCTGCGCGTCGCTGATGGTGGTCCTGATGGTCGTCGGCCTGATGAACCTGACCTGGATGATCGGGTTGAGCGCCATCATCTACCTCGAGAAGATCGTGCCGAGAGGTCTGGTCGTCGGCCGGGCGGCAGGTATCGCGCTCTGCGCCGCCGGTATCGCGCGCCTCGTCGCCTGAGAGGCAGACGTTACACAGGGGAGGGAAAAGGATGAAGACCACCGAAGAGAAGATCGAGCGTTGGACGTTGGCGGTCGACTACGTCGAGACCTGCAACTGCAACTTCGGCTGCCCGTGCAACTTCAGCGGCTACCCGACGGACGGCTTTTGCGAGGCGCTCGTCGGCTACCACATTCGCGAAGGTCACTACGGTAGGACGAAGCTCGACAAGCTCGACGTTATCTATGCCGCGGCGTGGCCGAAGGCGATCCATCAGGGTGGTGGCACGCTGCGCCTCTACATCTCCGAGTCGGCGACCCCGCCACAGCGGGAGGCGTTGCTACGCATTTTCTCGGGGAAGGCGAAGGGCAGCGGGCCCTTCGAGCTCTTCGCCGGCACCATGGCCGCCGTCGAGGCGCCCGTCTTCACGCCGATTGAATTTCACATCGACGGCCGGCGCAGCGCCTTCCGGGTTCCCAATGCCGTCGAGGTGGCGATGGTGCCCTTCGTCAACCCGGTCTCGGGCGAGGAGCAAGACATCCGCGTCAATCTGCCGAAGGGCTTCATCTGGCGGAGCGTGAAGGCGGCCAAGACGGCCGTGATGCGAATTCTCGGCACCGGACCGCTCAGCTTCGATCACTCGGGAATGAACGGCTTCTACGCGCGCCTCGATTTCACGGGGCCGTGAGCGATAGTCGCGTCCTTCGGATGCGAATGCCGCGTGCAGGGGGCGCGATCAGAATCCGTACAGCTGCTTCAGCTCCGGGTCCTTCTCGGCGAGCAACTTCGCCAGGCCCACCATGACGCGGCACTGCTTCCAGGTCGCGTCGTCCTGCATCTTGCCGTCGAGCATGAGGACGCCGCGGCCGTCGGGCATCGCCTCGAGGAGGCGCTTGGCGAACTTCACCTCGTCGGGCGGCGGGCTGAAGATTTTCTTCGCGATCGGCACCTGGCTGGGATGCAGCGACCAGGCGCCGACGCAGCCGAGGAGAAACGCGGCGCGGAACTGATCTTCGCAGCCGAGCGGATCGGAGATGTCGCCGAACGGGCCGTAGAAGGGCAGGCAGCCGGTCGCGGCGCAAGCGTCGACCATACGCGCGATCGAGTAGTGCCACGGATCCTGCTGTGCCGTCGGGCGCGGCGCATCCGGGTTCTTCGGATCGGGATCGCTGCGCACCAGGTACGCCGGGTGGCCGCCGCCGACGCGCGTCGTCTTCATGCGTCGCGAGGCCGCGAGGTCGGCGGGGCCGAAGCTGATGCCCTGCATGCGCGGGCTCGCGGCGCAGATCTCCTCGACGTTGGTGACGCCGAGGGCCGTTTCCAGGATGGCGTGGACGAGGATCGGCTTCTTCACCTGATGCTTCGCCTCGAGCTGCGCCAGCAGACGGTCGACGTAGTGAATGTCCCACGGTCCTTCGACCTTGGGGATCATCATCACCGCCAGCCGGTCGCCGATGCCGCCGACGAGGGTCGTGATGTCGTCGAGCCCCCATGGGCTGTCGAGACTGTTGACGCGCGTCCAAAGCGGGGTGTCGCCGAAGTCGACCTCGCGGCCGATCTGCACGAGGCCGTCGCGTGCCGCGATCTTCTTGTCGGCGGGGATCGCGTCCTCGAGGTTGCCAAGGAGAATATCGGCGCTGCGCGCCAGCTCCGGCAGCTTCGCCAGCATCTTCGGGTTGCTGGGATCGAAGAAGTGGATCATGCGTGAAGGACGGACGGGGATTTCGGTGAGCGGCGCGGGCGCGCCGATCGCGAGCGGCTTGAAGAAGTCTCGGGGGCTACGCATGCCACTTTCCTACAAATCCGTTGGGGCTAGCGCAAATGCCCCAACCCCATATTGGCCCTCTCCGGATATGCGTGATACCCGCTCCGGAGGTTCCTCATGACGTGTCGACACCTGACCGGTCTCGATCCGATCGCGGCACGCACCGCTGGGTGTGAGGAGTGCCTGCAAATCGGTTCGACCTGGGTGCACCTCCGTCTCTGCCTGAGCTGTGGTCACGTCGGCTGCTGCGACAGTTCTCCGCACCGCCACGCCACGGGACATTTCCACCAGACGAGCCACCCCGTGATCGCATCCTTCGAACCCGGCGAGCGCTGGGCGTGGTGCTACGTCGACGACGCGGAGCTGCCTGTACCGGCGCGTTTCGAGCCCCACTTGAACGCGTGAGTTCCGTCACGTGCGATGTGTCGGCTTGCCGACCGGCCGCAGCTCCGCGCCGTCGGTCGCGGCACGCGGCAGATCGTCGGTGATCTCGAACCAGGGGGCCTTCTCGCTCACCCAGATGTGCACGGCCGGGCGGCGCTCCGGATCGCCGTCGAGTGTGCCGAGCCTGAGCCGGACGATGTCGGGATCGCTGACGCGCCGACTCCAGAGGGGCGAGCCGCACGTTCGGCAGAAGCACCGCCACTTCCCGGGCGAGGACTGATACTCGGCGACCGAGTCGGCGCCGGCGAGAAGCTCGAAATACTTTCGCCGGAGCGGCGCACCGGTCACGAAGGCGCCGCCCTGCGCCTTGCGACAGGTGCGGCAGTGGCAGTGGGCGACGAGCCCGAGCTTGCCGTGGGCCGCGAAGCGCACCGCGCCGCAGAGACAGCTTCCGGTGAGCATCGCCGCCACTACGCGTTCACGAAGGGCATCATGGATTCCGGATAGCGCATGCCGGCGGCGGCGCCCTTCGGGGCGATCTCGTCGATGCGTGCGAGGTCGTCGCGCGAGAGCCGGACGCCCACCGCGCCGACGTTCTCTTCGAGGTAGCGCCGCCGCTTGGTGCCGGGGATCGGCACGATGAACGGCGCCTGCGCGAGGAGCCACGCGAGCGCGAGCTGGCTCGGTGTGCAGCCCTTGGCGCGCGCGATCTCCTCGACCCGGCCGACGAGCGCGACGTTCTTCGCGAAGTTGTCACCCTGGAAGCGCGGCGAAAACCGCCGGTAGTCCTCGGGGGCGAGATCCTCGAACTTCTTGATCTGGCCCGTCAGAAACCCGCGACCGAGGGGGCTGTAGGCGAGAAAGCCGATGTCGAGCTCGCGACACGTGCCGAGCACGTCGTCCTCGGGATCGCGGGTCCAGAGCGAATACTCGGTTTGCACCGAGGCGAGCGCGTGTACTTTGTGCGCGCGACGCAACGTCGCCGCGCTCGCCTCCGAAAGCCCGATGCAGCGCGTCTTGCCGGCGCGTACGAGGTCGGCCATGGCGCCGACGCTCTCCTCGATGGGCGTCGCCGGGTCGACGCGATGGAGCTGGTAGAGATCGACGTGATCGACACCGAGACGGCGAAGGCTGCCGTCGCACGCCTCCTTGATGTAGTCGGGCCGGCCGTTGAGCCCGCGTAGCGTCTTGTTGGTCGCGTCGCGCACGATCCCGCACTTGGTCGCGAGCACGACCTGATCGCGTCGTCCGCGGATCGCGCGTCCAACGAGCTCCTCATTGATGAAGGGCCCGTACATGTCCGCGGTGTCGAGGAGCGTGACGCCGAGCTCGAGCGCGCGGTGGATGGTGGCGATCGATTCCTGCTCGTCCGTCGGACCGTAGAACTCGCTCATGCCCATGCAGCCGAGACCGATCGCCGAGACCGTGAGATCGCCGAGCCGTCGTGTGTCCATGTGCGCTCCTCCTGGTTCGTGCTCTAGCACGCGGCCCGAGCTGGCGGGAGGCCGTGGTGATGCCGACACGACTAGAGCTTCGTGCGCAGGATCTTGCCGGTCTCGCTCTTCGGCAGCGCGTCGCGAAACTCGATCCGGCTCGGGACCTTGAAGTCGGCGATGCGCGGCGCGCAGTGTGCGACGATCTCCGCGGCGGTGCAGGTCCCGTCGGCCACGATCACGGCGCGCACCAGGTCGTCCCCGTGCGCGCCGGGCGCGGCGAGGACGACGACCTCGCGGACCTTGGGGTGGGCGCGGATCGCCTCCTCGACCTCGAGCGGGTTCACCTTGAAGCCGCCGCGGTTGATCAGGAACTTCTTGCGGCCGGTGAGCGTCAAGTAGCCGCGCGCGTCCTTGCGGCCGAGGTCGCCCGAGCAATAGAAGCCGTCGCGGAAGCTCGCGGCGTTGGCTTCGGGGTTGCCGTCGTAGCCGCGGATCGCCGCCGGGCTCGCGATCACGACCTCACCCTCGCCGTCGGTCGCGACCGCCGCGCCGTGCTCGTCGACGACCGCGACGCGGACGCCGTCGAGCGGGAGGCCGACGGTAGCGAGCGACACGGCGAGATCGGCGTCGAGATTGACGCTGATCGTGCCGGTCTCGGTCGAGCCGTAGAGCTGGCGCGCGAGGAGGCCGTACTTGGCGGCGAAGCGCCGGTTGTCGTCGGGGAGGAGCGGCGCGCTCGCCGAAAAGACGGTGCGCAGGCTCGAGAGGTCGACGTCGCCGCGGAGCGGGGTGTCGGCGAGGATCACGAACATCGACGGCACGCCGCCGAAGTACGTGAGGCGCGCGCGGGTCACGAGGTCGAGCACCTCGCGCCGCTTGAACTCTCGTACCGGATGGAGCGTCGCGCCGACGAACGTCGACGCCATCATCGTGCGCACCAGGCCGTTCACGTGAGTGAAGGGTGTGGCGCCGAGGAACCGGTCGTCCTCGCCCAAGGCGAAGGCGGCGGCGAGGCGCTCGAGCTCGTAGTAGAGCTGCGCGTGCGTGCGGATCACGCGCTTCGGCGCGCCGGTCGATCCCGAGGTGTACTGATGGAGTAGGGGCGGCGAGTCGACGCTCGGCGCCGGCGTGGTCTCGCGACTTCCGGTGCTCACGACCGTGCAGACGGCGCCGGCGTCGATCGCGAGCAACGCCGGTGGCCTCGCCAACGTCGCGAGGGCCGCGCGCGCGATCTCGACGAGCTCGGGGGGGACGACGAGCGCCGCCGCCTGCGTATCGTCGAGATAGTAGACGAGCTCTTGGCTGCGATAGCGGACGTTGAGCGGCGCGACGACGCCGCCGGCGCGCACGATGCCGAAGAACGCCGCCACGTATGCCGCCGAGTTCGGCACCATGAGGCCGACGCGCTCGCCGGGGACGCGGCAGAAGGGCGCGAGCCGGCGCGACACCTCCTCGCTGCACGCGAGCAAGTCGGCGTACGTGAAGAGGTGATCGCCCTCGACGACGGCGGGATGCGCGCCGCGCCGGCGCGCGAGCGCGTCGAAACGATCGCCGATCGTCATGCGGTTACTTGCAGGCGCGGCTCGAGGAAGCGGAGCAAGGTACCGACGGTGCGGAAGTGGTCGGGCAGCAGGTCGTCGTCGTCGATGGTCAGACCGAAGCGTTCCTCGAGCGCGGCGACGAGCTGGAGCACCTCGAAGGAGTCGAGCCCGATGCCGGCGCCGAGGAGTCCGGTGTCGGTGTCGAGTGCGCCCTCATCGCCGCCGAGGGCGAGGCGCTCGCGCAAGATCGCGCGCAACGCCGCGATCAGCGCCTCGGGCGTCATCACTGCGATCCGGCGGCAAGCTTCGCGACATCCGTCACGGCTCGTGCGTCGCGGCGCGCGTGCCTCGAGACGGCGGCGGCGGGCGCCGCGTCGCGGCGCGCGTCGTCGAGCTGCATCGTGTACCAGCCGCTCCAGATCTCGGGATGGCGAAGGACGTAACGCTCGAGCAGCCGCGTGTAGCGCAGCGTGAGATCGTCGACGGTGGCGTGCCGCGACGCCGCCGCGATGCTCTCGAGCGCCGGCTCGATCACGACGTCGAACCTGCCGGGCCCGGTGCGGGTCGTGAAGACAGGAAGGAGCGCGGCGCTGGCGGCGAGCGCCAGGCTCGGCGCGCCGGTCGCAAGACGGACGCGACCTTCGAGAAAGGGCAGGTCGAGGGCACGGTGGCCGATCTCGCCGGCACGGATCGAGACGACGCCGTTCTCGCGCAAGCGGCGCTCGACGCGACGGGCGTATGCCAGCGAGCCGTCGCGCGGCAGGGCGATGCGCTCGCGCAGATAACGATCCTCGATGCGGGTACGGAGCGGGCTCAGGACTGTGGTCCCGAAACGCGTCGGATTCCAAGCGAGGCAGCTGTTGGGCGAGAACCCGCGGGAGAAGGCGCTCACGTGGCTCACCGCGACCCCGACCTCGTGGAGCGCCATCTTCGTCACCAGGTCGGCGTACGAGACGGGCGGTGTCCAGAGAACGGCGCCGCGACCGTGCGTGAGCGCGGCATCGAGATGCTCGCGGCCGAGGAGTCGTAGGCGCGGACGCCAGCCTCCCGGCTTTTGCGCCCGCAAGATCTGCAGGCGTTCCTCCATGTAGCCGTCCATGATCGCGACGCGCAGCGCGCCGAGCGCGCACTCGACGCGGCGCGGGCCGAGCGCGCGGGCGAGCGTCGCGACGCGCGCCCGCGTCACCGCGGGCCAGGCGTAGGCGATCGCGAGACTCAGCACGTGCCCGAGCGGCAGCCAGGCGCGTTCGGGCGCGAGCCACGCGATCGGTGTGAGGACGCTGATCGTCATCACCTCGAAGACGTCGGTCCGAGAGAACAGCGGAGCACGCGGCGGGAAGTCGGTCGGACGCACGCGTTCCGTACAGTGAGAGCAAACCCGCCGCCCGTCAAGTCTTTCCGGGGTCGCCGGCGCTCGTGCCGCGGTGTATTGACGCGAGTCCTATGGCCGAGCGCAAGACCGTGTTCGCCGTGCTCGCGTGTGCCACGGCCGTGGCTGTGGTGTCGACGTGGGCGTGGACACAACACATCGACGTCCCGGGCGCGCCGCATGTGCCTCGCTATGCGCTGCAAGATTTCCGCGACGTGGTCTACTACCCGCCGGTCGCACTCTGTCGCGGCGACAATCCCTATGATCGACCGCGCTATAGAGCGGCGTATCCGATTGGTGACGGCCTCTCGCTCTATTCCCCCCTGACGATCCTCCTCCACGCGCCCATCGCGCTGCTGCCGTGTCGCGCCGCCGAATTCGTCTACTTCGTCACGTCGGTCGCGCTGACGCTCGCCCTCGGCGCGCTCGCGCTCGTGCTCTGCGGGGTTCCCCTGACGATCGCGCGCGTCGCCGGGCTCGGCGCCGCGCTCATCTTCAGCCGCCCGGGACACTGGAACCTCTTCAACGGGCAGGTGACGTTGGAGGTCGTGATTCCGATGCTGGTGGCGTTGTGGTGCGCGCGCGACCGGCCACTGCTCGCCGGCGTCGCCCTCGCGATCACCACCCTCAAGCCGACATACGGCCTGCCGCTCGCGGCGCTGCTCGCCGCGCGCGGCGAGTGGCGCACCGTGCTCGTCGGTGGTGTCGTCGCCGGCGCGCTCACGACGCTCGTCCTCGTGCGTCTCGTCGCGGCGGCGGGCGGCGTTGCGCCGTTTGCCGCGACGATCCAGGCGACCTATGAGTCGTCGCGCCTCGAACCGCGGAAGCTTCCGCAGCACTCGCCGTTTCGTATCGACGTCGTGGCGCTCGCGGGGCGCGTGCTCGGGCGCTCTCCGAGCAACGCCGAGACGTTCGCGCTCACGCTCGGCACGCTCGCGGTCGCGGCGCCCGCGCTCAGGCGACTGCGCGCTCGCCGCGGCGCTCGCGAGCGTGACGCGCGCCTGCACGCTGCGAGCGTCGCGTGCTTGGCGGTTGTTGCCTGCGCCTACCATCAACAATACGACCTGCTCGTTCTCACGTTGCCGCTGGTCGTGCTCTTCTGGCGTGTCGACGCGTGGCCGTGGCGCGATCATCCGGCGCTGCGCCGCGTCGCGTTCGCACTCGTCGTCCTGCTGCTCGTGAACTATCTCGGGTCGGGGACCGCCGCGGCCGCGCTCGGACTGCCCGAGAAGGCGCTGCTCGTCGCGAGCTCGCTCGACAACCTCGCGCTGCTGGCGCTGCTCGCGATCTTCGTCGCGACCGCGTGGCGCGATCCGCGTGCTACGGTCGCGACGTGAGGCTCGGCGTCGTCATACCGTACTGGCTCGACCGTCCCGTCCTCGAGGCGGTGGCGATCGGGGAGGCGGCCAACCGTCTGGGATACGGCTCGCTCTGGATCGGCGAGATGATGACCTTCGACGCCTTCGCGCTCGCCGCCGCGTTGGCGCGGGCGACGGCTCGCATCACGCTCACCGTCGGACCGCTGCCGCTCGCAACGCGCGACCCGGCGGCGCTGGCGCTCGGCGTCGCGTCGGTGAGCGTTCTCGGCGCGCGGCCGGCGCACCTCGCGCTCGGCGCCTCGACGCCGACGGTCATCGAGCGCTGGCACGGGCGGACGTGGCGTCCAACGGTCGCGCGCATGTGCGAGACCGTCGCCGCGCTACGCCCGATTCTCCGCGGCGAGCGCTCCGCCTTCCACGGCGCGCAGGTCGCGACCGACGGCTTCCGCCTCGCGGCGGGCGCGCAGACGGAGACGTCGATCGCGGTCGCGGCGTTCGGCCCGCGGATGCTCGCCGCCGCGGCGGCGATCGCCGATCGCGTCGTCGTGAACCTGGTCACGGTGGCGCAGCTCGCCCGCATCCGCGACGCGCTCGCCGCGGCGGCGCGCGCGGCCGGGCGCCCGCCGCCGCCGCTCACCGCGTGGGTGCCGGCGGCGCTCACGCCCGGCGCCTCGGCGCGCGCCGAGCTCGCACGCCAGCTCGTGCTCTACGTCGGCCAACCCTGCTACGGCGAGATGTTCGCCGACGCCGGTCACGGGAACGTCGTCAGGCTGGCGCGCGCCGGCGCCCATCCGCGCGCCGTCGCCGCCGCGATCACGCCCGATCTCATCAGCGCGGTGTGCCTCGCGGGCACACCCAGCGCGTTGCGCGACGGGCTCGCCGCCTATGGCGCGGCGGGGGCGGACGAGGTCGCGATCGTGCCCGTCACCGCCGAGGACCCGGCGGGCGAAACGCTCCTGCGGGCGCTCGCGCCGGCGCCGTGATCGGAGAACTTCACTTCCGCATCGATCGGATCAACACGTCGGCGACTTCCGGGCGACTGAACTCCTTCGGCGGCCGCTCGCCGGCGGACAGCTCCTCGCGCACCTTCGTGCCGGAGAGCGTGACATGCTCGCTCGCGGGGTGGGGACACGTTTTCGCCGACGCCATGCTGTCGCACACCTTGCAGTAGAAGGTGTGGTCGAAGAAGAGCGGCGTGATCGTCATCTCGTCGGCGGTGAAGTTGTCGAAGATGTAGTGGGCGTCGTAGGTGCCGTAGTACGAGCCGACGCCGGCGTGATCACGGCCGACGATGAAGTGGGTGCAGCCGTAGTTCTTGCGGACGATGGCGTGAAAGATCGCCTCGCGCGGCCCGGCGTAGCGCATGTTGGCCGGCAGCACCGAGAGCACCGTGCGGTCCTTCGGGTAGTACTTGTCGAGGAGGACCTTGTAGCATTCCATGCGCACCGCGGCGGGGATGTCGTCGCCCTTGGTCTCGCCGACGAGCGGATGCAGCAGGAGGCCGTCGACGATCTCGAGCGCGCACTTCTGGATGTATTCGTGGGCGCGGTGCACGGGATTGCGGGTTTGGAAGGCGACGACGCGCTTCCACCCGCGCTCGATGAAGAGCGCGCGCGTCTCGAGCGGGTCGAGTCGGTGCTCGCGGAACGGAATGTCCTTGGGACGATCGAGGAGCGTGATCTTGCCGCCCAAGTAGACGTCGCCCTGATCGTAGACGACGCGCACGCCCGGATGCGCCGCTTCGGTCGTGCCGTAGACCTCCGCCGCCTCGCGCTCCTTGTCGTAGGTGAACTTCTCGGCGAGGTGGAGGATGCCGAGCGGACGGTTCTCGTCCTCGAGGAGGACGACGTCGTCGCCGGCGTGGAGGTCGCGCTCCTCCTCCTTCGTGACCGCGAGCGTGACGGGAATCGTCCACGGCAGGCCGTTCGAGAGCCGCATGCGCTCGCGCGTCCCCCGATAGTCGGCCTCACCCATGAAGCCCTCGAGCGGGCTGAAGGAGCCGACGCCGATCATCTCGAGGTCGGAGATCTCGCGCCGGGTGAGGTGGATGCGCTTCAGCGTTTTGATCTCCCGCATCCAATCCTGGCGCTCCTTGTCGGTCGCCCAGCGATTCACCAACGTGCCGCCGTGCGGCAGAATCGTCGCGCCACTCACGAGCGGGCTCCGGCGGTACGGGCTGCCGTCGTCGGGCGCGGGCGCCATGCCGCGCGCAAAGTCGTCGAAGACATCTGGGCGAAGCCTCTCGTCATGGAATTGGACCTCCCTCGGGAATTGTTCGGCGTGAACGAAGCGGTGTTGCACCTAAGCAGATCCCGGCGAATTTCGCCATCGTGGGCTGATCTGAGTGCGGGAGCTCGGGCTCAAAACGAGCATCCGCCGCCGGTGCACTTGCTGAAGTTCACCGTGCAGTCGGCCGCATTGCAGCTCAGCGTTCCGCCGGGTCCATCACAGAAATCTTCACACGTGCACACGTCCCCGGAACAGGAGGAATTGTCGATGATGTTGTTGTCGCACTCCTCATCATCGTCGAGGACGCCGTTTCCACAGCCGGGAGGTGTCGGTTCGGGTGTGGGGCTGAGCGTCGCCGTGACGCCGGGCGCCGCGGTCGAGGTCGGCGTCGCGCCGGTCGCGGTCGGGCCGGTCGCGGTCGGGCCGGTCGCGGTCGGCGTGACGGAGCGCGAGGGTGTCGGCGTCGTCGAGGGAACGGGCGTCGCGGTGTTGCGGTTGGGGCGCGCGCCGTCGCACTCGAACTGCTGGAACTGCGCGTCGGCGGGAAAGCATCGGCGCTGCGCGCTGCCGAGCTTGCGAAAGCACGCGAGATCGACGCTACACGAGGTCTGCCCCGACGGGCAGAGCGCCTGTGCATCGGACCCCGAGACGGTCACGGATTGCCGACACGGGCCGTCGCTCTGGCCGCATTGCTGACAGAGCAACCCATCGGACGAGCCGCCGCCACCACCGCTGCCGCAGCCGCTCATGAGGGCGATGCCACTCGCGATCGCGAGCATCATCACCGTCCGCAACCACGCTCGCCGCCGTGCCTCTTGTCGTACCATCGTCACCCCTTCAGCGACTTCCGCCGTGTACATGCCGATCTCGATCGCGGGAAGATACACCAGTGATGCGACGCCGCACAGCAGGCGTCAGTCTCGTGTTGCGGATCGGCAGCGGGGGCATTGGCTGCCTGCCGCGACCGGCGTCGTTGCGAGCGATGCCGTGTCTGGATCGTACGTGAGGACGTGGCCGCGGAGTGGGGTGCCGATTTCGACGAGGGTCTTCACGATCTCGGTCGCGACGATCGTGCCGAGGAGCGCGTCGCGGAGCGGGGCGAGGGTATCGCCGGCCGGGGTCGTCGGGCCGAGAGCGATCGCGGCGCACGCGCTGCACGGAGGTATCTCGGCGGCGCGACCCTCCGCGATCCAGAAGGTCCGCCGGGCACGCGGTGCGCGGGCCACGTCGCTGGTCGACATAGTGTCGACGAGCGCGGCGTCGTAGGGCAGGCTCGCGTCGGGCGCGATCGGCTCGAGACGGAGATTGGGTTGCGCGGGATCGACGAGCGCTCGCAGCGGCGGCGCGACAGCGAGGGTGCCGACGCCGGCCGCCGCGAGATAGGCGACGACGCGCTCGGCGGCGGGGCCGACGGTGGCGATCGCGACGCGCGCGCCGGCGAGACGCGCCTGGCCCTGCGGACCCACTTCCGGCAGGACGAGCTGGCGACTGTAGCGCTCGATTTGCGCGTCGTCGAGGCGCATCGGAGTCTTCAGATGCCTTGCCAGCCGATCCAGAGGTTGGTGCTCAGGTAGCGGTCGCCGAAATCGCAGAAGACGGTGACGACGGTGCCGCGCTCGAGGGTGCGCGCCAATTTCAAAGCACCGAAGAGGTTCGCGCCCGACGATTGGCCGACGACCATGCCCTCCACGGCACCGAGCCGATGGACCATGTCGTAGGCGTCGTCGGTCGAGACGGGAATTTTCCCGTCGAGCTCTTCCTCGTGGTAGATGCCGGGCACGATGGAGCTGGCCATGTGCTTCAGGCCCTCGAGACCGTGGAACGCGTCGTCGGGCTCGACGCCGATCACGTGCACGCCGGGGTTGCGCTCCTTCAAGTAGCGTCCGGTCCCCATGATCGTGCCGCCGGTGCCGAGGCCGGTCACGAAATGCGTCACCGTGCCCTCGGTCTGCCGCCAGATCTCGGGTCCGGTCGTCTTGTAGTGCGCCTCGGGGTTCGCCGGATTGAAGTATTGATCGGGCTTGAAGTACTTCTCCGGATTGCGCGCCAGCACCTCGCGGCAGAGCCGAATGGCGCCGTCCGATCCCTCGAGCGGACTCGAGGCGATCACCGTCGCGCCGTAGGCGCCGATGATCTTCTTACGCTCGACGCTGGCGTTCTCCGGCATGACGAGCTCGACGGGGTAGCCGAGCACCGCTCCGCACATCGCGAGCGCGATGCCGGTGTTGCCGGAGGTGGAGTCGAGGATCGTCTTCCCCGGGCGCAGCCGTCCGCTCGCGAGCCCGTCCTGGATCATGTTGAGCGCGGGCCGATCCTTCACCGAGCCCCCGGGGTTGAAGCCCTCGAGCTTGGCGAACACCCGCACGTCGTCCGGGAGATCGCGCGCGAGCGCGCGGATCCGTAGGAGCGGCGTGTTGCCGACCAGGCTCAGGACGTTCGGAACCCGCATGACGACTCGCGGCGCCGGGCGCCGTCGCAGCGCCGAGGCGTAGGCGGGCGGCGTCCGGTCATCGGATCAACGGGCGCCGCCGGCGATTGCCGGGACGATCGAGATCTCGTCGCCCTCTTTCACCGCCGTCTGGAGGTTGTCGAGGAAGCGGATGTCGTCACCGTTGACGTAGACGTTCACGAAGCGGCGGACCTTGCCGTTGTCGTCGCAGATGCGTTCCTTCAGCCCTGGATGCCGGGACTCGAGATCCTGCACGATCGCAGCGATCGTCGCGCCGCTCGCGGCGACCGACTCGGCGCCGCCGGTGAGCTTTCGAAGGGGGGTGGGGATGCGAACCTGAATGGCCATGACTCCTTCTCCTCTCTCTGGCCGCCTTGTAGCCGTTGGCCCGCGCTTCCGCGAGCCTCAGAGGCCGGCGGGATGCGGTGTGACGTGGGCGCACGCCCGACAGGCGGGATTGCGACGCAGGCGCACGTGCCGCCACCGCCCCGCGAGCGCGTCATACGTGAGCAGACGGTCGGTGAGTAGCACGCCGGTACCGGTCAAGTAGCGAATGACCTCGGCGGCCTGCAAGAGGCCGATGGTGCCGGCCAGGGAGCCGAGCACGCCCGCTTCCTGACAGGACGGCACGTCGCCCGCGAGGGGCGGCGCGTCGAACAGGCAACGGTAGCACGCGCTCCGCCCGGGCAGAATCGTCATGAGCTGCCCGAGGAAGCGCACGATGCCGGCGTGCATGAGCGGAATCCCGAGCCGCAGCGCCGCGTCGTTCAGCAGGAACTTGGCGGCGAAGCCGTCGGTCGCGTCGACGATGCAGTCAGCGCCGCGCAGGCAGGCGTCGGCGTTGGTCTCCGTCACGCGCTCGCACCGCGGTTCGAGCGTCGTCGCCGGATGGCGCTCCGCGAGCTTCGCGGCGGCGGACTCGACCTTTGCGCGTCCGAGGTCGGCGGTGCGGTGCAGGAGCTGGCGGTGGAGGTTCGAGAGCTCGACGACCTCGCCGTCGAGGAGTACCAGGCGTCCGATTCCGGCCGTGGCGAGCGCCTCCGCGGCGGCGCAGCCGAGCGCACCGACGCCGACGAGCGCGACCGAGGCCTGCCGCAGTCGCCGCACGCGCGCCGCGCTCCCGGGCTCTTGCGGCGCCGCGGCGATCACCTCAGTAGCCGCCGAGCGGCGCCTCGTTTCCACCCGGAGGCGGCGGCGCGCCGCGCCCGCCGGTCTTGGGTGTCAGCACCGGATCGATCAAGGACGGCGCCGTCGCCGCCGTGCTGACGCCCTGGCCGATCCCGTAGCGGGCGGTGAGGTCGGCGAGGAGGAGCGCCGACGCCGGGCCGCTCGATTCGGGCGCGACGGCGAGGGTCGCGTCGTCGTGATGCTTCTTCTTCCTTCCCGTGTCGATGGGGTCGGGCGTCGGTACGACGGTCTCCTCGGCGTGACGCCGCTCGGCGAGGGCGGCGCGCGCCATGCTCTCGTGTTCGCTGTCGCCGGCGAGCGCGTAGGCGTCGGCGAGCGCCTCGACGGCGCGCGTCGCCGCGAGCGTGTCGGAATAATTTTCGAGGATGCCCTTCACGCGGTTCTCGCCCGCGCGCAGATTTTTCCGTTTGAAGTAGTAGTTGGCGACGTAGAGCTCGTGGTCGGCGAGCGAGCGGCGGCAGTCGGCGAGCTTGCGCCGCGCCTGCGCCGCAAACGGGCTCGTCGGATAACGGTCGATGACGACGCGGAACCAGCCATGGGCGTTCTCCGACGCGCCCTGATCGCGGTCGGTGGTGGTCATCTGGTCCATGTAGCTCTTGCCGAGCAGGAAGTAGACCTCAGGAAGGTGCGGGCTCATCGGGTGCATGCGCTGGAAGTCGTTGAAGGCGGCGATCGCCTCCGGATAGTGCTTGTTCTTGTACTGCGCGTGCGCGATCTCCAGCTCGGCCTCCTCGGCGTGGTCGCTGAAGGGATACTGGTCGAGGAGCTCCTTGTAGCGATTGACGGCGACCTCGTAGTTCTTCTTGGTGAACGCCTCGGACGCCTCTTTGTAGTACTCGTCGGCGCTCACCTTCGGCTTGCTCTCGCTGCAGCCGGCGACGAGCGCGAGCGTCACGAGGATGGTTACGAGGCGAATCATCCGCGGTCCTCCGAGAGCGGACGCCGGGCGGCGTCGCTCAAGGCGCGACGCTAACGGAACAATGGCGTGGACGCAATCAGCGCGGCGCGACCATCGCGACGCGCAGCCGCTCGGCGGTCGCGTCGTCGACGAGGAGGCGCACCAGGCGAAGCGCGAACGCCATCGCCGTCCCGGCGCCGCGGCTGGTGACGACCGTGCCGTCCTCGACGACCGCCGCCTCCTCGTAGACGGCGGCGGTGATCTGCTCGCGGACGGAGGGGTGGCTGGTCGCGTGCCGGCCTACGAGGAGCCCCTCGGCCGCGAGCACGATCGGCGCGGCGCAGATCGCCGTCGTGTAGCAGCCGCGCGCCGCGAGCCGGGCGACGAGCGCACGCACCCCGGGATTTTCCCGGAGATGCAGCGTACCCGGCATGCCGCCGGGAAGCGCGATCATGTCGAGCGACTCGGCGTCGACGGCGTCGACGGTGGTCTCGGGCGTGAGCGCGATCGCGTGCGAGCCGCGGATCGGGCCGGGCTCCGTCCCGGCGACGACGACGCGTACGCCGCCGCGTCGCAGCACGTCGATGATCGTGACGGCCTCGATCTCCTCGAAGCCGGGGGCGAGGGGGACGCAGACCGTCTTCACGCCCCGGCGCCTCCTTGCGGCCGGCACCGTCGGAGGACGAGGAGCGCGCCGAGATTGAAGGTCGCGTGCGCGACAGCGGGTGCGACGAGCGAGCCACCGTGGATCGCGAGCAGACCGAGGCCCGCGCCCGTGAACGCCGCCCACGCGACGTAGATCCAGTTGACCGCGTGCAGGAGACCGAAGACCAAGCTCGAAAGGCCGAGGCCGATCTCGGGCATCAACACGCCGCGGAAGAAGAATTCCTCGGACGCCCCGGAGAGCAGCGCGATCACGACGATGTCACGCGTGTGCAGCGAGCGGCTGAGCGGGACGAGCATGGTGTCGCGTACGCGTCGCATCGCCGGCGACCAGAAGAGCACCGGCATCGCGAGCCAGAGGAGTCCGCCCACCGACGCACCGGCGGCGATCGCGCGCGGTGTCGGATGGCAGAGCGCCGCGATCGGCAGGTCGCGAAGGCTCGCCCACGCGAGCCCGACGGCGACCAGCGCGAACGAGAGCGTCCACTCGAGGCGAAGGACGCGTACGCGGCTCATCGCCGCCTTGACCCCATGGACACGATCGTACCATACGAGCGGCGGCCGGGCAGGGGTATGCGGGAACTCGTCGACATGTGGAGCAACACGCGGATGGTCGTCCTCACGGCGATGTGCGCCTCGCTCTACGCCGCCGTGCTGATCCCGTTCATGGTCGTGCCGCTGATTCCCGGGCTCACCCACTTCCGGCCGGCGAACGCGCTGCCGATCGTGTGCTCGTTCCTTTTCGGCCCGGCGGCGGCGTGGGGTGCGGCGTTCGGCAATCTCATCGGCGACTTCTTCACCGGCCTCGGTCCCGGCGATCTCTTCGGCTTCGTCGCGAACTTCCTGTACGCGCTGGTGCCGTACCGCCTGTGGCGCGCGTGTACGACGGCCGATCCGCTGCCGCGCACGCTCGGCGCCTGGTTCTTGCTCCTCGGCATCATCACGACCGCGAGCATGCTGTGCGCGGCGACGGTCGGCTTCGGCCTCCAGCTCCTCGGCTTCGTGCCGTTCGCGGTGCTGGCGAACGTCGTCCTGGTGAACAATCTGGTCACCAGCGCGCTCCTGGCGCCGCTGCTCCTCGCGGTGCTCTACCCGCGCGTGCGCCGCGCGCGCCTGCTCTACGGCGACATCCTCGGCGCCGCGCCGCGCGCGCCACGGTGGCGACGCTTCGCCGGCGTCGCGCTCGTCGTCACCGGCACCGGGCTCGCGTTCGTCCTCGGCAATCTCGCCTCCGGCGGCTGGCTCGATCCGTCGACCCTCGCCGCGCTGTCGCGGAACCTCCGCTTCGTCGTTCTCGTCCTCCCGGCGCTCGCGCTCGGTATCCTCGGCCTCGCGCTGCTGTAGCGGCGCTCTGACCGAGCCGGCGCCCCCCCCCCAACGTCGACGACTCCGCGGCGTGGTTGCGTGGCGGGGAGCGTTCCCTTAGATCGGGCGCCCATGACCCGCGTCGGCGGTCTCCGAGGAGCGCGGTAGTCGTGAGCGTCGCGCTTCGTCGCCTCGAGGTGCGCGCGCTCGAATGCCGCTTCGCTGATCCGCCCGCGCAGGCGCTCACCGGCGTCTCACTCACCGTCGACGCCGGCGAGCTGGTGGCGATCATGGGGGAGAGCGGCGCCGGCAAGTCGACCTTGCTGCGCTGTGTGAACGGGCTCGTACCGTCGCTCGTGCCCGCTGCATGCGAGGGAGAGATCCTCCTCGACGGCGCCGGGGTGCTGGGCGTGCCGGTCGGCATGCTCGCCGGGCGGGTCGCGATGGTTTTCCAAGATTTCGAGGCGCAGCTCTTCTCCACCAACGTGCGTCTCGAGGTGGCGTTCGGGCCGGCGCAGCTCGGCGTCGCGCCCTACGAGATCGAGCGCCGCGTCGCCGCCGCGCTGGCGCGCGTCGGGCTCACGGACCTGGTGGCGCGCGATCCCCGCGCACTTTCCGGCGGCCAGAAGCAACGGCTGGCGATCGCGAGCATCCTCGCCATGGCGCCCGCGGTGATCCTCTTCGACGAGGCTGCGACCGATCTCGATCCGGTCGGACGCCAAGAGCTCTACGCGACGTTGCAGCGATTGCGTACGGAAGGGCTCGCGCTCGTCGCCGTCGAGCACGAGATCGATCCCGTCCTCGGGGCGGATCGGCTGTACCTGATGCGCGCCGGAGCGATCGTCGCGAGCGGCCCGCCCGCCGTGCTGGCGTGCGACGTGGACGCGTTTCTCGCCTGCGGCGTGCGCCCGCACGACCTCGCGGTGCTCGCGCGCCGACTCGACGTCGAGCTGCCGCTCGCGGTCGAGGACGCGGTGGAGGCGCTACGGCGCCTCGGCGTGAGCCGTCTGCTGCCGGCAACGAAGGACGCCGCGTCGCGCCGACCTGCCGCCGCGGACGGACCGCCGATTCTCGAGGTGGAGCATCTGAGCTACCGTTACGCCGACGGACCGGGCGCGGTGCACGACGTCAGCGTCGCGATCGGCGCCGGCGAGGTGATCGCGCTCATCGGCCGCAACGGGTCCGGTAAGACGACGCTCGCCAAGCATCTGAACGGCCTGCTGCGCGCCACCAGCGGCACGGTGCGGCTCGACGGCGCCGACGTCGCCACCGTGCCGCTCGATCGGGTCGCCCAGCAGGTCGGCTACGTCTTCCAGAATCCCGATGACCAGCTGTTCGCCGCCACCGTCGCCGACGAGATCGCGTTCGGTCCGCGCAACTTCGGCCTCGCGGGCGACGTGCTCACGACGCGCGTGGAGGAGGTGCTCGCGGCCGTCGGCCTCGCGGAGCGGCGCGACGCGGATCCGTTCCTGCTGTCGAAAGGCGAGCGCCAGCGCCTCGCGGTCGCGACCGTCCTGGCGATGGCACCGCGCGTCCTCATCCTCGACGAGCCGACGACCGGTCTCGACTATCCGCAGCAGCGGCAAATGCTCGAGCTCCTGGTGCGCCTGCGCGCACGCGGCACGACGATCGTGCTCGCCACGCACAGTCCGTGGGTCGTCGCCGAGTACGCCGAGCGCGTGCTGCTCATGCACGCCGGCCGACTCGTCTTCGACGGTCCGCTGGCGACGTTCGTTGCCGACGCGACCCTGCTGCAGGCGGCGGCGTTCGAGCCGCCGCCGGCGATGCGCCTCGGCCTCGCCTTCGGCCGCGTGACGCGCACCGTCGACGAGCTCGTCGCCGCCCTCGACCTGCCGACACGGTTGCGCTGATATGGCCCTCTCCCTGTACATCGATCGCGCGAGCCCGCTGCATCGCCGCCATCCGGTCGCGAAGCTCGCGGCGATGATCCTGTTCTTCGCCGCGACCTTCCTCCTCGACGACCCAGTGCCGATCGCGCCGCTCACCGTCGCCGTCCTCGTGGCGACGGCTGCGGCGCACGCCTTTCCGAATCTCTGGCGGCTGCGCTGGATCGTCGGGCCGGTCTTCGTGTTCACACTCGCGATCTGGACGCTTTTCTACCCGGCGCCCGCGGGTGGCGCCGCCGCGGGTACCGCGCCGTGGCGCTTCGGCCTCGGCATGGCGCTCAAGCTCGAGACGTTCCTCGCGACCGGCCTTCTCTTCCTCGCGACGACGACGGTCGAAGAGTTCGCATTCGCGCTCCGATCCCTCGGCGTGCCGTACCGTGCCGGCTTCGTCGTGACGCTGGCGTTTCGCCTAGTGCCGGTCTTTCTCGAGTCGGCGCTGACCGTCGTCGACGCTCAGCGCTGCCGCGGCCTCGATTTCACGCGCGGTCGCGTGCATCAGCGCATCGCGCGTTACGTTCCGGTGATCGTGCCGGTCTTCATCGGCGGCTTACGACGCGCCGACCGGATGGCGTTCGCCCTCGAGGTGCGCGGCTTCAGTTCGGGACGCCGGCGCACGGGATTGCCGCGACCGGCGGCAAACGCCGGCGATTGGCTGCTCGTCGCCGTCGTCGGCGCCGCGTTCGTCGGATACGTCACGCTGTGGATGCTCGGCACCGGCCGCATCGTGCCGCGATGAGCGCGCGCGGTACACGCCCGGCGTGCGCACCCGCGGTCGTCGGCATGCTTGCAACGGCGCTCCTCGGCATGCTCGCGGCACCGCGGCCGGCGGCGGCATGGGGGCTCGCCGCGCATCGCTGGATCGCGCTCCGCGCCGCGGCGCTCACCCGTTGCCGTGAGCTCGGTGCCGGACACGCCGGCGAGATCGCCGCGCACGCGCTCGAGCCCGACAGCGTGTTGAAGGCGCGCCTCGGCGCCGTCGAAGAGGCGCGCCATTTCCTCAACCTCGACGCCTACGGCGCGCCGCCCTTCGCGGCGCTGCCGCGCGACGAGGCGGCGGCCGTCCTTCGCTACGGTCGTGCCGCGCTCGAACGCGAGGGCGTGCTACCGTGGTACGCTGGTCGTCTGGCGCGGCGGCTCGCCGACGAGATCACACGCGGCGACGCCGCGGCGGCGCGGCTCACCGCAGGGTACCTGGCGCACTACGCCGGCGACGCGACCATGCCGCTGCACGCGACCGTGAACTACGACGGTACGCGGACGCACCAGCGCGGCCTGCATCGCCGCATCGAGGCGCGCCTGGTCGACGAGCGGCTCGCCGTCTACACGGCGGACGCCGCCCGCGTCCGCGCCGGGCAACCAATTCCGCCGGCGCGTGCCGAGGCGGCGCTCTTCGCGGCGCTCGCGGCGTCGTTCGACGCCGTCGCCCCTGTGCTCGCCGCCGACCGCGCGGCACGGCACGGCGCGCGCGTCGGCTCGCCGCGCTACTTCCGGCGGCTCGACGCCGACCTGCACGCGCTCCTCGCGGCGCGCCTCGGTGCCGCCGCGGTCCTCACCGCGGCGCTCTGGGACGGCGCCTGCGGCGTGCAATAGGAGTTTCGCGGTCGATCGACCATCACAGGAGGGAAGGGGCGGACCACGTTCGCAACTGTCCGCAACGGGTGCTAAGCCATCTATCAGAGGGCGTTGCAGGAAAGCGTCCCGCTCCGTCCAACAAACCAGTCTCCCCACAACCGTCACCCAGAATAGAAAGGGCATCTCGAGTGGCCGACAAGGCCAGAGAACGCTCGCAGTTCGAAGCGTTCGCACAGGCAATCGCGCGTCCAGAATTGAAAGCCGCGCAGGATAGCGAGTCTCCTGACTTCGTCGTTACTTTGGAGAGGGCCCGCCTCGGCATCGACCTCGCGGATCTGTTCTTCGACCAACAAACTGAAGGTGGGAGTCCGACGCGCCGCGAGGAGTCGGAGTTTGCTCGATTCCGTAGTGACGTAGCTGCAGGACTCGAGGAGCGCTTTGCAAACCGTACCACTTGGGCTTGGGTGGCAATGGGCGGCCAAAGTAAGGGGTGCAGGGAAGAAGAAGCGGGCGCTTGCCGTCGGTGCGCTGCTGCACCTGATCGAAACGACGATGGCCAGCGTACCGGAAGGCGGCTGCCAAATTCTGTGGGAAGCAGACACCCCCGACGCCGCGCCCTCACTGCTTGATGTCTTCCTTGAAGAGGTCACGCTCTACCATCTTCCGGGCGTCAAGAAGCCTAAGATTTGCGCTCCGCTAATCGGCTACGCCGAAAACCAGCTTTCGGTTGAAGCGGTCGACCTCATTGCTGGGAAGGAAGACCTTCGTGCCGAAAGCTATGTCACGCGGTGCGATGTCTGTTGGCTCGTGCTCGTCGCGACAGGAGTGAATAGGAAGTCCATGGTAGACCTCCCGGAGTTTCAGGCCATTGGACTGCCCGAGCATGGGTTCGAGCGCATCTACATCTTCGACCAGTTCTCCAAGCTGGCAAAGCTTTTGACGAAAGCGCGTTGACTTCACGTCATCACCACGAACTACGTGCGCTCCCTCGGTGGAAGCCCCAAACCGGCCAATGAGGTGTCCACCGACTCGATGCCGCCGGCCTGGCCGCCACGCCCCGGTCGAAGTCCGCAGGCGAGATGGGGTGCCAGCGAGGCGGTCTCCTCAGAGCGGCAGGGCGGCGAGGGCGGCGGCGAATGCGGCGTAGGCGGGGGCGTCGAAGAGGACGAAGCGTACCTCGCTGAGTGTACCGGGGTGGCGCGCCAGGTGTGCCGCGGTCGCGCCGAGGGCGATCGGCGCCGCCTCGGCGAGCGGATAGCCGTAGACGCCCGTCGAGATCGCCGGGAACGCGACCGTGCGCAGATCGTGCGCGCGCGCGAGCGCGAGACTGTTCTCGTGGCAGGCGGCGAGGAGGCGCGGCACGTCCGGGTCGCGACTGTAGACGGGTCCGACGGTATGGATCACGTGGCGTGCCGGGAGGTTGCCCGCGGTGGTGATGACGGCGCGTCCGGTCGGGAGACCGTCGGGCCACTCTTCGGCGCGAATCCGACGACACGCGGCGAGGATCGCAGGGCCGCCCTTGCGATGGATCGCCCCGTCCACACCGCCGCCACCGAGCAGCGAATGGTTGGCGGCGTTCACGATCGCGTCCACGGCGGCGGCGGTGAGATCGCCGGTGGTGAGGACGATCGCGCAGTCGCCGATCCGCATCATCGCTCAGCGTCCCGCCGCGTCGG
Organism: Deltaproteobacteria bacterium; assembly: GCA_016200545.1. Taxonomy (GTDB): domain Bacteria; phylum Desulfobacterota; class Binatia; order UTPRO1; family UTPRO1; genus DP-19. Next base: position 11,115 of record JACQEO010000015.1, on the reverse strand, counting down.
CGCGGTGCGCCGGGTCTGCGAGCCAGGCGGCGAGGTCGCCGGCGGCACCTGCCGCCTGCCGGCCGACGTCGCTATCGGGCGCGACCTCGACGACGTGGCGGAAGTGCTCGAGCGCGCGGGTGAAGTCTCCGCCCTGGTACAGCACGGTCGCGAGCAGGAACTCCGACTTGTAGTGGCGGGGATTGATCCGCAACGCGGCGGTGAGCGCGCCCTCGGCGCGCGCGAAATTCTCGCCCGCGGTCTGCGTGTCGCCGCTCGCGAGCGCGGCGCGGGCGCGCGCGCGGTAGACGGCGCCGATGCCGTAGTGCGCCGAGGCGTGCGGCGCGATCGCGTTGGCGCGGGTGAAGAGCGCGAGCGCGTCGTCGAGACGATCGCGGCGGAGCTCGAGGTGGCCGAGGTTGACGTAGGTGTCGCGCTTCGTCGTCGGGCTCGCCTGCGCATCGAGCGCGGCGTGGTAGGCGGCCTCGGCTTCGTCGAGCCTGCCGGCGTCGGCGAGTGCGAGGCCGAGGTTCATGTACGGAAGCGCGAACCCGTGCTGCTGTCGGGTGACGTCCGACCAGAGCGTGATCTCGTCGTGCCAGACGCGGTTCCGCAGCACCGTCGCGGTTGCGAGGAGCGCGAGAACGGCGGCGATCGCCACCGCCTCCGGCGCGAGGCGCCGCAGCGGCGGACGCGCGGCGAGCACGATCGCGGCCAGCAGTGCGAGGCCGATGGAGGGCAGATAGAGGTAGCGCTCGGCGACCGCCGTGACGGAGATGTCGGCGAGCACGACCAACATCGACGGCGCCAGCGTCACGAGAATCCAGAGGACGGCGAAACGCGCGCGCGGTGCGCGTGCCGCGAGCGCGACCGCGACGAGGCCGAGGATTGCGAAGGCGACGACAGTCGCGCCGCCCGGCACCTCGGGCAGGTAAGCGCAGAGTTCGACCGGCACGACCAACCGCTCGACGTAGAAGCCGAACGCAAGGAAAAGACGTCCGAGGCTTGCCGCGGTCGGGGCGGCGAGATGTTCGGCGCCGCCGGCGCGGTTCACCTGCCGGAGGGCGAGGTAGGCAAGCACGCCGGCGCTCGACGCGGCGACGCCGATCCACGCGGTTCGATCGGTGATGACCGCGCGCGCGGTCGGGACCATCGCCGCCGCGACGATGAGCGCGGGCACGACGACGCCGGGCTCCTTGCTCGCGGCCGCGGCGAACGCGCAGACGGCGATCGCGATCGCCATGCCCCAGACGTCGCGTGGACGCGCGCGCAGGCGCGCGAACGCGAGCATCGCGAGGAGGGTAAAGGTCGTCGCCAGCACGTCGACTCGCGCCGTGACCCACGCGACCGCTTCGGTGTGGATCGGGTGCACGGCGAAGAGCAGCGCGCCGACGAGCGCCGCCGGCGCGTGGCATCCGATGCGGCGCGCGACGAGATACACCAACGCCGCGTTCAGCGCGTGCAGGAGCACCGAGGTGAGATGGAAGCCGAAAGGGTTCCGCCACCACAGGTATTGGTCGAGCCACAAGGAGGTGGAGGTCAGCGGCCGAAAGACGCCGGGGAAACCCGGAATGTCGGCCGGCTCGAGGAAGGCGTCGAGCGGCGAGCGATAGAAGCGGACGCGCTGGTCGAGCGTGATGAGGTCGTCCCACACGAAGCCGTGTGCAAGCGTGTTCAGATACACGGCGAGCGCGGCGAGAAAGACGACGCCGGCAAGCACACCGTCGCTCACCTGCGGCCAAGCGACGACGGCGGCGACGCCCCTCGGCGTCGATCGCTCTGCGGGAACTCGCGCCGATCGCATCACCTTGACTCCCTCTGGTGGCCTTCCTAGCATGCCTCGCTTCGTGGGGAACGACGCGCAGAACGGCCGCCGTCGGGTCGTCGTGACAGGCGTCGGCCTCGTCACGCCGCTCGGGACCGGGGTCGAGAAGAACTGGACGGCGCTCATGGCCGGGCGTTCCGGTGTCGGCCCGATCACGCGCTTCCCCGTCGCCGACTTCCCCTCGCGCATCGCCGGCGAGGTCAACGACTTCGCACCCGAGGAGTTCATCGAGCGGCGCGACATCAAGAAGATGGACCCGTTCATCCAGTTCGCCATGGGCGCGGCGCGGATGGCGTTCGAGGGGTCGGGGCTGAAGATCACGGCGGAGAACGAGGATCGGATCGGGGTGATCGTCGGCGTCGGCATGGGCGGCATCTCGAGCATCGAGCAGTTCCACCTGCTCTTTCTCGAGAGTCGGTTGCGCCGCGTGTCGCCGTTCTTCATCTCGAAGGTCATCGCCAACCTCGCGCCGGGACAGATCGCGATCCGCTTGGGTGCCAAAGGCGTGAACTTCACGCCGACGAGCGCGTGCGCCTCGGGCGCGACGGCGATCGGCGAGGCGCTGCGCCACATCCGCCACGGCTACCAAGATGCGATCGTCGCCGGCGGCACGGAGGCGGCGCTGTGCGGGCTCGGTATCGGCGGGTTCATCGCCATGCGCGCGCTTTCCACGCGCAACGATGAGCCGGTGCGCGCGAGTCGCCCTTTCGACCGGGCGCGCGACGGCTTCGTCATGGCGGAAGGAGCCGGTGTCGTCGTCCTCGAGGCGCTCGACCACGCGCGCGCCCGCGGCGCGCCGATCCTCGCCGAGCTCATCGGCTACGGCGCCAACGAGGATGCCTTCCACATCACGGCGCCGGCGCCGGGCGGGGAGGGCGCGATGCGCTGCATGCGCCAAACGCTCGCCGACGCCGGCGTCGTCCCCGAGGACGTCGACTACATCAACGCCCACGGCACCTCGACACAGTACAACGACGCCAGCGAGACCGAGGCGATCAAGCGTGTGTTCGGCGAGCACGCCGTGCGCCTCGCGGTGAGCTCGACGAAATCGATGACCGGCCACACGCTCGGCGCCGCCGGCGGCATCGAGGCCGCCTATACCGTGCTCGCGCTCGCGCGCGGCGTCCTACCGCCGACGATCAACTACGAGGAGCCGGATCCCGCGTGCGACCTCGACTACGTGCCGAACGTCGCGCGGCGGGCGGCGCCGCGCATCGCGCTCTCGAACTCGTTCGGTTTCGGCGGCGCCAACGCCTGCCTCGCGTTTCGCCGCTGGCACGAGTGAGCGGTAGGAGACCTCGATGGCCTACGAGTTCATCACCTACGAAAAAAAAGATCGCGTCGCGTGGATCACCATGAATCGTCCCGACGTGATGAATGCGCTGCATCCGCCGGCGAATCTCGAGCTCTCGGCCGCCTGGGACGATTTCGCCGCCGATCCCGACTGTTGGGTGGCGGTATTGACCGGCGCCGGCGCGAAGGCGTTCTCGGCCGGCAACGACCTCAAGTACACGGCGCAGCACGGCACCAAGGGCATCACGCTCGGCAGCGGCGGCTTCGGCGGCATCACCGCGCGCTTCGACCTCCCCAAGCCGACGATCGCGGCGGTGAACGGCTTCGCGCTCGGCGGCGGTTTCGAGCTGGCGCTCGCATGCGATCTCATCGTCGCCGCGGAGCATGCGCGCTTCGGACTTCCCGAGCCGCGCGTCGGCCTCGCCGCCCTCGCCGGCGGCGTGCATCGGCTGCCGCGCCAGATCCCGCTGAAGCTCGCGATGGGGATGCTGCTCACCGGCAAGCAGATCAGCGCCGCCGAAGCGCATGCCGTCGGCCTGGTGAACGAGGTCGTGCCCGCCGCCGAGCTCGCGAGCGCCGCGGCGCGCTGGGCCGCGACCATCCTCGAGTGCTCGCCGACCTCGGTGCGCGCGACCAAGCAGGCGGCGATGGACGGTCTCGGCCTGCCGCTCGCCGACGCCATCGGCCGCTCGTATCCGTTGATCGGCGCACTCTTCCAATCGGAAGACATGATGGAGGGCGTGGTGGCATTCACGCAGAAGCGTAAGCCGCAGTGGAAGGGGCGCTGACGCGCGCCGCGCGAGGTGACACGGCGGGGACTAAGACATGCGACCGGCGCGAAATTCTCTTGACGGTGTCGCGCACGCGCTACTAGCCTTCCATCGATGCGCATCGTGCTCGCATCGCTGGCGCTGCTGCTCGCGATGGCGGCACCCACCCCCGCCGCCGACTACTTCGTGAAGAACGGCGGCACCGACGCCGCGGACGGCCTCTCGCTCGCAAGTGCGTGGGCGACCCTCGGCCACGCCGCGAGCGTGGTCAATCCCGGCGACGTCGTGCACGTGCAGGACGGCAGCTACCAAGAATTCTACCTCGACCGCTCCGGCACCACGGCGCAGCCGATCACCTTCGTTGCCGACGGCGCCGCCGTGCAGATCACCGCCGACAACGGCATGACGCCCGACGGCATCAACGTCGAGGGCGCCGACCACGTCGTCATCGACGGCTTCATCGTCAACGACCGCACGCGCGCCGGCATCCGCGTCGCGGTCGCGTCGTTCGTCACCGTCCGCAATTGCCACACCGGCCACAACGGCCGCTGGGGCATCTTCAGCGGGCACGCCTACGACTTCACGATCGAGGACAACGAGGCGCACGACTCCGTCGCCGAGCACGGCATCTACGTGTCGAACAGCGGTGACCGGCCGATCATCCGCGGCAACGTCGTCCACGACAACCACGCCAATGGCATCCACATGAACGGCGATCTCAGCCAGGGCGAAGACGGCATCATCTCGAACGCACTCGTCGAGCGTAACGTGATCTACGGCAACGGCGTCGGCGGCGGCTCCGGAATCAACATGGACGGCGTGACCGACAGCGTGGTCCAGAACAACCTCCTCTACGACAACCACGCGAGCGGCATCAGCCTCTACATGATCGACGGCGCCACCGGCTCGACCAACAACCTCGTCGTGAACAACACCATCGTGAACGCCGCCGACGGACGCTGGTGCGTCAACATCAACAACGGCTCGACCGGCAACCACGTGCTGAACAACATCCTGTACGACTTCCACCCCTTCCGCGGCGTAATCACGATCGACGACTCGAGCCGCACCGGCTTCGTGAGCGATTACAACAGTGTCATGAGTCGCTTCAGCATCGACGCCGGCGATACGGTGATCAGCCTCGCCGCATGGCAAGCGCTCGGCTACGACGCGCATTCCTTCCTGGCGACGCCCGCGGACCTCTTCGTGACGCCGGGGAGCGACTTTCATCTCTCGCCGACGAGCCCCGCGATCGACGCCGGTACCGCGGCGAGCGCGCCGGCGAACGATCTCGAGGATGCGCCGCGGCCGGTCGGCGCCGGCGTCGACCTCGGCGCCTACGAGCGCCAGCTCGACCATTGCGGAGACGGCAGCATCGATTCGGGCGAGCAATGCGGTGAGCCCGGCCTCACCTGCGGCGATCCGTGCACCCATTGCTCGGGCTGCACCTGCATCGCCAACGCGCTCGTCTGCGGCGACGCCCTCGTCTGCGGCAACGAGCAGTGCGAGGTCGACGGCGACTGCGCGCCGGGCGAGGCGTGCAACGCGTGCGCGTGTGTCAACGCCCCGGCATGCGCGAGCGGCATCACGATCGCAAAACCGGGGCTCGGGTTACGCGCGATGCCGTTCGCGTTGCGCACCAGCGGTCAGGCCGTCGTGCCGAAGCCGTGGCAGGGCGTCGACCCGGTCGCGAACGGCGTGCGGGTGGTCGTCGACGCGATCGCCGGTGCCGGCGGCCTCGACGTCACGATTCCGGGCGGCGCGATCGTGAACTACGTCGGCTGGTCATTGAACCGCGCCGGCACGACGTGGACCTATCGCGATCGTGCCGGTACTCATGGCGGGGTCACCAAGGTCGTGGTGAAGAACCGCCCGGCGCGCACCGACGGCCTTCTCAGCTGGTCGATCACCGGCAAGAGCGCGAGCGCGCTCGTCCTCCCCGACGTCTCCGCCGTCCGCAGCACCGTCGTCCTCGGCAGCGCCGCCGAGTGCGCGAGCCTGGCGTGGAACCCACCCGGGGCCCCGCGTCCTCGCTGCCAGGGCACCCCGGCGAAACTGGCCTGCCGCTAGACGACCACGTGGTCGGAAAAAGGGCCATGCCGCATTCCGGTCGCGCCGAGATCATTCGTTTCTCCTACACGTTCCGACTCCCCGACGGGACGGAGAGAGCTTTCGAAGTGCGCCTCGATGCCGACACCCTGGCATCCGCGCCGGCGGAGGACGTGCCGAGGCCTGCGTGGACCAAGCTGAAATATTTTCAGTGCGCGAACTGCCCACTCGGCGATGAAGTAGAGCATTGCCCGGTCGCGGTGAACCTAGCAGCCGTCGTGGAGACCTTTCGAGATGCGGTGTCGTTTGAGAACACCACGGTCGAGGTCGAGACCGCAGAGCGGGTGTATGAGAAAAAGACAACGCTCCAAAAAGGGCTCAGTTCGATCATCGGCATCTACATGGTGACGAGCAACTGCCCGGTGATGGACCAGTTGCGCCCGATGGTGCGGTTCCATTTGCCGTTTGCATCCATGGACGAGACGATCTACCGAGCCGTGGCCATGTATCTGGTGGCCCAGTATTTTCGGATGCGCAAGGGCAAGACGCCGGACTGGGAGCTCAATCATCTGACCGACATCTATCGAGAGGTCGCCAAAGTGAACGAGGGGATGACGGAACGGCTCCGGCATGCGTCGACCGAGGATGCGAACGTGAACGCCTTGACCATCCTGTCCACGCAGGGCGGCATGGTACCCATGTACTTGGAGGACAGCCTCGCCGAGATGGAACATTTGTTCCGAGGATTCATCGAGCGAGAGTAGGGCGTCCGTCCGAAATTGCTTTTACAAACGTGAAGAGCCAAGTCCCCAGCGTTCGCTACCAAGAGGGCGGGACTACAGCCGCAGCCCGTTCGGACAAATCAGCGTTCTCCCGCTCCTGGGTGCTGTAGCAGCGCTTCTTGGACTTCGCGCTTTGCTGTGACTGCGTGGCAATGCCACTTACGGTAGTGTCTCCGCCGCAGGGGCGTCCTTCGTTATCGTCCAGGTTCCGGGGAGAGACTCGACCATGTGGAGACCGTGCCTCCTCGCTATCGCCAAGAACTTTCCCGACAACCGGGTGGGCGGATTGAGGAATACGACGCGCAAACCCTTGCGACCGACGCTGGCAGCTTCCCCGAGGACCGTGATGATCTCGTCGACGAACGACGGCGTGACAGCTTCAATACCCGAGAAGTCTAGCGCAAGCGCACCACCGTTCGGATCCAAAGGAGCCACGAGCAAATCCTTGATTGCTCTGGCCGATTCCCGTGTCACGAGAGCGCGCTTGCGGAGGAGATCGTAGATTTTTATTGTCGCCATATTCCGGTCGGTCATGCGGCGATGGACGCTGACACGAGAGTTCCTGGGAACAGCGTCGTTCGTTGTGGATCGGTCTGGGTCGCCTCGTTGATCTGCAGCATCCCGATGCCAGAGTGAATGATCAACTGACGACCCGGCTTCCTCAGGTCTTCACCTACTCCGAACAGGCCGATCCCGCGAGTCCGCGAACCCGTTCGACTGATGCCCTCTTCGAGAGCGAGCTCAATGGCATCCCAATCGTAAGGGACCTTGTCCGCAAGCGACGGGTTGCGCTCGAGCAGCGTGTCGGAAAGGCGATCGGCTGAACGTAGCGACGCCGCGAACATGCGCAGGAGGCCTAGGCATCGGGAGCCTCACTCGATCACAAACCGAGCTGACCGCTCCTCGGCGAACTCATGCCGCTCCTTTCCGCACGGGTTGGTGCACGTCTCCACCCTCAATAGCGCGTGCACCTTGAATGAACCGTGCCCCACGGAGCTCCCGTCGTTGTCCGTTTGCGGCCATACGTCGATGAAGCGCGCGGTCGAACCGGGTGGCATCAGAGCAGCGCTGCCACTAATCCCGCTACCGACGCTGCTGTCCCACAGCAGCTTGCCCGCGTCGGACCGAACCACTTGGAACGTCTCCGGCGGCCCTTCGGCTCTGATGGTCTGAGCCTGGTCAGTGTCGTTACGCACGGCGACGACGAACGTCACTGGCTCTCCGACCGCGAACGTGCGCGCTTCCTCGCCTTGTCCATTGATGAGCGTAACGCTCGCTGTGAAGCCGCCACGCTTGGTTTGGTCATCTCCACATCTTGCCGCAGTACACAAAAAGAAGTACACGGCAACGTTCGCTAGATTCGGTTTCTACTCGATGATCTCCTGACTATCCAACTCGCCATGGATGGGCTTCCCGTCAAACTGAAACGGCTCAACCTTCACGGTTCGCGCGTAGACGAGCGCAGCACGACCGACTGGCGTCGCGTCTGGCGCACGCAGCGTCACTCGGTATTGCTCGCCCGGCGACACACTCAATGCATCAAACCGAAACTCCAGCGGCGCGTCCTCCTTCCTTAGAGAAGTGCTCGATAGAGACGCCGCCCTGGTCTGGGCTTCGTTGCCGAATGTATCGATCCGTAACTCAAGCTCGAACGTGCCCTCTCCAACTCGCCGTCCGTACATCCGGATTCCACGGAGCATACCACCACGCGATGCCATCACTTGAGAATATTCGTTGCCGCAGTACAACTGAGGCGTGGTCCCGTGAGTGAGGGACATGCCAGGCCTTATGCCAGCGTACACGGAATCGAACTCGCCGACGCATCCTACGGCGGCGACTACCAGGGCTGTAGTCAACCCCGCGCAGACTCGAGTGCGTACACCCGGGGGCGCTAGCACCGCGATGCCACGCGCCACCGCGAGTCCGAAGATCGGCAGACCAATGTATAGATACCGCCCTTGTACCGAATATATGTAGCGATTGTAGTTGATGACGGCCATGATATTTGCCACCAACGTGAGCGCGAGCACCGCCTCCACACGGGTAGTACACATGCGAACCAGTCCGACCAGACCGATAGCCGACACGACTATCCAGCACGCATATTGCAGTGGATGCGCCGGTATGTTCATCAGACCTGCAAGAAACCAGAATGATTGGAACAGTTGTTTCGCCATGGGCACTAGCTCGGCTGGTTGCATTGGCGACCTGCGGACTAAGTTGTAGCCAACCCACGTGCTTTGGCTGATACGCACAATCGGAAACAGGTCACCCCACTGCACTGCTTGCTCACATACCACCAACCTGCGATTGTGACCGCAACCGCGTAGGAAGTGATCACTACTGGCGCGACACGCGCGTGCTGCCTATTCGTGTGAATGAGCCACAGGGCAAACGGCAACGGAGAGAGTACTAGGAGAGATGACTTGACGAGCAGTGCTGCGCCTAGCACGGCGCCGGCGAGCACTCCCAGGAGCAGCGAGGGCGCGTGCACTAGAAGGACGGCGTAGTAGATGAACGCGGCCGCGAGGGCGGCAGCCATCGCATCGTGATTGACCGATGCCGAGATGTACTGCAATTGCGGAATCGCAGCGACGGTCACGGTCGCAACGAGTGCGGCGCCCGCATCGCTCGTCAGCAAATGCACCAGCTTGTGTGTGTAGATCAACACGACCGCGCCGAGCAATACCGTCATCGCACGCGCTATGTGAACGAACCGCGACCGGCCCGAGTATGGAAACGTCTCCTCGGGATCATCGTGAAGAAGAATGACGTGCGAGGACTGGTAGTCTGGATTAAGTCGATGATTGACCATCACGTCTTCGGTGTCCACGTGTGTCGCCCACGCGATCGGAGCCATGAGCGCGTGATACAGAGGAGGATGGAATGAAAGCCGAACGCAGTCGGTCAGCAGATGCGGAAGACGTCCATGCTCAGCAATGAATGCCGCGTATTCGGCATGGTTGATCTCGTCCGGGTTCTCAAAGGGAGGGCTGATGAGGTCGTACGTCAGCGACAGCGCGATGAACCCCATGAGCACGAGGACTAGACCCCCTCGTGAGTAGAAGTGCGCGCTCACCTCCCTCCAGTACCAGCCACTGCTCGCGTCGTCGATGACTCAGGACCCGCGTGATGCCTATAGCGAGTTGCGGGCACGAACAGCTGCCCTCGCGGGCCGTGCGAGAGACCGGTCCGCACCGCGCCCTTCAATCAGACAGTTGCACATCGAAATGCCCGAGTACCCCACGCATGCCGGCGCCGAGGTCGCCGGGTGAGAGATCGGGACGACAGGTCGCCAGATGCTCACGTAGGCCGCGGGACTCCGCGTCGCCAATGTGTAGTACGCTGGAAAACACGGTCCGACCGCAATCCCGACAGCGCACGCGGAACCGTGGCCGGTCACCCGCGTCGGACACGCGAAACCCGCAACCGTCTGGGCGTCGAACCTGCCGCCTCAGAGCCGAGACGCTGGAAGCCGAGGACGCTCAATCGAGCGAGCATTCCCGGACCGGGCAGCATTCACCCGTATCAAGGGTGCAATCACGGACGCAGTGACTGAGACACGCTGGCTTCAGCTGCTCCGTACACTCCGCTGACGACTCGCAGCTACTGCAGATGATCAACTGTCCTACTCGACGTGCTGATGTAGTATCCTGCGGACACTTACCACCTTCGGGAAACCTCGTACCCTTGAAATAGATCTGCGCGTCCGTCTGACACACGGTACATTCGAGCGAACAGTCGCTCGCACAGCTTTCGTGGCGTTCGCCATTTACATTGCCGCTCTCGCAGATCCCGTCGCCGCATACTGGTACGATCTCGCTACACGCTTGCCCGGCACCGCAGTCCACGGGGCAGTTGCATGCATTCTCGTCGCCACTGCACACTCCGTCACCGCACACCGGGCAACATTGGATCCTATTGCGGGCGCTGCGGTGACCGTCACCACAGCCGCCCGACGTCACAAGGAGCAGCAGCGCAAGCAACATCGATGGACGAGCCCATCGCACAAGTGGCCTATTCGCCTGGGGTCGGCTCAGCCGATCTTCGGATATCATCTCGACCTGGTCTGTTCTGTTCACTGGTACTTCCACCAGACGTCGACGAAGCCGCCAGCAGGAACCGATACACTCACGCTGCTACCCGGAGTGAATGTCGAGCCTGGGCTGTTCGTGCAGTTGACGCAAATAGCGTGGCTCGCGCTCAAGCCGCTCGGCACCGTCGTCGCGACCGTATGCGACCCTTGGGCCAAGTTTGTATAACTGTACGGATTGTCGGTTCGTGGCAGCGCGCCGTCAAGCGTGATCGTGGGACCGTTGAACGCTTGATTGTTCGCGTCGATCTTGATCCCTTGAACGACCCCGGGGTTGGTCGGAGTGTACTTCCACCACACGTCAACGAACCCGCCAGCCGGAAC
>JACQEO010000018.1 GCA_016200545.1 Deltaproteobacteria bacterium | reverse complement strand
GATGTCGAGGCGCTCGCCACGGTCGGACGCCGTCACGCCCGCTCCCTGCAACGCCGACCACACCTGCTGCGCTCCTTCCTCAGCCACAGTCCACTTCCTTTGCGTCTAGAATAGGACATTATTTACGCAGGTCTCAATAACCGCGATGCTCTGGGAGCAATCGCCGGAGGTGATCGACGCACGCGCGGCCGCCGCCACCGCGGCGAGCGAGCTCGGACACGCACGGACGCTGCCCAATCCGCAGCTCGACTTCACCTGGGGCACGATTCCCATCGGCACGACGAATCCCCGCGACTTGCACGATCCCGTGGGTAACGTCCCCAACTACGGGGTCGGGATCTCGGAGCTGATCGAGCTCGGGAAGCGCGGGCCGCGGACGGCCGCCGCGGCGGCACAGGTGGCGCAGGCGCGCGCCCAGGCGCTGGCGACGCTCTCCGGCCGCTTCTTCGCGCTCCTCGCTGCGATCGGCGACCTCGCGAAGAACCAGGTGCGCGCCGCGGTGTTGGGCGGCCAAGTACGCGCCGGCGAGGACGTGCTGCGGATCGAGCGCGCGCGCGCCGCGAAGGGCGCGACCGCCGGCGCCGATGTCGAGCGCTCGGAGGTCGAGCAGATGCGGCTGCGTGCGGCGCGCGACGCGGCGCTGAGCGACCTCGAGCGCGCGCGCGGCGCGTGCGCTGCGATCGTCGCGGCGCCGTGCCCGAAGTTCCCCTCGTACCGCCAGGCACGGCAGTTTCTCCGCGCCGCGCTGCGCGCCGACCTGCCGCGCGCCTGGAGAGCCGAGTTCGAGCGCCGGCGTCCGGACGTGGCGGCGCTCGACGCCGCGCTGCGCGCCGCCGACGAGCAAGCGACGCTGGCGCGCCGGCGCACGATTCCCGACGTCACGGTGCGGGCGGACTACACCTACGACACCTTCGTCGCCTCTGGAAACCAGCGGCAGAGCGCGGCGCTCGGCATCCAGGTGCCGCTGCCGCTATTCGATCGTGGCCAGGCGGACCTGCAAGCGGCGGCAGCGGCGTTGACGCGCGCCCGCGGCGCACGCCGCGCGATTGTCGCAACGGCGGCGGAGACGCTCGCGGTCGCCGCGCGGCGGCGCGACCTCGCGGCGTCGCGTGTCGAGCACATGCGTGCGGCGCTGGCGATGGCGCGCGCGGTGCGCCGGTCGATGGAGGGCGCGGCACGCGAAGGTGGCGTGTCGCAACTCGAGGTCTTGCTGGCGCGACGCGCGCACCAGGAGCTCTTGCTCGATCGCGCCGACCTCGACGCCGACGCGTACGACGCGGCGCTGAGGATTCGCGAGGCGGCGGCGTTGTTTCCGTTGCCCGCCGCCGCGACGACGAGCCCCGAAGGAGACGCAAGCGATGGGTAGTTTTCCCCAAGCTCCCTCGACGCCGTTCGCCGAACCGCCGCTGGCGGCGCCATGGCGCAGCGGCCGTGGGATCGCGACCGCGCTCACCGTCACGGCGCTCGTCGTGATCGTGACGTTCTGGCGACACGCCGGGTCGAGTCCCGAGCCGGCGACGCCGGCGTCGTTCATCGTCGCGAACGACCACGTCGACGTCGTCGCGGATGCACCGACGTGGAGCTATCTCACGCTGGCGACCGCCACGCTCGGCGATTCGCTCGCGCCCGAGCCCGTCCCCGGCCGCGTCGCGTTCGACGAAGCGCGGTCGCAGCCCGTCGTGGCGCCGCTCCCCGGCCGCGTCGAGACGGTGGCGGTGCGGCTCGGCCAGCGCGTGGAGCAGGGGGAGCGCCTCATCGCCGTGCGCTCGTCTGCGCTAGTCGACGTGTACAAAGACCTGCGCCAGTCGCAGGCGGAGGAGGCGGCGCGCGAGAAGAACGTGGCCCGGCTGCGGTCGCTGTTCGCGCTCAAGGCCGAGCCCGAGAAGGAGCTGATCAGTGCCGAGGAGGAGCTGAAGCAAGTGCAGCTCGCGCGCGAAGCGGCGCAGCTCAAGTTGCGCAGCCTCGCCGTGGCCGAGACCGACGGCAACCTCTATTGGCTCACCGCCAGCCGTGCTGGTGTGGTCGTCGAGCGTACCGTGCTGGTCGGTCAGGAGATCGGGCCCGATCGCACCGACCCGTTGATGGTCGTCGCCGATCTCGTCGAGGTGATCGTCACCGCCGACGTGCCGGAGGAACAAGTCGGCGTACTTCAGGTGGGGCAGGGGGCGCAGATCGTCTCGCCGGCCGCACCCGACCACCCGGTCGAAGGGCGGGTGGAATACATCGGCGAGGTCGTCGACCCGACGCGGCGCATGGTCGACGTCCGCATCCGGGTACCGGACGACGACCACGCGCTGCGGCCGAACGCCTTCGTCGAGGTCGAGTTCGCCAGCGGGAGCGCCCAGCGCATCGTTGTGCCGGCGGACGCGGTGGTGAACAACGCTCAGCAGTCCTTCGTCTTCGTGCAGAAGCCGGACCACGCCGCGACCCTCGGGCGTCGGCCGGTGACGCTCGGCCGTCAGCGGGCGGGGAAAGCCGAGATCGTGACCGGTCTGCGGGCCGGCGAGACGTACGTCAGCAAGGGCGCCATCCTGTTGCTGAACGCGATCGATCTCGCGCGCGAGTAGTCGCCCCGCATGTTCGCCCACATCGTCAAAGTATCGCTGCGCAACCGCGGCGCCGTGCTCTTCTTCACGGCCGTGGTGGTGGTGGCCGGGATCGTGGCGTTTCGCGGTCTGACGATCGAGGCCTTTCCCGACCCAGCCGATACGCAGGTCACGGTGATCACGATCTTCCCGGGACAGCCGACCGAGGAAGTGGAGCGCCAGATCGGCTTGCCGATCGAGCGCGCGCTGAACGGCACCCCCGGGCTGACGCGACTCCGCGACTTCTCGCTCTTCGGTCTGTCCAACGTGACGCTGACCTTCGACGACGGCGTCGACGCGATCTTCGCCCGCGCCCAGGTTCTCGAGCGCCTCCGCGACGCCAATCTTCCGCCCGACGTCACCCCCGGCCTCGGGCCGCTGGCAACGCCGATCGGTGAGATCTATCGCTACACCGTCACCGGTGGGGGCGGCGACCCGATGGCGCTCCGGAGCGCGCAGGATTGGGTGGTGCGGCCGCGCCTGTTGCGCGTGCAGGGCGTCGCCGACGTGGTGAGCTACGGCGGCCTGGTGCGCGAGGTGCACGTCGAGCCCGCTCCGGCGCGCCTGGCGGGGTATGGCCTCACGATTGGGGACCTCGAGGGCGCCCTCACCAAGGGATCGCGGAACGCCAGCGGCGGCGTGTTGGCACGCGGCGCCGAGCAGATGGTGATCCGTAGCCAGGGCCTCTTCCGCGGCCTCGACGACGTCGCGACGACGCCGATCGCGAGCCGTGAGGGAACGCCGGTCCTGGTGCGCAACGTCGCCGCGGTCGCCGACGGGTGGGCACCGCGGCAGGGAGTCGTGAGTCGCGAGCGACAGTACGACACCGTCGAGGGCATCGTCCTCATGCGGCGCGCGGAGAATCCGACGGTTGTCTTACAGCGCGTGCGCGACGCCGTTGCTGAGCTGAACGGTCAACTCCTACCCGGCGACGTCAAGGTCGATCCGTTCTACGACCGCACGGATCTGGTCGAAACGACGCTGCATACCGTCGGCCATAATCTCATAGAGGGCGGCATCCTGGTTACGCTCGTGCTCTTCGTGTTTCTCCTCGACTTGCGCGCGGCACTGATCGTCGGCGCGGTGATCCCGCTGTCGCTGCTCTCCGCGTTTCTCTACCTCAAGGTCCGCGGCATGAGCGCCAATCTGCTCAGCATGGGCGCCGTCGATTTCGGCATCATCGTCGACGGCGCGGTGGTGATCGTCGAGAACATCGTCCATCGCCTCTCGGCGCACGATCCCGCGCCGGAGCCCGACTGGATCGACCGCATCTACCGCGCCGTGACCGACGTCGTGCGGCCGACCATGTTCTCATTGATGATCATCATCGCGGCCTACGTCCCGATCTTCCTGCTCGAGCGCGTCGAGGGTCGCATCTTCGCGCCGATGGCAAACACCGTCGTCGCCGCGCTCGTCGGGGCGCTGTTGTTTTCGCTCACCCTGGTGCCGGTGCTGGCGACGTTCTGCTACCGCGGTCCGATCAAGCATCGCACCTCGCCGGTGCTCGGCTTCTTCCAGCGCGTCTACGACCCGACCTTGGCCTGGGCGCTGCGCAACGGACGGCTGGTGCTGCTCGGCGCCGTGGTGGCGCTCGTCGTCGCCGGCGTCGCGCTCTCGCAGCTCGGCTCCGAGTTCTTGCCCGAGCTGAACGAGGGATCGCTCTACATTACGTTCACCCTGCCGTCCAACATCAGCCTCGACGAGGGACGGCGGCTAGTGCCGCGGATCACCGAGATCATCCAGAGCCGTCCAGAAGTGGCGGCGGTGATGTCGCAGCTCGGACGATCCGAGGACGGCACCGATCCCACGTTGCAGAACAATCTCGAGTTCAACGTACGCCTCAAGCCCCCCGAGCAGTTTCCGCCCGACGCGCGGACGATCTACGACAGCATGGATCGCATGAACGAGGCGCTGTCGGTCATTCCGGGCCTGGAGGTGAACTTCTCGCAGCCGATTCGCGACAACGTCAACGAGAACATTTCGGGGCAGTTCGGCCAGATCGCCCTCAAGCTCTACGGGGATGACCTGGTCCAGCTCCAGGATCTCGCCGAGCGCATCAAGAGCGCGATCGCCGACGTGCCGGGTGTCGTCGATCTCGGCATCGTCAAGAGCAGCGAGATCCCGCAGCTCCAGATCGAGCCCGACCGGCCGGCGCTCGGGCGCTACGGTCTCGACATGGACGGCTTCCAGCACGTCGTCCAAGCCGCCCTCGGTGGCCAACCCGTGGGAGAGTTTTGGGAGGGCGAACGGCGTCACGACGTCGTGTTGCGCTATCCCGCCGCCGCCCGCGACGACGTCGAGACGATCCGCACGTTGCAGGTGCCGGTGCAGGGCGGTATCACGGTGCCGATCGAGACCCTGGCGCACATCTCCCTCGAGCGCGGGCGCGCCGCGATCAGCCGCGAGAACGGCCACCGCTACATCGGCATTCGGATGAACGTCCGCGGCCGCGACCTCGGATCGTTCGTCAACGACGCGCGGGTACGCGTCGCGGCGGCGGTGTCGCTGCCCAGTGGCACGACGCTCGAGTGGGGTGGGGAGTTCGAGAGCAAGGAACGTGCGATGCACCGCCTGGTCGTGCCGGTGGCGTTACTGATCACCTTGACGCTCCTCTTCAACGCCTTCGGGTCCTTCCCGCCCGCGTTCTTGGTGCTGTTGACGGTGCCGTTCGCGCTCGTCGGTGGTGTGGCCGGTCTCGTGTGGATGGGGATGCCGGTCTCGGTCTCGGGGCGGTTGGCTTCATCGCGCTGATCGGACAGGCGTCGCTGAACGGGGTGCTGGTGCTGTCCAGCATCCTCGAGCATCGTCGCGGCGGCCGCGAGCTCGACGATGCCATCCGTCACGGCTGCGACGAGCGCCTGCGCGCCGTGTCGATGACGGCGGCGCTCGCCGCCCTCGGACTGGTGCCGGCGGCAATGAGCCACGCGATAGGCAGCGAGGTACAGCGACCGATCGCAGTGGTGATCGTCGGCGGGACCTTGAGCGCCTGTTTGTTGACGCTCGTGGTCTTGCCGGTGATGTATCGGCTGTGGGCGCAGGCCGTCGAGCGCTGGCCGATGCGACGCTTGGCGCCGGCGCGCGCCGTCCGCATGGTGGCGTCGGCACGCCGACACCCGCGACGCTGAGCGGCCGGGCGGGAGCAGCCGGGGATTCCTCCCAGCCGCGGCGAGCGGTCGTGAAAATCTCTTGCGCGCGCGGCGTCGCGGGCGCATAAACGTCGCCCCAAGCGAAGCGGACGGAGGAGGGGCGGTCGATGAGCTTCGTGCATCTCCATCTCCACACCCAGTACAGCCTGCTCGACGGCGCGAACAAGATCGCGGCGTTGGTGCCGCGCGTGAAGGCGTTCGGAATGCCGGCGGTGGCGATCACCGATCACGGCAACATGTTCGGGGCGATCGAGTTCTACAAGACGTGCACGGCGGCGGGCGTGCAACCGATCCTCGGCTGCGAGGTCTACCTCGCGCCGCGCTCGCGGAAGGAGCAGAAGGTCGTCGCGCGCAGCGACGACTTCGAGGCGGGCGGCAACTTCCACATGATTCTGCTGGCGATGAACCTCGAGGGCTACCGCAACCTCTGCAAGCTGGTGACGCTCTCCTACACCGAGGGCTTCTACTTCAAGCCACGCATCGACAAGGAGCTCCTCGGCGAGCTGAACGGCGGCCTCATCGGCACCAGCGGCTGCCTCTCGGGCGAGATCAACCGCGCCTTCCAGGCCGGCAACTACGAGCGTGGGCGGGAGATTGCGACCGACTACCTGCGTCTCTTCGGCGACCGCTTCTACCTCGAGATCCAGGACAACCACCTGCCGCAGCAGGTGCAGTGCAACGCGATGCTGAAGCAACTCGGCCGCGAGCTCGGCATCCCGCTCCTCGCGACCAACGACTGCCACTACCTGACGCAGGAGGACGCGAAGGCGCATGAGGTTCTGCTCTGCATTCAGACCGGGAAGACGCTCTCCGATCCGTCGCGCTGGAAGTTCGACACCGACCAGCTCTACGTGAAGGGACCGGACGAAGTCCGGGCGGCGTTCGCCGACGTGCCCGACGCCGTGGAGAACACCCTCGAGGTGGCGCGTCGCTGCCAGCTCGAGCTGAAAAGCGACTATCAGTTCCCGGCGTATCGCGTCGACCCGGGCGAGACGCTCGAAGAGCGCCTCGAGCGCGACGCGCGTCGCGGGCTCGAGCGGCGGCTCGCCGCCGGCGCCGGGGTGCAACGCCAGCCACTCACCGACCCGGCGGCAGCGCCGTACTGGGAACGCCTCGAGTCGGAGCTCGCGATCATCAAGACGATGGGGTTCGCGGGGTATTTCCTGATCGTCGCCGACTTCATCAACTACGCGAAGACGTCCGGTATCCCCGTCGGGCCGGGACGCGGCTCGGCGGCGGGGAGCCTCGTCGCCTACGCGCTCCGCATCACCGACATCGACCCGCTGCCCTACAATCTCCTCTTCGAGCGCTTCCTCAACCCCGGGCGAAGGTCGATGCCCGACATCGACGTCGACTTCTGCTACGAGCGCCGCGACGAGGTGATCCGCTACGTGCGCGAGAAGTACGGCGACGACAAGGTCGCCGGCATCATCACGTTCGGAACGCTCAAGGGGAAGGCGGCGATCAAAGACGTCGGCCGCGTACTCGAGTTCTCGTTCGGTGAGACCGACCGCATCGCCAAGCTCTATCCGGCGCCGGTGCAGGGGAAGGACCACCCGCTCGAGAAAGCGCTCGAGCTCGAGCCGCGTCTGCGCGAGCTCTGCGGGCGTGAGCGCGAGAAGCCGCTCTTCGACTACGCCTTCAAGCTCGAGGGGCTGCTGCGTCACGCCTCGAAGCACGCCGCCGGCATCGTCATCTCCGACCGGCCGCTCTCCGAGAACCTACCGCTCTTCCTCGACAAAGACCGCGCCGTGCTCACCCAATACTCCTACGGCGACATCGAGTGGATCGGCCTCATCAAGTTCGATTTCCTCGGCCTGAAGACGCTCACGTTGCTTGCCAACATCGTGCAGCTCATCGCCGAGCACGGCGGCGACACGGTCGATCTCACGACGTTGCCGCTCGACGACAAGAAGACCTACCAGCTCCTCTGCAAGGGCGATACGACCGGCGTCTTCCAGATGGAGAGCGGCGGCATGCGCAAGATGGTGACGCAGCTCCGCCCGAGCCGCTTCGAAGACCTGATCGCCGCGCTCGCGCTCTTCCGTCCCGGTCCGCTCGACAGCGGCATGGACCAGGATTTCATCAAGCGCAAGTACGGCAAGGAAAAGGTCGTCTACGAGCATCCGCTGCTCGCGGACATCCTCAAGGAGACCTACGGCACGCTGGTCTACCAAGAGCAGGTGATGCAGATCGCGCGCGTCCTCGCCGGCTACTCGATGGCCGACGCCGACAACCTGCGCCGCGCGATGGGGAAGAAGAAGAAATCGGAGATGGACAAGGAGCGCGACCGCTTCCGTCAAGGCGCGGTCGAGCAGGGCCTCACGGCGGAGCTGGCGACGACGATCTTCGACCAGATGGAGAAGTTCGCCGCCTACGGCTTCAACAAGTCCCACAGCGCCGCGTACGCGCTGATCTCCTTCCAGACCGCGTACCTCAAGGCGCACTACCGGCACGAGTTCATGGCGGGACTGCTCTCGCTCGAGATGGGCGAGATCGACAAGACCTACAAGAACATCGCCGAGTGCCGCGCCCACCACATCCCGATCCTGCCCCCCGACATCAACGAGAGCGGCGAGCGCTTCACGGTCACGGACAAGGGCATCCGCTTCGGCCTCGGCGCCGTAAAGGGCGTCGGCTCGAAGGCGATCGACATCATCCTCGCGGCGCGTCGCGAGGGCGGCCCCTTCACCGACCTCGCCGACTTCGCCAATCGTGTGCGCGGCCAGCAGATCAACCGTCGTGTCCTCGAGTGCCTGATGAAGTGCGGCGCCTTCGACTCACTCGGCATCACGCGCGCGCTGTTGCTCTCCGAGACCGAGAGCGGCGGCCCGGCGTACCTCGATCGCGTGCTGCAATGGGCGTCGACGGCGGCGGAGTCGGCGGGGCAGATCACGCTCTTCGCGCTCGGCAGCGTGCCGCCCCCGCCGCCACCCTCGGGCATTCCCGAGTGGTCGGACAAACAGCGCCTCGCGGCCGAGAAGGAAACGGTCGGCTTTTACATCACCGGGCATCCGCTCGATAAGTTCGAGCGCGACCTCCGCCGTCTGACGACGGCGCCGATCGCCGAGCTCGGTGCGCGCGTCACCAAAGACCGTGAAAAGGTCAAGGTTGGCGGCGTCGTCCACACCCTCAAGCTCAAGAACAACAAGAAGGGCGACCGCTACGCGACCTTCAACCTCGAAGACAAGAGCGGCACGATCGAGGTGATCGTCTGGCCCGAGGCGTACCGCAAGTACGAGGCGCTGATCGCCGCCGACGACCCGCTGGTCGTCGGCGGTCTCCTCGAGGTGAGCGAGGAGCGCTGTCAGATCATCGCCGACGAGATCGGTGCGCTCGCCGCCGTCCGCCAGCAGAGCGTGCGCGAAATCCGCTTTCGTCTCGGCGAGGCGGCGCTCACGGCGGAACGCGCCACCGCGCTCGCACGCATGCTCGAAGAACATCCGGGAAACTGTATCGCCTCGATCGAGGTGTTGGCGGACGCGTACGTCGCGAGCGTGCGGCTGCCGCGCTTTCGCGTCGCGGCGTCGGAGCGCTTGGTCGACGCCGTCGAGCAGCTCTTCGGCGAGCGCGTCGCGTTCCTCCAGTGATGGGGGTGAGCCTCGGGCTCGACACGCTCTTGCTCGACGCCGGCGGCGTCCTCGTGCACCCGAGCTTCACACGGCTCGGCGCGGCGCTGGCGCGCCACGGTGTGCGTGTCGACGCCGCCGCGCTTGCACGCGCCGAGCCGCACGTGAAGCGCGAGCTCGACGTTACGCCGCGCATGCAGGCGACGAACGACGCCAGCCGCGCCTCCTTCTACTTCGATCGCATGCTGGCGCGCGCCGGCGTCGCACTGTCGGCCGCGACGGCGGCGGCGATCGCGGAAGTGCAGGCGTATCACGCGCGCGAGAACCTCTGGGAGGACGTCCCCGCCGAGGTGGTGCCGGCGCTGGCGCGGCGGCGGGCGGCGGGACTGCGGCTCGTCGTGGTGTCGAACGCCAACGGCCGCCTGCGGGCGGCTTTTCGACGGATCGGCCTCGCGGCGCACGTCGACGACATCATCGATTCGTTCGAGGTGGGGTGCGAGAAGCCCGATCCCGCGATCTTTCGTCTGGCGCTGGCGCGCGCGGCGACGCGGCCCGAGCGGGCGCTGCACGTCGGCGACCTCTACCACGTCGACGTCGTTGGGGCGCGGCGCGCCGGCGTACGTGGCGTGCTGCTCGACGCCGCGGGTCTCTACGGCGACCACGACTGTCCGCGCGTGGCGACGCTCACCGCGCTCGCCGACCTGATCGAGGCCGGCGACGCGCGCTCTTTCGGTCCGCCGCCCGCTGTGCCACCATGATCGGGTGACGCGGCGGCGTAGCACGGAGCGATGAAGGGCGGCACCCAGATCGTCGACCGTCCGGCCGAACGCGCCGTCCTGGTCGGCATCGCCTACGCGTCGCGCCGGGACGAGGAGCCGGGGATCGGCGCCGAGGAGTCATTGCGCGAGCTCGAGCGGCTCGCCCGCACTGCCGGCGTCGAGCCGGTCGCGACTGTCACGCAGATCGTACGGCGCATCACGCCCGCGACGTACATCGGCACCGGCAAGGTGCTGGAGCTGAAGGAGGCGGTTGCTACTGCGGGCGCCGGCGTGGTGCTCGTCGACGAGAGCCTGAGCCCGGCGCAGCAGCGCAATCTAACCGAGCAGCTGAACGTCAAGGTCCTCGACCGCAGCCAGCTGATTCTCGACATCTTCGCGGCGCGGGCACGCAGCCTCGAAGGCAAGCTGCAGGTGGAGTTGGCGCAGCTCGAGTACCTGCTGCCGCGCCTGACGCGTGCCTGGACGCATCTCTCGCGCCAGGCCGGCGGTGTCGGCACGCGCGGACCCGGCGAAACGCAGCTCGAGGTCGACCGACGGCGCGTGCGCGAGCGCATCGTGCGCCTGCGCCGGCGCCTCGGCGAGGTCGAGCGCACCCGCGAGCTGCACCGCCAGGAACGCGCCAGCGTGCCCTACGTCACGATCGCCCTCGTCGGCTACACCAACGCCGGGAAGTCGACGTTGATGAACGCGCTCACGCATGCCGGTGTCATGGTGGAGGACAAGCTGTTCGCGACGTTGGATCCGACCGTCCGCCGCCTCGACCTGCCGCGCGGCGAGCGCGCGCTCCTCGTCGACACCGTCGGCTTCATCCATCGCCTGCCGCATCAGCTGATCGAGGCCTTCAAGAGCACGCTCGAGGAGGTGCGGCGCGCCGACCTCCTGGTCCACGTCGTCGACGCGACGAGCCCGGAGGCCGAGGAGCAGATCCGGGTGGTCGAGCGCGTCCTCGACGAGATCGGCGCCGGTGCGACGCCGACCGTACTGGCGTGGAACAAAATGGATCGGGCTGAGGCCGAGCCGTCGCGAATCGTCGTTGCCGAGCGCGCGCACCTCGTCGGCTCCTACGCGATCGCGGCGGCGACGGGACGCGGGCTCGCGGAGCTGCTCGCGGGGATCGAACGCTGGATCGAGCGCGAGCGCGTACGCCTCGAGGTCGCGGTGCCGGCGTCGCGCGGCGATCTCGTCGCCTGGTTGCACCGCGGCGCGCGCGTCGTCGCCGAGCACTACAGCAACGGCACGGCGGAGATCACCGCGCTCGCGACGCCGAAGATGGCGGCGCAGATCCAGAAACGGTTGCGGGAGCTGGCGTGCTCAATCTCCCCAACTGTCTGACCCTCGTCCGCATTCTCACCATCCCGGTCTTCCTGATTCTCCTCATGAGCGGGCGGCCAGGGGCGGCGCTCGTGCTGTTCGTCGTCGGCGGCGTCACCGACGCGCTCGACGGCGCGATCGCCCGGCTCACGGACAGCAAGACCGAGCTCGGCGCCGTCCTCGATCCACTCGCCGACAAGCTCCTGTTGCTGAGCTCCTTCTGCGTGCTCGCGCTCTTGGGTACCGTGCCGAACTGGCTGACGGTCTTGGTGATCATCCGCGACGTCATCCTCCTCGCCGGCTACTTCACGCTCTTCGTGGTGAGCGGCGAACGCATCGCCGTGCGCCCGAGTGTCATCGGCAAGGCGACGACGTTCTTTCAGCTGGCGTCCGTCACCGTCGTCCTGATCGGCTTCGTCTGGCCGGGTGCCGCCCCGGCGGGGGTGCGCACGACGCTCTTCCTCCTCGCCGGGACGACGACGACGGTCTCCGGCCTCCACTACATGGTCCGCGGCCTCTCGTGGCTGCAGCAACGCGGTACGCCCGCGGCGCCCGGCCCTGGAGCCGGCACTTCGGGATCTGCTATGGGTGCCCGCCCACAGGGAGGGATGTCATGAGGATCGTGAAGAGACTGCTCGCGTTCGTCGTCGGCGCCGCCCTCGTCTTCGTCGCGTTGCTCGCGCTCGGCATCCGTCAGAACCACCTGCCGCTCGACGATCCGCCCGGGTCGTTCGTCCGGCTCTACGTCTACCTCAACACGCACGTCGCCGAGACGATCGACGGCTCGCCGTTTCCCGAGCTCCGGCCGCGCACCTACACGCTCGCGGCGGACGCGCTCTTCGCCAAGGTGAAGGACGCGATCAAGTCTCTGCCGCGCTGGGAGATCGTCGAGTCGGCGGAGGATGCGCGCCAGCTACACGCGGTCGTCACCAGTTCGCTCTTCCGCTTCAAGGACGACGTGACGGTGGCCGTCGTGCCGCAGCCCGGCGGGCGGCCGGTGGTGACGGTGCGCGCCGTCTCGCGGGTGGGGAAGGGCGATCTCGGCACCAACACGCGGCACGTGCTGGACCTCTACGACGCCCTCGAGCAGGTGGGCGCGCACGGCGTCGTGGAGCGGATGTCACATTAGTGATTATGGGCCTGCGGCCCACCCGCGAACCATGAAAATGCGGTACTGTTGCTGCGAGCACGCCAAGTAGATTCTTGGCATCGAGGCTCCTCCAGGACGCGGCCCACGGAGGAGGCGTTATGGACCGAGTCGTCGCGCGTGGCTGTGGCCTGGACGTCGCCCAGAGGAGGGTTCATGTGCTCGCCGGCGAAGACATCGGGTCGCCTCGACGGCGCCGACGTCGCGGCCGTCGCGGCGCCCGACGGCTCGCTCGAGGTCTACAATCTCGTCGTCGAGGAGTTCGACAACTCCTTCGTCGGGGCCGTTGGAGAAGGAGGGCCCGACGGCGTGTCCAAACTCGCGCTTCGACCACCTCGAAGCGCGACGAAATGTAGCACCGGTGCTCCTACTCGTGTGGCGGTCCGCCCAATACATCACCCTTGGACGAAACGGAAGCTGCCGCGAAGCGGCTTCGTCCCACCGCATTTATCGGACGCTGCACGCGCTCGCGTCCTCTCTCTAAAACGAGAGCGCATCCGCGGCGACGTCGACGGCGCCCGGGTCATCTGCGCGCTCTCGGGCGGCGTCGACTCGGCGGTCACGGCCGCGATCGTCGACCGCGCCGTCGGCGACCGCCTCACCTGCGTCTTCGTCGACAACGGGGTCCTGCGTGCCAACGAGGCGGCGCGCGTCACGACCGTCTTCCGCGCACGGTTCGGCGACCGCCTGCGCGTCGTCGACGCCAGCAAGCGTTTCCTCGACGTGAACCGCGTCGTCTACGACATCTCGTCGAAGCCCCCCGCCACGATCGAGTGGGAGTAGGATAAACTTTCGGGGGCGTTCGTTGCGGGGCGTCCGCACCGGTCAATGGTTGCGGGGCTCGACGCGGAGCCGCTCGAGCAGGCTGTACGATCTGATTCGACAATCGATCATTGCTGACCCGCGCCTTCATCGTCCCTGCCACCGACCGCGAGCGACGCGGTCGGATCCTCGACGGATAGGACCAGCGGCGCGGGACGGCGCGGCCGGCAACCCGGACACCGCGCCGAGTCGAGCCGCCCCGTCCGACCGCACGTCTCGCAGAGCGGGTGGAGGCAGTCGTCGCAGAGGTGCAGCCGGATCGTGCTCACGCCGCATGCGGAGCAGAGGGGACCCTCGATCGCCCCGTCCGTGGCGCGCTGTTGGACCGTCAGCGTGCTGGTTGACGTGCGCCGGCGCACGGGCATCGCGTAGCTGTCCACCTCGGTCTCGATCAGGGTCGCGGCAACGAGCTCGACCCCGAGGCGCGTGCTCAGGCGCTCGCGTAGCTGGTGGCAGCGCGTGCGCAGCTCCTCTGGCAGCATGGCGCGCTTGGCGGCGCGCCGCGCGCGCTCGTCCGCGGAGCGTGCCCGGCCGGTCGCGCGGGCCATCTCGGCATCGAGACTGGTGTAGTAGTCGGCGATGCGCAGGAGATCGCGGCGGGCGCGGCGGCCTATGGCTTCGAGGGCGCCCGCGAGCACGCCGGGCGCGGCGCGTTCGCAGCCGCGACGGAGGGCGAGCGCGACGCGTGCCTGCTCCTCGGCGCTGAGTGGGGCGGCGGTGACCGGGTACGCACGCCCGAGGTCGAGAGGCTTGACCCGCGCTCCGTCCTCCAGCCGGACCGTGAGGGGAAGCATCAGGTGCCGGACCTCGTCGCCCTGGAGCCGGAGGCGGAGGTGTGCCGTCAGGTAGCGCGCCGCTCCGCGTGTGCGCGGCCCCGCGGGTCCACCACGGACCGCGTTCAACAGCACGGGCACGTGATCCGGGAGACGGCGCGGCAGCTCGCCGGGGAGAGCCACGGCGGCGAGCGCCGGGCGCACCCGCCGCGCGGTGACGGCTTGCTCGAGGAAGGGCGAGCCGAGCCGCGCATCGAGTACCCCCGCGCCCTCGGGTGGGCCATCGACGGCGAGCCGTACCTCCTCCACCGTTCCGCTCCCGCCCGCCTCGGCCGGCAACAGAGCGTGGAGGATGGGACCCTCGTGCTCGACGACGGCGCCGAGCGCTGTCAGATGGAGGCTCAGGAATTCGCGGACGGGCGCGGTCATACGCCGAGCTCGCTGCGGAACAGGCCTTCGTCGAACGCCTTCACGGTCCGGTAGCGCTGGCGCGCCGCCGCCAGTGCGTCGCTCAGGCGCGCGAAGGAGCGGGTGCGCGCCGGCTCGTCGCGCTCCGCGAACGCGTCCAGGACCAGCTCCGGGAACTCACGGCCGCCGTCGAGATACCCGAGGATCATTTCCACCTCGCCGACCACCAGCTCAAAGAGGTTGATACGCTCGTCGAGGATCTGGAGGATGCGTTCCTCGATGGAGCCGGCGAGACACAGGTTCAGCACCTCGACCGGCTGCTCCTGGCCGATCCGATGCAGGCGCCCGATGCGCTGCTCGATGCGCATGGGATTCCACGGCAGGTCGAAGTTGACGAGACGGTGGCAGAACTGGAGGTTCAGTCCCTCGCTGCCGACGTCGGTCGAAAGCAGGACGGCACCGCTCGCGTGGCAGCGCTCGATCGCGGCAGCGCGAGCAGCTGGGGGCACGTCGCCGTCGAGGCGCTCATGGGGTACGCCGGCGCGCGCCAGCGCTTCGGCCAGGAACGCGAGCGTGCCGCGAAAGCGGGTGAAGACGATGGTCGGTCCGTCGGCGCCGTCGAGCGTGCGCAGCAAGGCGCGCGACTTCTCCGATCCCGTCGCTCGTGCCGCGAAGTCCGCGGCGGCGGCGAGCGCCGTGCGGATCGCCGGCGGGAGGGTCGCATCGGCGGTGAGCCGTGCCAGGGTTCCACGGACCGCGAAGGGGCTGCTGCCGGCCTCCTGCAGCAGGAGGGAGAGCAGAGGACGCACGCGCCCTGCGGTCGCGAGCGAGCGCAGCGCCGTGACCAGCTGCTCGTAGAGCGCCTGCTCCTCCGGTCCCGGCTCGACGAGCTGAGTGCGGGCGAAGCGCGGCGGCAGGTGCACGCCGGAGAGGGCGCGGGTATTCCGCACCATCAGCTCGCCGAGCAGCGCCCGCAGCTCGCCGCGCGCGGCCTCGGATAGTTGCCCGCCGGTGCCGGTGAAGCGCCGCACGAACGCGACCCGGCCGCCCAGGTGACCGGGCCGGATCAGGCTGACGAGATTATAGAGCTCCTCGACGCGGTTCTCGATTGGCGTGGCGGTGAGTAGCAGGAGGAAGCGGCCCCTGCAGGCGCTCGACGAGCGCGTACGACTCCGTTCGGTGGTTCTTGAGAGTGTGAGCCTCGTCGACGATGACGAGATCCCATGGCCGGGTGGCGACCGTCTCGCGGTGACGCTCGGATCGCGCCGTCGCGAGCGACGCCACGATCACGCCGGGGCCATCCCACCAGTCGGCCAGATCCTGGCGTCGCTCGTCTCCGGTGGTGCGGGTGGCGATGCCGAACTTCCCGGCCAGCTCCTCGCGCCACTGCCCGACCAGCGACGGCGGCGCCAGGATCAGTGCCCGCTGCACGCGGCCGCGGAGAAGATACTCGGACAGCACCAGCCCGGCTTCGATGGTCTTCCCGAGTCCGACCTCGTCGGCGAGCAGCGCCCGTCCGAGAAAGACCGCGAGGACTCTTCGCGCGGTCTCCTCCTGGTGCGACAGCCGTAACAGCCCCTGCGTGTGCTCGAGCGCGAGCAGGCGGTCGAACGACTCGGCGTCATGGAGAGCCGTCGCCATGAGCGCGAGCGTCACCTCCTCGGGGCCGGCAGCCGGGGGCTGTTGAAGGATGTCCAGTCCGAGAATGCCGCTCGTTGCGGCGACGGGAATCTCCAGGGTGGCAGGGCAGGGGACGTGCGCTGGCCCTGCCTCTGGTACACCGGCACGGGCGCGCCCCACCGGAGCGGGCGGCGCGCCTCGCGCTGAGTCCGTGACCGTGGAGATCTGCGTCTTGGGGTTCGCCTGCGATGGGTCAGCTGGATGCGGGTCCGCGAACGGCAGGGCATGTTGGCCCGAGCTCTGGTCGGCCGCGCGATCAGTGTCCACGCCGCCCTCGAGTCGGCGCTGGATCGCCTCGAGGCGCTCGAGCGCGTCGTGCCGACTCACTCGACGCCGCGGCAAGATGCGGCGTGCCCGCGCGACCAGCTCGTGGGCGCGCTCGCCGTTCCCCGCAATGCAGTTAAGCTCCGCGAGCATGGTGAGAAGGGCGCAAGTCGGGGTCACCGCGCGGCGAGATGCTCCAAGGCCGCGAGGCGGTGTACGAGGCTCTTGGTGCGCTCCGCCGCTTGGACGTAGAGCGCGGCGATGGCTGGATCGTGGGGCGCCAGGGCGGCGGCACGGGCCGCATGCTCGACCGCCGAAGGTCCGTCGCGTGCGTTGAGGAACCACGTGGCCGAGACGCTGCCAGCTCACCGGCGCGGAAGCGGCGCGCCAGCGCCTGCTGTGACTCGGTGACCCGCCGCACGCGTGTCTTGCGCAGGCGTGTGCGCTCGAGTCGTCGCCGTTCGCGCTTGTCCACCGGTGCCGTCCCTGGTCGCGTCGGATGCCGGGCATAGCGCAAGTGACATCCAGCGTCCACGCGGGGGGAGCCTCTCTCGGGCGGATGGTTTGCGCACGTCGGTACTACCAAAGGATCTGCGCGAGCGTTTTGGGATCACGACCGAGACCGAGGTCGAGTTTCGGGAGGAGCGCGGGAAGCTGATGCTCCTCAAGAAGAGCACGCGCTCGGCAATCGCGAAGCTGCGTGGCAGGATCAAGCGGATCCCGCTCAAGGCGATCCTCACCGCCGGCGCCGCGCTGCGCATGAACGGGCGCATCGAGATCGTGGCGGTCAAGGCCTGACGGAGCCCCGTGCCTGACGGAGCCCCGCCCGGTACCCGTATCCTTGCCGGGATTGGTCGCTACTGCGGAACTGCTGGCCTGTCCCGCGGGCGCCTTGACAACTGATGTCATGACAGCAAGCATGAATGCATGAGTCAACTCACGCTTCGCATGCCAGAGCAGCTCGTGTCGCAGCTCAAGACGGCGGCACGTGCCCGAGGCCACAGCCTCAACAAGTGGGCGACGACCGTGCTCTCTGCGGCGGTCGACCCGGCATTCGCCGGAGACGAAGCGCAGGCACTACGCGAACGCCTGGCTCGAGCGGGCATTCTGCTCTCCATGCAGCCAACTTCCAGGCGACGACCGGCACGGGCAGCGCTCGCCCGGGCTCGCGCCGCGGCGGGACGCGGCCGTCGGCTGAGCGGGCTCGTCTTGGAGGACCGTCGCTGAGCGCCTTTGCGGACTCGTCGGCGCTCGTGAAGCTCTATGCCGACGAGCCCGATCACGAGGCCATGCGGGCCCTCGAGGTGATCGTGGTGTCGTGCCTCGCCCGCGTCGAGGTGCCCGCCGCCATCTGGAGGAAGCAGCGCATCGGCGAGCTCGGCCGCACCGACGCGAGCACGCTCGTCGCCGACTTCGAGGTAGATTACTTCGGCACGCCGGATGACGCCTCTCGCTTTCTGGTGATCGACGTCACCGCGTCTCTCCTCGATCTCGCCGCCCGGCTGGTCGCCACTCGCGGCCTGCGCGCCTATGACGGCATCCAGCTGGCAAGTGCGTGCGCAACGCGGGACACCGATCCAGGGTGCGACGCGTTCGCATGCACTGACGTGAGCCTCCGCCTCGCGGCCGCCGCCGAAGGGTTCACCCTCGTCCCCTGACCTTCGGTCGAGCATCCGCGGCGCGCAAGGAGGTGCTGGGTCCGACGGCGGATCGTCGCGAGGAGCGGAGAGAGAAGGAAACACGAGGGGCCTGCCACGAAAATCCCGCCGGCGGTTATGGGAACTCATGCCGCGACCACGACCGGTTCGAGCTGGACTCGGTAGCCCAGTCGTTCAAGGCGCTGCACGAGGTGGCGCTTCACGAGCGCGGCG
>JACQEO010000017.1 GCA_016200545.1 Deltaproteobacteria bacterium | reverse complement strand
TGAACGTGGCCGTCACGGTCGGTGTGGCCGTGGGCGTTGCGGTTGCCCCGGGGGTGAAGGTTGCGGTGGCGGTGGGGGCGGAGGTGAGGGTCGCGGTCGGCGCGGCCGTGAACGTGGCTGTCACCGTCGGTGTGGCCGTGGGCGTTGCGGTTGCCCCGGGGGTGAAGGTTGCGGTGGCGGTGGGGGCGGAGGTGAGGGTCGCGGTCGGCGCGGCCGTGAACGTGGCCGTCACGGTCGGTGTGGCCGTGGGCGTCGCCGTTTCCGTGGGGCTTGCCGTGAGCGTGACCGTCGCAACGGGACTCGGCGTCCCTGTTACCGTGGGCGCAATCGACGTTGGCGTTGCGGTTGCGGTTGGCGTGCCGCCGCCTGGGGCCGGATACGCGACGGCAATCAGCTCGTCGACCTTCAGCTCGTGCGTTTGCAAGATGCATGTTTGCAAATTGCCTAGGCTGAAGCTGCCGCCGTCGGGATCGGTACACGAGCCGGGAAACCCGAGGACCTCGAGCGTCGTGTCGCCGCAGGCGCGTCGTAGCTGGTCGGAGAGGCGACTCGCGGCCTGGAAGATCTCCTGATCCGTTTTCGCATCGCCGGTTCCGGGAGGCACCTCGGCGCGGCAGTCGATGTTCGGCGTTCCGCCTTGAAGTTGCAGGTTGAGGCAACGGTTTCGGGCGCGTTGCTTCCGACTTATGAACGCTTGCCCCTGGCTACCGATCACCTTCTGGCAGTGTGCGGACCCGCCGAAAAGTGTGTGCAGGTTCGGGTATTCGATTATCAGTGACGCGTCGACGTGCGACGTGACGGCGCCCTGAATACAGCTCACGAGATTGGCGATCGAGAACGCACCGCCGTCAGGATCAGGGCAGGAGCCTGGGAATCCGAGATCTCCGAGCGTGACGGACTTGCACTTCAGGGTCACCGCTCGCGTGAATGCGTCGATCGCGCCAGCGATCGCGGCGTCACGCTGCGCCGTGTTGCATGACTGTCCATGCACCACGTCGTTGTTGCAGTGAAGAATCTCCTTATGCGTGCGCGCAGCGAGGCGGCCGCTCTCGCGGCCGATCGACTTCTGACACCGAATGTCGTCCGCCGTGAGCGCACGGGCGCTCGTCCGGGCGCCGAGCGCGAGAACGATTGTCAGAGCTGACGCGAGGGTGAGCAGAACAGGGCGCACGGGAGCCTCCAGGTGCGTGGGGGTAAATCCGGTCCGGCAACCGGGGAACCTTACTAATGCGCCCGTTGCTCGTCAAACGATTCCGTATACGTCGTCACAAAATATGTCGCAACGCGCATAGAGTTGATTCGCGCGCGCCACCGTTCGTGTGGAGAAGGTGGAGTTGCAAAAAAAGACCCCCGAGCCTCGGAAGGCTCGGGGGTCGGTAAACCGGCTAGTCGATGATAGCCGTCTACGGGTTGAACGTCGCAGTGTAGGGCAGGGTAACTCGACCGAGACCCGGGAGACCGGAGACCGAGTTCACCGAGCCGCTCGATGTCGGTGGCACACAGAACAGGGCGCCGACGGTTCCTGTGCCCGTGCCGCCACAGGTCGGGTACGGCACGCCGGTCGCCGTCACCGTGCCGGTGAGCGCTCCGTTGTCCGTGAAACAGTCTCGGAACTTTCCGAACGTGCAAGTGTCGCCCACCCGCGGACAGTCTGCATTCGTGGCGCATCCGCGGAACGTTTCAATTGCGCAGAACAGCTCGAACGGTCCTCCGGCGCAGGTTCCCTCGTTGGCCAAGACGCAGGCGCCGCCAGGACACTGCTCATCGCAGGTTCCACCCGGGCACTCGGAATCGACGGTGCAGAGCCCGTCGACATTGCTGCCGCCGACGCAGTGGAACGCGCCGTTGCAGGTGAGGAAGTCGTTGCAGCCGCCGACGCAGGTCGAGACCGGCGAGCAGGTGGAGCCGTTACAATCGTTGGGTTTCGTCCTTAGACCAGGAAGGCTGCAGGCAGCAGGGCACGCACCCATGGGGCATTGCGAGGCCACGGTGCAGGCCGCGCCGTCATTGAGGCCGCCATTGCACGTAGTCGGGCAGTCGGGGTTGGACGTGCAGGCCACTCCGGCGTTCGGACCGCCGAGGCAACGTTTACCACCGCAGATCGTCGCGCCGAAGACGACGCAATCGGCATTCGAGGTGCAAGGTTCCGCTGCGGCGTCGTTACACGTGTCACAGAAGCACTTGCTGCCGGAGTATCCCGACGCGCTGCAGTCCGGGTTCGAGGCGCTCAACGTAAGCGTCTGCGTCCCCGTCGAGTACGCGAGCGAGATCGGGAGATTGCCGACATCCGTGGCCGGACTCGGTGGGCAATCGAAGCTGACATTACCGAACAGCGGGCTGACACCGCTCACTACGCATGCATTGGTGTCATGGGGGCCTCCGTGGCACACCCCGCTGTCGCACGTCGGACACGGCTTATCGACCGTCGGACCGACATGCACCCGCGACAGCAGCTGGATCACGTTCGCCGTGCTGCCGGCTTCGATGTCGACCGTCCCCGTGATTGGGGCGGTGATCTGATTGGTGACGCACACCGACACGCCGCCGGCGGAAAGCGGCAACGGAGACCCGAAGAAGAAGCTACATGGGCTCGCGGGGCAGCTGCCGCCTGGGCAATCGACGTCGCTCGTGCACGTGTGCGGGACGCAGGTGCCACCCGGGCACTCGCTGTTGCTGACGCACGTCGTGCTGTCGTTGCTGCCGCTGACGCAGACGCTGCTGTTGTTGCACTGGCGGGGGATAGCGCTGCAATTGCCGTCGATCGTGCACTGCACCGAGGTGTCGAGCACGCACCGTTCGGTATTGTACGTCGTGCCTCCAGCATTCGGCAGCGGTCCGCTGGTCGTGCAGACGCCGCAGGTCGAGGAGTCGGGGTTCGAGCAACCGCTGATCGAAAGTGTCAACCGATTCTGCGACGGCGCATGCGCGTCGTGTGACTGACCCGTCCAGCCGGTGTCGAGATCGACCGCCGATCCATTGGCTTCCGTCACCACCTGCGAGGGACATACGACACCCGGCGTCGCGGTTGGGCAGGGCGTCGGGGTGCCGTTCGGCGTGGCAGCACACGGGAGGCGCCCATTGCACTCCGCCGGGTACGGCGCCTTGAGCGCAGGCACCGAGAGCGAGTCGAGGCAATCGGCGTTGAACTCGTCCACGCAATCGACGCAGTTGACGATATCCTGGACGGTCGTGATCGCTCCGCCGCAGGCCAGGCCGTTCGGAATCTTTACGCTCGGGCAATTGGTCGCGAAGCCGATCGCGGCGGGTGCGAGATCGTCGCCACCACCGCATGCCTTGTCGGTGCCACCACAGGCCTTGCAGATACCGATCTGCTTCTTGGATTCCGCGGCGTTGATCGCGGGCAATGCCCTGGTGGCATCGGGGCACGGACCGACGACGGCGCCCGTGAGGACGCCGGCCTCGCATTTCGTGAGGACCTTGTTCTTTACCGCGAGGAAGCTGTACGCGTTCTTGGCCATCGCGAGCTGGCATTTGTTGGTGGCCGTGCCGGTGCCGAACTGACCCGCGGCGAGATCGTCGTAATACAGACTCATCGCCTGATCGGCGGCGGCCCCGGCGACGCATACGACGCAATCGCTGATGTCGTTACAATTGCTGAGGGCGTTGATGCATCCGTTCTCGTCGTTGGGACAGGTGCCGAGGTTCCACCCGATCGCGGAGAGCGCGAGCGCGTCGCCGTCGGTGCAGCTCTTCGTCGAGCCGCCGCACGCCTTGGCGATTCCGGCGCGAATTTTGGTCTCGACCTTCGCGATCGTGAGGGCGCCGTTAGTGTCAGGGCACGGACCGGAAGTTTTGCCACTGACGACCCCGGCATGGCACTTCTGGAGCACCTTCATCTTGGCCTGCACGTACGCCGACACATTCGCCTCGATGGTCTTTTTACACTTGAGTGGATCGCCGGCGTGCGCCGCCGTCGTGAGCGCGAGCGCTGCAACCAGGGCGGCTCCGATGCCCGCGAAACGTGGCAGTGAATTCATGGCTCTCCTCCTTCGTTACACTGTGTCGGCGATTGCCCGCGGGTCGCGCACGGTCACGAGCGAGCGGGAACGATGGTCTTGGAGGGTTACGATGTCCGGCACGAGCATTAGCCCCCCGCCTTCTGGTGAGAAACGCCGAATCGATTGGGTACGGCACACCCAAGCGAATATCGCATAGGATTCTCGAGACGGCACGCAGAAGGCTCACCCGGAGGGTAGGCTACCGTTCAAAAGGTTGTCAAGAAAAAAAGCGATTTGCAGGCCTCCGACGGTTGCAACGACGCACCGCGCGATGACCGTCACCGCCGACAATTGACGGTTCGCACAGCGCCCCGCTACGAATCTTAGGGCAAAGTCTGTGAGCTCTCGATCCGAAAGGCGCCGGCAGACCGGCAAAGCACGGAGTGGGGCCGCCTCACCCGTCCCACCGCGCCGGGGCGCCGGCGATCGGCCTTCGGCGAGCAAAAGCGAGCGCCACGATGCCGTCGCCGCTTCCGACGCCGATCGCACAGCGGCACGGGCGCGGTGGATGGGTGCTCTCATCGTCGCGCTCGCGACCGCGGTCGCGTACGTGCCGACGCTGAGCAACGGGTTCGTCGACTTCGACGACCAGACGAACCTCCTCGAGAACCCCTTCTTCCGCGCCCTCGATCCGAGCGCCCTCCGCTGGATGTTCACCAATCTCGACGGTCACTACCTCCCACTCACGTGGCTTTCGTTCGCCGTCGACCATCAGCTCTGGGGAATGAGCCCGGTCGGCTACCATCTCACCAACGCGCTTCTGCACGTCGCGAACGGGATCGTCTTCTATGCCCTGAGCGCCCGACTGCTGCGGCTCGCCTTCCGACTTCCGGCGAGCGGCGCAACGTCTACGCTCTACGTCGCGGCCGCGATCAGCGCCGCGCTCTTTGCGCTGCACCCTTTGCGCGTCGAGTCGGTCGCGTGGGCGACCGAGCGGCGCGACGTCCTTTCGGGCCTCTTCATCCTTCTCACGCTCGATGCGTACGTCCGCCATCACGCTCGCGCGAGGAACGGCTTCGCCTGGGCGGCGCTTGCCTGGTACGTGCCCTCGCTCCTCGCCAAGCCCGTCGGCATGAGTCTGCCGATCGTGCTCGTCGTGCTCGACGTCTATCCGCTCTGCCGGCTGCCGGCGCACGTCGGCGCGTGGGCACGCCGCGATGTCCGACGCGTCTGGATGGAAAAGGTGCCCTTCATCGCGCTCGGTGTCGCCACCGCGGTCGTCGAGGGCATCGCTGAACGCTCGCTCGACACGTTCTACTCGCTGGCGCAGTACGGCGTGGGCGGACGCGTCGGTCAGGCGTTTTTCGCGCTTGCCTTCTACCTCGCGAAGACGGTGCTGCCGATCGGGCTTTCACCCCTCTACCAGTTGCCGGTCGGTTGGCAGTTCGCTCGTCCCGACGTCCTCGTCTCCACGGTGTTCGTGGTCGCCGCGACCGGTGGGTTCTATGTGCTGCGGCGTCGCTGGCCGTGGGCGCTCGCGAGCTGGGTGGTCTATGCCGCCACGCTCGCGCCCGTGCTCGGCATCGCGCAGGCGGGGCCGCACATCGCGGCGGATCGCTACAGCTACCTCGCGACGCTCGGCTGGGCCGTCGTCGCGGGTGGCGCGGTTCTCGCGCTCGACCTTGCGGCGCGCGCCGGTCGCCGACCGCTCGTCTCCTCGCGTGCGGCGACGATCGTGGCGGCGGCGATAGCGGTCTGTCTCGGCATGCTGACCTGGCGTCAGATCGGTATCTGGCACGACTCGGTGACGCTCTGGCGTACGGCCGTCGCCGCCGACCCGGACTGCTACATTTGCTTGAATAACCTCGGTATCGCGCTCGTCCGCGTCGGTCGCGGCGACGAGGCGAGCGCCTATTTCGAGGCGGCGATGCGCATCCAACCGGGCGATGCCGATGCGCACGCCAACCTCGGGACCGTCGCCATGCAGGACGGGCGCGACGTCGAGGCACGGCGCGAGTTTGACCGAGCTCTCGCGCTCGATCCGACCCACGCCGTCGCGCATACCAATGTCGCGCGCCTCCTCCTCGATGCAGGCGATGCCGAGCACGCGATTCCTCACCTCGAAGTCGCGCTTCGCAAGGAGCCGAACATGGCCGAGGCGCGCACCAACCTCGGACTCGCCCTGATGGGGCGTGGCGACCTGGCGGCTGCCGAGCGGGAGCTCCGGCGTGCGATCACGCTCCAGCCGGACCTCGCCATCGCCCACAACAACCTCGGGACGCTGCTCTTGCAAACGAGCCGTCCGGAGGACGCAGCAACCGAGTTTCGGCGCGCCGCCGCACTCGACGTGATGTTCCCGGAGCCGCGGTACAACCTCGGGCTGGCGCTCACCGCGCTCGATCGCGGCGACGAGGCGATCGCGGCGCTGCGCGACGCGGTTCGCCTTCGTCCAGCGTACGCGAAGGCGCAGCAGGAGCTCATCGATCTACTGATCGCAAGCGGTCGCGACGACGAGGCGCGCGTGCAAGCGGAAGCCGCCGAGCGCGCCGCGCCCGGTGCGGGTGCGACATCGGCGCTCGCCGCCTCCTACATGGAGGCCGGCCGGCCGCGCGACGCGATCGCCGTGCTGCGGAAGGTCATCGCCCGCGATCCCGAGGACGCCGACGCCGCAAGCATGCTGGGATGGCTCCTCGCGACCTCGGCCGACGGCGATCTGCGCGACGGCGCCGCCGCGGTCACCCTCGCCGAGCGTGCCGTCGCGGCGGCAGGTGACGCGCCCGACGCTGATCGACTCGACACACTCGCCGCCGCCTACGCCGAGGTCGGCCGTTTCGCCGACGCGGTCGCGACCGCGCGTCGCGCCGAGGCTGCGGCCGAGGCGGCGACGACGACCGATCTCGCGCGCGAGATCGCCGCACGGCTCGCGCTCTACGCGCAGGATCGGCCGTACCGCGGCGACTAGAATCGCAGCGCCGTCGGGACCGGTGGGCGGTCGTGGATCCACGGCCGGATCCACGGCAGGAGTGCGTATGCGGGGAGTGCGAGGAGGAAAGTCGCCGCGAAGTACGGCGCGTACCCGAGCCGGCTCGCGCCGAGGCCGCTCATCGCTCCGGCGAGCGATCGTGTGAAGCCGAAGAGGGCGGAGAGGAGGGCATATTGGGTCGCTGCGTGTTCGCGCTCGCAGACGTGCATGAGAAACGCGAGAAACGCGGCGGTGCCGAGCCCACCCGTGAAACTCTCGACGAGCGACGCCGCATAGATCGCCGCGCGTCCCCCGTGCGCCGCCGCGACGCCGGCGTAGCCGAGATTCGAGATCGCCTGCAGCAACCCGAGGACCCAGAGCGCGCGGAAGATGCCGGCGCGTGAGGTGAAGACGCCGCCCGCGAGCGCGCCCGCGACGCTCGCGGCCACACCGAGCGTCGTCGACACGAAGCCGATCTCCTCGAGCGAAAGCCCGCGATCGAGCCAGAAGGGTTTCACCATCGGTCCCATGCTGGCATCGCCGAGCTTGTAGATGAGTACGAAGGCGAGAACGGCGGCCGCACCCGGGCGGGCGAGCCAGGCGACGAAGGCGCGCCACCACGCCGCGGCGGGCGTGCGCACGATCGCCACCGGCGGCGCCAACCACGCGGCGACGGCGAGCGTCGCGAGGATCATCGCCGCCGTCCAATAGAGCGGTGACCACCCGATCCATCCGGCGAGGATCACCAGCGCGCCGCCGCCGACGATGAGCGCGGCGCGATATGCGGACACGCGGATGCCGTTGGCTATGCCCTCCTCGCCCGGCGCGAGGAGCCCGATCGTGTAGGCGTCGATCGCGATATCCTGCGTTGCGGAGGCGATCGTCAGCGCGAGCACCAGGCCGAAGAGCGCGACGCCCGGCGCGACGGGGTCGGTGAGTGGAATCGCCGCCGTCGCGAGCGTCATGACGACGAGCGCCGCGGTGATCCAACGTCGCCGTTCTCCGAAGCGGTCGACGAGCGGCGCCCAGAAGACCTTGAGGCTCCAGGGCAGGCCGAGGACGGAGAGCATGCCGATCGCCTCGAGCGAGACCCCGTGTGCCCGAAAGTAGACGGGAAGGTTGTCGACGACGAGGCCGAAAGGGAACCCTTCTGCGAAATAGAGGAGCGCGATCCAGAGGAGCTTGCGGCGCGTCGACACGGTTCGCGGCGACTAGCAGAAGCGACGTTCCGTTCCCATCACGTGACGTCCGGAGGGACGGTCGAGTCACGCGCGCGACCGTGGTACGCTCGTGCACGATGGACGCGACGCACCATTGGATCGTCTGGGACGGCGACTGCGGAGTCTGTCGCCGTTCCGTCGAGTGGGCGCTGGCGCACGATACGCGCGATCAGTTCCGAGCGATTCCGTATCAGGAGGTATCGAGTCCTCCGATGACGCCGACCCTCCGCGAGGCGTGTGGCGCCGCCGTCCACGTGCGAACGAACGACGGACGCTGGCTGCGCGGCGGGCGCGCATGTCTCTTCGTTCTCGAGCGCGTCGGCTGGCCGCGGCTCGCGCGTCTTGCGGCGCTGCCGCCGCTCGTGTGGGCCGTCGAGGCGGGCTACGCCGTGGTCGCGCACAACCGCGCCTTCTTCTCGCACCTGCTGCCGCGCGCGCGGAACATCTGATCGCGGCTGCCGCACCGTCAGGCGCGGAACGTCTCTCGAGCCTCCGGCGCCCGTCAGGCGCCGATCGCGAGCTCCTCGACGGTGGCGAGAAACGACGCGGCCGCGCTGCCGTTCGCGACGCGGTGGTCGAAGACGATCGAGAGCGCGGTGCGCTCGCCGGTTCCGCGCTCGGGATCGGCGAGGCCGATGATCGCGGCCTGCTGCGGGTACGGGATCGGCAGGAAGCGCTGCACGCCGCGGCCGACCATCGACGTAACCGTGATCGTGCCGCCGCTCAAGTGCGTCGCCTCGAGTCGCCGGCGCTGGGTGAGGTAGAGCAATGAGCGCAGCTCCTTGGCGATCGCCGCCGGCTCCTTCGTCGCCGCGTTCTTCAGCACCGGGACGTAGAGCTCGCCCTCGAGATCCATCGCGACGCCGACGTTCACCTGCTCGAACACCTGGAGCTCGTAACGTTCGGTCACGTGCGCGTTGAAGTGCGGATGGCGCAGGCAGGCGCGGGCGACGGCGCAGACCACGAGATCGAGCTCGGTCACGACGCCCTTCGACGTCTCGGCGATCGTCTTCGCACGCGCGCGGATGGTGCCGAGGTCGATCGTGCGTTCGAGGTACGAGGCGGGGATGGAGGCGATGCTCTGCTCCATGACACGCGCCGTCCGACGTTGCACGGGGCTGAGCGCCTCGACGCGCGAGGGGCCGCGCGGGTCGTCGGGCACGCTTCCCGCGGCGCGGCGCGACGCCATCTCGATGACGTCCTTCTCGCGGACGTTCGCCCTGCCGGCGAAGAGGGTGGGATCAAGGCCGAGATCCTCCATCTTGCGGCGCGCCTTGGCGCTGATGAGACCCGGCTCGACGCTGTCGCCACGCGCGGGCTCCGCGTCCGGCAAGACGGCGTCGGCGGTCGCCGTGACGTAGCCGAGGACACCGCCGATCGGTACCTCGTCGCCGAGCTGGGCGCGTCGGCGGACGAAGCCGGCGATCGGTGCCTCGATCTCGACGATGGCTTTCGACGTTTCGATCGTGCAGACGACGGCGCCGGCCTCGACGCGGGCGCCGTCCGCCGCGATCCACTCGGTCACGAAGACGCTGTCGTCGTTGACGTGCTCGCGGGGAACGAGGATCGGCTCGGCGGTGGCCGCGCTCACGGGCGCGTGCCCCGGAGCACGCGGCGGGCGCCGGCGACGACGCGCGCGGCGTCGGGCAAAACGGCGTCCTCCATCGGGCGCGCGTTCGGGATCGGCAAGTGGTATGCGGCGACGCGCGTAGAGCCGCGCAGTTCCGGGCCGAGCTCCTCGGCGACGCGCGCCACGACCTCCGCGCCGAGACCCCACGGCTCGGTGCCCTCCTCGAGGACGAGGAGATGCTGCGTGCGCCGCACCGATTCGACGATCGGCTGAGCGCGGAGCGGCGCGAGCTGCGAGACAACGAGGTACTCGACCAAGACTTCGTCTTCCTCGAAGAGACGCGCCATCGCCTCCTCCGCGACCTCGGTCATCTCGCCGTAGGTGACGAGCGTGAGGTCGGCGGTTTCGCCGTCGGGCCGCCAGACACCGGTCGGATAGAGCTCCTGTTGCTCGCCATCCGGCAGCGCGAGGACGAGCCCGAGAGGCGGCTCGTGCTTCAGACGCTTGCCATAGAGCAGCTTCTGCTCGAGGAAGATCACCGGCCGTTCGTCCTCGACCGCATGCCGCAAGAGCATGCCCGGGTTGTGGCGCATGCTCACCGCGACCAGTACGAGCCCGGGGACACCGAAGAAGATCTTCTCGATGCACTGGCTGTGGGTCGGGCCGTACCCGCGGCGGCCGCCGACCGGCGTGCGCACGACCACCGGCGTTTCCACCTGGCCGTTGTACATCCAGTGGAACTTCGCCAGGTGATTGATGAGCTGATCGGCGCAGAGCGCCAGGAAGTCGCCGAACATGATCTCGGCGATCGGACGGTAGCCGCGCAGGCTGAGGCCGCTGGCAAGGCCGATGATCGCCGACTCGCTGATCGGCGTCGAGCGTACGCGGTCGGGAAACTTGCTGGAGAGGCCGCGGCTCACCTTGAAGGCGCCGCCGTAGGGATCGAGGAGGTCCTCGCCGATGAGGAGCACGTCCTGTTGCCGCTCCATGAGCTCGTGATGCGCCTGGTTGAGGCTCTGCACGACGGTGCGTGCTTCGTCCGCGGCTTCCGCGAGCGCGCTCGTCGTGGCGCCGGCGCCGCGTACGCGCTGCAATGCCCGCTCCTCGGCGGCACCGTCGAGCGCCGCGAAGGGCGCCGCCTCGGCGGCCTCGACCGCACGCGCGACGCGCACCCGCACCGCGGCGTCGATCGCCGCTGCGCGCTCCTCGTCGAGGGCGGCGCGCAGGTGCGCGAGCGGATCCTCGCGGCGCGCCTTCGCGATGAGCTCGGGACTGCGATCGTCGTCGCCTTTGCTGTGCGCGGCGAGGCGGAACGTATCGAGCACCTGGAAGAAGGGGCGTCCGCTGCGGCGGACGCGCTCCACGACGTCTGTCATGTGCGCTTTCAGCGCGACGGGCTCGCGTGCCGGACGGCGATCGGTCGCGATGCCGAACGCGGCGGCACGCGCCAGCACGTCGCCGGCGATCGTCGTCGCGGTCGGCGTCGACTGCGCCCAGTGGTTGTGCTCGAGGACGAAGAGGACCGGCAGCTCCCACAGCGACGCGAGGTTCAGCGCCTCGTAGACGGCGCCTTCCCCGAGGGTGCCGTCACCGAGGAAGACGACGGTGACGGCGCCGCTGCCCTTCATCTTCTCGGCGAGCGCCATGCCGGCGGCGACCGGCACGATTCCGCCTTGCACGCCGTTCGAGAAGAAGCCGCGGGCGCAGAGGTGCTGGCTGCCGCCGCGGCCGCCGCAGACGCCCGTCGCGCGCCCCATGATCTCCGCGAGCAGCCCTTCGGCGTCGTCGCTGTACATGATGTAGTGACCGTGGCAGCGATGATTCGAGAAGATCAGGTCGCGCGTGCGATCGAGGGCGTCGATCGCGGCGTAGGCGCAGGTTTCCTGGCCGATGCAGGTATGGGTGGTGCCGAAGAGCTTGCCCTCGCTGAAGAGGTCGAGCAGGCGCTCCTCGACGGCGCGGATCAGCGCCATGCGGTCGTACGCGTGCTCGAGCGCGAGCTGCGTCGCGAGGTCGGTGTCGGGCGGAGCGGTCAGCTTGCGGGAGACGTTATCCATGGCGTCGCAGGATGTCCTCGATGCGTGCGAGTGACGTCAATTCCGGAACCTCGTCGGGCTCGAACATGCAGCCGAATCGTTCTTCGAGTGCGACCACCAGCTCGACGTGCCGCACGGAGTCCCAGCCCTCGACGTTCGCGGGAGCCGTGTCGTCGCCGAACTGCTCGGGCGCGCGCCCGAAGATCAGCACGAAGACCGCGATTATATCGTCACGCATGCCAGATGTCGCGGGCAATTCATCGGTACGCTCGGTCGCAATCGAGATAGGTGATGAACCAGGTATCGGGGGTCGCCATGCCGTCCGGCAGGCGATGATACCAGACGGGCACCGGCCGCAGGCGCGCAAAACGACAGGCGCCGAGCGCCCGCTCGAGGTCCGCGACCGACGCTGTGCACTCGATATAGTCGACGCCACGTTCCTGCAAGATCTCGCACGCTTCGCGCACGAGCCACTCGACGGCGCCGGTCCGCGCGCGCGGCCAGAGCGCGTCGATGATGCGCCCGCGGCGCGCGTCTTCCTTGCGGTCGAGACGGAGGACGAGATGGCCGACGACGTCCGCGCCCTCGCGCACGAGGAAGCGGCGGTAGCCGCCCTCGGGAAAGTCGGCGTACAAGAAATTCAACTGCGCGCTCGAGCGGTCCATGAGCGGCGCGAACTCGGGGCGTCGCACCTCCCAGCGCGCGTCGTAGGACGCTGGAAAGCGCTCCACCTCTTCGAGCGCGAACGGCGACGATCGCACGCGTGTCACGCGTCGGTTCCGTGCGACGAGCGCGCCGGGGAGAAGCGCGAGCGCGCGCAGCCAGGGGTGACGGCGGAGCAGGCCGCGCGTCACGATGGCGCGCGGGCTCACCCGAAGGATCCACGTCGCCGGGGTCTCGACGACGTTCCAGCGCAGCTTCGGTAGGATCTTCTGGGTGTCGACCGAGCCTTGGAGGGTCAGCAACACGTCGGTGGCCGCCTCCGCGCGCCGCAGCAGCGCCACCCCCACGCCGACGCTGCCTTCACCCGGACGCGTCGCCCAATCGACGAACCACGCGGCGCGCGCGTGCTGCGCCGGCGCGTGCAGCGTCGTCGGTAGGGTGCCGACGAAGCCGCCGACGGTGCCGTCGGCGCCGGTGTGATAAAAGGCGCGCGCGGGACCCTCGCCATCGAGCTGGTACTTCCACTCCCAGTGCGCGCGTCCCCGCGCCGACACGTGGCGCTCGAGAAAGTCGAACACGGCCGGCGGCGACGAGGGCTCGAGCGGCGCGATCGGCACTACACGGCCGCCGCGGCCCGTGTCGCCCGCCGCTCCACGGTCTCGGTTCCGAGGATGTCGTCGAACACCTGTTCGATGGCGCGGACGTGATGGCGGATGTCGAACATGCGATCGACGCGTTCGCGGGCGGCGCGGCCCATGGCGGCGCACCGCGGCCGGTCGGTCACGAGCGTCGCGATCGCCTCCGCCAATGCCGCGGCGTCGCGCGCCGGCACGAGGACGCCGGTCTCGCCGTCGGCGACGATCTCGCACGGGCCGCCGAGCCGCGGCGCGATCACCGGGCGGCCGAGCGCCATCGCCTCGATCAGAACGCGCCCGAACGGCTCGGGGCGGATCGAGGAGTGGATCACGACGTCCATTGCGTCCATGCACGCCGCGACGTCGTGTCGGGCGCCGGTGAGGATGACGTGCCGCTCGAGGCCCGCCGCGGCGATCCGCGCCCGCACCTCGGCGGCGTAGTCCTCACCGAGCCGGTGCACGCCGCCGACGATCAGGCAGCGCAGCTCGGGATGTCGCGCGCGCGCGATCGCGATCGCCTCGACGACGAGAAGCTGCCCCTTCCAGCGCTGCAGGTGCCCGACGATGCCGACGAGCGGTGCGTCCGCGGGAACGCCGAACTCGCGGCGCACCGCCGCGCCGCCGCCGGGCGCGAACCCCTCGCAGTTGATGCCGTCGTAGATCGTGAGAAAGCGCCGGGCGTGGATGCCTTTGCCGCGCGCGTATTCGGTCACCTGCTCGGTCATGCCGACGCACGTGTCGACCCAGCGCGAGAGCAAGCGCTCGATCGGACCGACCCGCCGAAAGCCCTTCTCATGTGAGATGATCGGCAGGTGGCAGAATGCGCCGGCGAGGACGCCGTCGAGGTTCGTCGTCACGCCGTTCGCGAGGTAGATGAGATCGGGACGCTCGGCGCGAAAGACGCGCACGAGCGCGCGCGCCCGTGGCGCGACCACGCTCGTGAGCTCGCGCGTGCGCAGCCACGCTCGCGCCAGACGGCCGCGATCGCCGTCGGGCCGCGGCACCGGCAATGGCGGCAGGATGTGGACCGGGACGCCGTCGGCCCGGAGCGCGGACACGATGTCCTTCGGTTCGTAGAGGACGAGCGCCGGCGCGAAACGTCGCCGGTCCATGCGCTCGATGAGGTGCAGGATGCCGGTCAGTGAGCCGCCGAGGACGCCGCCGACGCTCGCCTCGACGAAGAGTACGCGGTGTGGTGCCGCTATTGGGGTCGCACGACTCAGGCGGATATCCGAGGGGACACGAGCGTGGCGCCCGGAAGGCGCGAAGACCGACGCTGGGCGTCCGAAGTTGCTGGAAAAATAAGGGAACCCAACGCAAACTTCAAGCCGAAAAGTCCCTGCCGACGAACGGGGCGGACGTCAATCCGCCGAGACCATCGCACGCGACAAAGATCTTGACTCACACGCCGCACCGGCGCTAGTGCGTAGCGACGGTACGCACTACGCACGGAGGAGGGGCCCCCTTATGGCGACGGAAGATAGATATGCGCGGCCGATCGGTGACATCGATTGGCCGGTCGCGGGAACGTTCGATACCAACTTCCGCTGGGAGTACCAGGACGGACGCGAGTCGCTGCTCAGGCTCTACGAGAAGGGCAAGGAGAAGCAGTGGAACGCGAACGCGCGTATCGACTGGTCGCAGGATCTCGATCCCGAGAACCCCGAGCAGTTGCCCGACGAGTCGATCCCGCTCTTCGGCTCCGACGTCTTCGCGGCACTCACCAACGCCGAGAAGGCGACGCTCCGGCGCCACTTCCAGTCGTGGCAGCTCTCGCAGTTCCTGCACGGGGAGCAAGGCGCGCTCATCTGCACCGCGAAGATCGTCCAGCAGGTGCCGAGGATGGACGCCAAGTTCTACGCCGCGACGCAAGTGATCGACGAGGCGCGCCACGTCGAGGCGTACTCGCGGCTCCTCCACGATAAGTTCGAGCTCGCCTACCCGATCACGCCGACCTTGCAGCGTCTCCTCGACAACGTCCTCAGCGACTCGCGCTGGGACATGACCTACCTCGGTATGCAGGTGCTGATCGAGGGGCTGGCGCTCGCTGCCTTCGCGCAGATCCGCGATCAGTCGCAGAATCCGCTCGCCGCCGCGGTGAACGCGTACGTGATGCAGGATGAGGCCCGCCACGTCGCTTTCGGCCGCTTCGCGCTCCGCGACTATTACCCGACGCTCACCCAGGCCGAACGCGACGAGCGCGAGGAATTCGCGGTCGAAGCCTGCTACCTGATGCGCGATCGCTTTCAGGCGGAGGAGGTGTGGGAGACGCTCGGCCTGCCCATCGACGAGTGCGCGGCCTACATGCTCGAGTCGGGGTTCATGCAGCGCTATCGC
Source organism: Deltaproteobacteria bacterium (assembly GCA_016200545.1). GTDB lineage: Bacteria > Desulfobacterota > Binatia > UTPRO1 > UTPRO1 > DP-19. The sequence continues at coordinate 16,318 of JACQEO010000017.1, read as the reverse complement.
TCGGCGCTCTTCAGCCGCATCGTTCCCATCATCAAGGACATCGGTCTCTGGGGCCCGAAGATCCGCAAGGGCTATGAGCAAATGGGCATCCTCGGGTACGCCGACATCGACGTGCAGGCGATGGCCGAAGAGGACGAGAAGGTCGCCGAGCAATATGACGCGCGTCACGCCGAGATCGTCAAGGTCGCGAGGTCTGCGGACGAGGGCGGCGAGGCGGCGCATGGCAATGGAGGATCGCGTCGCGTCTCCGGGTGATCTCATGACGGCCGGCGGCGTACGGGCCGCGCGGATGAAGATGAAAGATCTCGAGCGCGCCGCCGGTGTGGGGCGCGAGACGATCCGCTTCTACATCCGCGAAGGCCTCCTCCCCGAACCGCACCGCCCGAGCCGCAATGTCGCGTGGTACGATGTCTCCTTCGTCGAGCGTCTGGCGCTCATCAAGGAGCTGCAGCAGAAGCGCTTTCTGCCGCTGCACGTCATCCGCAGCATCGTCGGCGCCGAGACGCCCCCGTCGCGCGACGAGATCCGCACGCTCCTCGAGCTCGACGGCAAGCTCTTCCCCGCGGTCGCCGGCGCGCCCGAACCCGCGGCCGATCGCTTGAATGATGTCGCGCGACGCGTCGGCATCCCGGCGCGCGAGATTCTGGAGTTCGCGGCGACGGGGATGATCGAGGTCGTCCCCCGCGACGGCGATCAATGGCTCGAGGAGCCGGCGATTCGCATGGTCGAGCTGTGGGCCAAGCTGCGCGAGGCGGGCTTTGATCACCATCTCGGCTTCGGCGCCGCCAGTTTTCGGGTGTACGCGGAATTCGTCCGCTGGCTGGCGCGCGAGGAGCTCCGCCTCTTCACTCAGGGCGTCACCGGTCGCGTCACCCCCGAGGTCTCGGCGCGGATGGCGGAGGCGGGCATCAACTGCATGAACCAGATGGTGGCCCTGCTGCGGAAGGCGACGCTCTTGCGTTACATCGCCGAAGGCAACGTGCCCACCGAATCCGCCGAGACGACGCACGTCGCCGGCGCTCCGCGTTCGGGCGGCCGACACGTGCGCCGCGCGCCCGTGCCGAGTGCGAAACGAACGCCGCGTTCGCGGTCGCGTCGGTAGTCCGACACGACGGGAGCGGGGCGGATACGCTCTCGCCGCCGAGGGGCTTCGACTCCGATTTCGTGATCTGCTACTCCGGCCGGTGAACGGCGGCGCAGGGCGCGTCGCCGGGGCTCCGATCCGACGAATGCACGACACCGGCCAACGCGACGCGATGCGGGAGCGGCTGCTCACGCTGCTCGCGGAGCGCTCGTATCACTACCGTCCGGAAAAGCCGTTCACCCTCGCGTCGGGTGCGACCTCGCCGTTCTATCTCGACGCCCGCGTCACCACGTGGGATCCGGAGGCGAAGCCCCTGATCGGCGCGCTGGTCTTCGATCTCGTCGCGGGAACGGTGGATGCAGTCGGCGGACTGACGCTCGGCGCCGACCCGATCGCCGGCGCCGTTGCCTACTACAGTCAGCTCGCCGGCGCGCCGATTCGCGCCTTCACCGTTCGCAAACAGGTGAAGGAGCACGGCATGGGCCGATGGATCGAAGGCAGCATCCGGTCCGGCGACCGGGTCGCGATCGTCGACGACACGGTCACGACCGGGACGTCGACGATCGACGCCATCGATCGCTGCCGGCAAGCTGGCCACCCGGTCACCGCCGTCGTCGTGCTCGTCGACCGGCAGGAGGGCGGTCTCGACCGCATCCGTGCCACGGTCGGCGCCGACGTGGCATGCACGGCGCTGTTCACGCGCGCCGACCTCGATCGTCGCGTCACGCGCGAGCGAAACGCCGCGCCCTCCGCCTAAGTGCCGAAACGACGGAGCCGCGGCGCGCTCGCACGCGCATCGGCGCCAGAGACGGCGCTCCGAGGCGCGGGGTCGGGACCACGCGATCGAGCGCGTGCCCACGCCGCGCCGACGGACGGGGAGTCCGCGCCAGCCGCGGCAGCCGCGTGGTGGAGGGCCGCGTTCGCGGTCGCCGCGATTGCGCTTGCGATCTACGCCAACAGCGTGCGCGGTGAGCTGCTCTTCGACGACGTCAACGCGATCGTCTCCAACGTCTGGGTGCGGACCGGCGACGTGGCGGGGATCCTCACGCACGCGTCGTGGTGGAGCGAGGCGCGCGGACACGGTTGGCGGCCGCTTACGACGCTCACCTTCGCGGTCGATCACGCCATCCACGGTCTTGCCCCGGTCGGCTACCACGTCGTGAACGTGCTGCTGCACGCGGCGGTGAGCGTCCTCGTGTTCGCGGTCTTCTCGCGCGTCACATCGGCGCCGCTGCCCGCTGCGATCGCGGCAGCGCTCTTCGCGGCGCACCCCGTCCACACCGAGGCGGTCGCGAGCGTCGTCGGGCGTGCCGAGCTGCTCGCGGCGGCGGGCTTCTTCCTCGCCTGGCTCCTCTTCCTGCGCGCCGACGTTCGAGTCTCCCGGGTACCGTCCGTTCTTCTCGAGGCGCTCGGCGTCGCAATCTTCTTCGCCGCGCTCCTCGCGAAGGAGAACGCGCTGGCGCTCCTCCCGGTCCTCGTCTTCGTGGATCTATTGTACGCGCCGGCGGGTGCGCGCGTCGTGACGCTCCGCCGCCACACCGTACGCTATGCGGCGCTCGCCGCCGCGACGTTGGTGTTCGTCCTCTTCCGGCACCGCGTTCTCGGCCGCGAGTCGGCGGAAATCAGCATACTCGACAACCCGCTGGTGTCGCTTCCGCCGCTCGCCTCCGAGCTCACCGCCCTCAAGGTGGCGGGACTCTATGGATGGCGATTGCTCGTGCCGTGGCGGCTCGCCGCCGACTACTCGTACCGACAGATCAGTCCCGTGGCGTCGCCGCTCGACGCCGAGTTCCTCGCCGCACTCGCAGTGTGCGCAACGGTTCCCGTGCTCGCGTGGTGGACGTGGCGCCGCGCGCCGGCGGCGGCGCTCGGCCTCGGCCTTCTCGCGCTCGCCTTCGTGATGGTTTCGAATCTCGTCTTCCCGATCGGGACGATCATGGCGGAGCGACTCGTCTACCTCCCGTCCGCGGGGTTTTGTCTCGTGGCCGCTGTGCTCCTCGAGCGCGCGACCCTCGCACGCGGCGGAAGGACGTCGCGGACCGACGAGCGGCGCGTGGAAGCTGCGCATGGAGGGCTCGGTCGCCTGCGAACTCCGCGGCTCGCCGTGCCGCTCGCCGTCGTGCTCGCGCTCTACGGTGCCCGCACCTGGTCGCGAAACGCCGTCTGGCGCGACCGCCTGACCTTTTTCTCGACGATGGTCGCGGAGGCGCCGGAGTCGGCGCGTAGCCAGCGCGAGTTCGGCGCGGTGCTTGCCGATCTCGGCAAGTTCGACCTGGCGCGTGCCTCCTTCGAGCGCTCGCTCGCGATCAAGCCGGAGGACGCCGCGACGCTGTACAACCTCGGGAACGTGCTCGTCCAGGAGCGCCGTCCGGACGACGCGATCGCGATCTACCAGCGTGCGCTCGCGGTGAAGCCGGATTTCGTCGACGCGATGGTGAACCTCGGAAACGCCGAGAGCCTACGCGGCGATCATCAAGCGGCGCTCACGTGGATGCGCCGCGCGCTCGTCCTCACGCCGCGCGCGGCGAGCCTGCACATGAACATCGCCAACGAGCTCTTCCGACTGGGAAGCCATCCGGAGGCGCGCGCCGAGTACGAGGCCGCGCTTGCGATCGCTCCCGGTGCGCCCGACGTGCTCACCAACTACGGCGCCTTCCTCTACGCGCTCGGTGAGTACGAGGCCGCCGTAGGCGCGTATCAGCGCGCCGGTGATGTGCCGATGGCCCTCGTCGGTCTCACCGCGACCTACCGCATGCAAGGCAAGGCCGCCGAGGCGCGCACGGCGCACGCACGCGCCGCGCGGCTCTTTCCCCTGAACGCCGCCGTGCGCCAGATGGGCGAGGTGCTCGACCGCGACGCCGCGGCAGCGGGCGCCACGGGAGGATGATGCGTCTTCTCCTGCTGGTCGCTGCGGCGTGCGTGGTCTACGCCAACAGCTTCGGGGTGCCGTTCCTCTTCGACGATCGCGGCGCGATCGTCTCCAACCTCCGCATCCGCGAGCTCTGGCCGGGTCCGTTCACGTCGGCGCGGCCGATACTCGAGCTGACACTCGCGGCGAACTATGCGCTCGGCGGGCTGCATGTCGTCGGCTACCACGCGGTCAACCTGGCGCTGCACATCGGCTGCGGCTTGCTCCTCTACGACGTCGCACGGCGCACGCTCCGCCTCACCGCGACGATGCCCGGCCGCGAGGCGCGCGTCGCCTGGTGGGCGGCGCTCGTCTTCCTCGTGCATCCGCTCCAGACCGAGGCGGTTACCTACATCATCAATCGGAGCGAGGTGCTGATGGCGTTCTGGTACCTCGCGACGCTCGACCTCGTCCTCGTCGGCGAGTCGCACGCGCAGCGGCGGCTGGCGTGGTGGACGCTCGCGGTGGTCACGTGCGCGCTCGGCATGGCGACGAAGCCGGCGATGGTATCGGCGCCGATCGCCGCGTGGTGGCTCTCGCGCTGCGTCCGCGCGCCCGAAGAGGCGGGCGTGTCCTTCGCCGAAGATCGCGCGTATCGGCGCGTCGAGCCGTCGCCCGTGCGCTGGCCGCTCCATGTCGCGCTCGCGGCGACGTGGCTCCTGCTCATCGCCCTCGTCTCGCAGCGGGAGACGCCCGGCGCCGGGCTCGACGTCGGCATCGGGCCTCTCGAGTTCTTGCGCACGCAGCTCGGCGTCACCTGGCACTATCTCCGACTGCTGGTGTGGCCGGTGAACCAGACGATCGAGTACGACTGGCCGGTCGCGATCGGTTGGACGGTGCCCGCGGTCGTCGTACCTGCAATCGGATGGGCCGTGATCCTCGCGCTGCTCGTATGGCTGCGCCGCACCGGCCGGAACGCGGCCGCGTTCTGGCTCGCCCTCGCGCTCCTCGCCCTGGCGCCGAGCTCGAGCGTCGTGCCGATCGCCGATCTCGTGTTCGAGCACCGCATGTACCTGCCGCTCGCGGGATTCGCCGTCCTCGCGGCGCTGGCGGGCGCCGGCCTGGCGCGCCGCGTGCCGCGGCTCGTGGCGGTGAGCGCGCTCGTCGCCGTCACCGCGCTCGGCGTCGCGACCGTCGCCCGCAACCGGCTCTGGCACGATCCGGTGACGTTGTGGGAGGACGCGCTCGCAAAGGCGCCGACCAAGCCGCGCATCTTCCGCAACCTCATCAGCGCCTATGAGGTGCGGGGGGATCGCGTGAACGCCGCGCGTATCGCTGCCAACGAGACCGCCGTCTTCGAGCGCTTGCATCGGGCTCACCCGCGCGACCCCGAAGTGCTGACTGCCCTCGCCGACGCCTACGCGCGTCGCGGCCGTCTCGACGACGCGCTCGCGCTCCTTGTCGAGGCGGTGCAGCTCGGCCCCGACGACGCGCTGGTCCGTACGGCCTATGGCAGCATGTTGCTCGAGGTGGGTCGGCCGTCGGACGCGGTCGCCCAGCTCGAGATGGCACAGGTGCTCGCGCGGGCGCACCAGGACTGGGTCGGACGCGACCTCACGCGCTCGATCCTCACCAACCTCGGCTGGGCATACGCCTCGGTCGGGCGCGAGACCGACGCGATCGGCGTATTGCGCCAGGCGGCCGACGGTGGCGACATCGAGGCGCTCAACAACCTCGGATCGATTCTCGGACGCGTTGCACAATGGGACGAGGCACGACGCGTCCTCGAGTATGCGCACGAACGCGACCCCGACGATCCGAACGTCGAGAGCAACCTCGGATGGGTCTATGCCAACCTCGGCCGATTGGAAGAGGCGAGCGAGCTGCTCGAGGACGCGATCGTGAAGCAGCCGAGCGAACCTTCGGGTCACGGTAATCTCGGCTGGGTGCGGTTGCGCGCCGGCGACCCCGGTGCCGCGCTCACGGCCCTCGCGGTTGCGCAATCGCTCGACCCGGACAACGCCTGGATCGCCAACATGCAAGGTATTGCCCATGCTCGCCTCGCCGAATGGCCCGCTGCGATCGCCGCCTTCAAGCGCGCCATCACGCTGACGCCCGATTCCGACCTCGCCCGTGAAAACCTCTCCCGCGCCGAACGCCACGAGCTCGCCATCCTTCCCGAGCCCCCGCCCAGTCAGTAGCAAGCGCCCGCGCGGCAAGCCGCGCCAGCTCGCCCCTATCGAGCGGTTACGTCTCCCGATCCGCGCGGCGAAGCCGCGCGCAGGAGCGACGCGGGCTTTGCCCGCGTCGCGACGCCCATCGGAGCACGGCGCGCTTTCGCGTGCCGCGCGCACGGGGGCTCATCCGATTGACAAGACCAGAGATCGCCCCCTATAAGCCGAGCGGTCGAAGTGCTCGAGCGCGCTCTGCTTGGCGTCTCGAGCTTTTTTTGGAGGGGGGCTGACCGACGGGTCGAGTCGGTCGGAGCATGCGGTGCCTGCGACGGGTCAGGGGCGCCGTTTTTTTCGAACGTGAGCTGACCGCATGGTTAGTGCAGAGTCGACGCGTGCGGGGGGGAAGGAGTCCATGGATCGCAACATCGAGGAAGCACGCGTGTCCGAGCGACCGTTCGGGGTGCGTGCCGCCACGCGGCCGCGCCGCGATGAGTTCCTTGCCAAGGTCGACCATACGATCGACCGCTCGCAGGAGTACTTTCGGCGCGAGCAGCACGTCACCGGCTACTGGCATCGCCCGCTCGAGGCGAACGCCACGATGGACGCCGAATACATCTTCTTCATGCACTTCATGGGGCGCGTGAACCCAGAGCGCCAGGCGCGCATCGCTGCGCACCTGCTGGCGACGCAGCTCGACGACGGCAGCTGGACGCTCTATCCCGACGCTCCGGGACATCTCTCGAACACCATCGAGGCGTACTTCGCCTTGAAGCTCACCGGCATGCCGGCGTCACACCCGGCGCTCCAGAAGGCGCGAGGGTTCATCCTCGATCGCGGCGGCCTCGTCAAAGCCGGCGTGTTCACGCGCATCTTCCTTGCGTACTTCGGGCAGTTTCCGTGGGACGGTGTCCCTGCCATGCCTGCCGAGTTGATCCTGTTGCCGACCTGGTTCCCCATCAACATCTACGAGATGTCGAGCTGGGCGCGTGGCACGGTCGTGCCGCTCCTCGCGCTGATGGCGAAGCGCCCGTACGTCGCGATTCCCGCCGAGCGCGGCGTGGCCGAGCTGTACAAGGATCCGCCCGCGCGTTCCGATTACGCCTTCGCGCGCAGCCCCGAGACGTTCTCGTGGCACAATCTCTTCCTCGTCGTCGACAGGGCGCTCAAGCTCCTCGGCCGCGTTCCGCTGAAGCCGCTCCGCGCGCGGGCGCTCGCGGCGGCCGGCGAGTGGATCCTCGCGCACCAGGACGTGAATGGCGGCTGGGGCGGCATCCAGCCGGCGATGGTCAATTCGGTGATGGCGCTCCGCGTCCTCGGATATCCCGACGATCATCCGGCGGTCGCGAAGGGCATCCAGGCGATCGAGGACTTCGTCATCGAGGAGGGCGATCAGCTCTTCTTCCAGCCGTGTGTGTCGCCGACGTGGGACACGGCGCTCGCGGCGAAGGCGCTGCTCGACTCCGGTACGCCGAACGACGACCCGGCGTTGCAGCGCGCCGCTGAGTGGCTGCTGGCAAATCAGATCTTCAACGGCGGCGATTGGCAGGTGAAGAATCCCGACCTCGAGCCTGGCGGCTGGGCGTTCGAGTTCGCGAACGACTGCTATCCCGACACCGACGACACCGCGGTGATCCTCATGGTGCTCCGCCGCATCGCCCTCCGCGACGAGCGCCGCAAGGCGCGCGCAATCCAGCGCGGTATGAACTGGACGCTCGGCATGCAGAGCCGCAACGGCGGTTGGGGCGCCTTCGACACCGACAATGTCCGCAAGCTTTTCAACAAGATCCCATTCGCCGACATGGAGGCGATGCTCGATCAGCCCACCGCCGATCTCGCCGGCCGTCACCTGGAGCTGATGGGTGAATACGGCTACGATCTCGAGATGCGACGCGCGAAACGCGCCCTCGGCTTCATCCGCCGCACCCAGGAGCGCGACGGCTCGTGGTGGGGACGCTGGGGCGTCAACTACATCTACGGTACGTGGTCGGTGCTGAGCGGGTTGCGCGCGATCGGTGAGGACCTCCGCCAGCCGTACGTACGCCGGGCGGTGGCGTGGTTGAAAACCCGCCAAAACGAGGACGGCGGCTGGGGCGAGACGTGCGACAGCTACGCCGACACGTCGCTCGCCGGATGCGGACCCAGCACGCCGTCACAGACGGCATGGGCACTCCTCGGGCTCCTCGGCGGCGAGGACGAGCTCAGCTCCGAGCTGGTGCGCGGCATCGACTACCTGGCGCGCCAGCAACAGCCCGACGGTACGTGGGACGAGCTGCACTTCACCGGCACCGGATTCCCGAAACACTTCTACCTTCGCTACTACATGTACCGGAACTACTTCCCGTTGATGGCCCTGGGTCACTTCCGCGCGCGCGTCCAGGCCGCCGCGGCGATGCGCGACGCCGAGGCATCGAGCGCATGAGCGCCGCGCCGCGCCGCCGCTCGCTCGCCCTCCTCGGCGCGACCGGATCGGTCGGCGTGTCGACGCTGGCGCTGGTCGAGCGTTTCCCCGATCGCTTCCGCGTTGTGGCGCTTGCGGCCGGACGCAACGTCGAGCTCCTCGCCGCGCAGGTACGGCGGCACGAGCCCGAGCTGGTGTCGGTGGCGGACGAGACCTGCGCCGCGGAGCTACGGGCACGCGTGCCCGGGTATGCCGGACGCATTCTCGCCGGGCAGGAGGGGCCGCTCGCCGTCGCCACGCATCCGCGCGCTGACATTGTCCTGTCGGCGCTCGTCGGCGCACTCGGCCTCGAGCCGACGCTCGCCGCGATCGAGTCCGGCAAGGACGTCGCGCTCGCCAACAAGGAGGTCCTCGTCGTCGCCGGCGCGCTGGTGACACACGCGGCGCGCGCGCGCGGCGTACGCATCCTGCCGGTCGACAGCGAGCACAACGCGATCTTTCAAGCGCTGCACGGGCACAACCTCGTCGAGGTCCGCCGCCTGATCCTGACGGCATCGGGTGGACCGTTTCTGCGGCATACCAACGCCGATCTCGCCCGCGTGACGCGCGCCGACGCTCTCAAGCATCCGACCTGGAAGATGGGGCCGAAGATCACGATCGACTCGGCGACCCTCATGAACAAGGGTCTCGAGGTCATCGAGGCGCACTGGCTCTTCGACGTCGCGCCGGAGCGGATCGACGTCGTCATCCATCCGCAGAGCATCATCCACTCGATGGTCGAGTACATCGACGGCTCGGTGCTGTCGCAGATGGCGGTCCCGGACATGACGATTCCGATCGCCTATGCGCTCGCGTACCCCGACCGCCTGCCGCTCACGCACCTCCGCACCCTCGACCTGCCAACGGCGGGCGAGCTCACATTCGTCGCCCCCGATCGCAACCGGTTCCCCTGCCTCGATCTCGCCTACCGCGCCCTGCGCGCCGGCGACACGATGCCGGCGGTGCTGAACGCCGCGAACGAGGTGGCGGTGGAGCGCTTTCTCGCCGAGGAACTCGGCTACCGCGACATTCCGGCGGTCGTCGCCGCGGTGATGGATGCGCACGCGCCGGTGCCCGCCGCGGATCTCGCGGCGTTGCTCGCCGCCGACCGCTGGGCGCGTGAGACGGCACGCCGGGTGCCGCCGGGCGCGGCGGTCCCGATGCCGCCCGACGATCAGGAGACGCCGCGGACGTCGGACGGCGCACTCCGCGCCGCCGAGGCCGCGGCACATGCGGCGAAGAAGGTCGCCGTCGCTCCCTGAAGGATCCACGTGTTCACCTCGCGCTGATGGGTGCCCTTTCTACTGCGGCTGTGTCGCCGCACGCGGCAATCGTGAGCGACGGACCGTTGCGTTCGGTGGGCGACGCGTTCACCGAATGCGAGCGGATCACGCGCGCGCACTACGAGAACTTCACGCTCGGCTCGCGTCTCCTGCCGCGGCGCCTTCGGTGCCACATCGCGGCCATCTACGCCTTCGCGCGCACAGCCGACGATTTCGCCGACGAGGAGCCGGACCGCGAACGCGCCCTGCGGGCGCTCGATGTGTGGGAGGCCGAGCTCGAGGCGTGCTACGCCGGCACGCCACGCCATCCGATCTTCGTCGCGCTCGCCGAGACGATTCGCGAATTCGCGATTCCGATCGAGCCTTTTCGGCGTCTCCTCACTGCGTTTCGCACGGACACGCAGTTTCGCGGCTTCGCGACCTTCGACGAGCTGCTGCATTACTGCGCGCACTCCGCGAATCCCGTCGGTCATCTCATCCTCTATCTCTTCGGGCATCGCGACGCCGGACGTCAGGCGCGTGCCGACGACATCTGCACCGCACTCCAGCTGACGAACTTCTGGCAGGACCTCGCCGTCGATCTCGCGAGGGGCCGCCTCTACCTGCCGCGCGAGGATATGACGCGCTTCGGGTATACGACCGACGACCTCGGCCGCCACACGACGACGCCGGCCTTCCGTGCGCTCATGGCGTTCGAGTGTGCGCGAACCCGCGAGCTCTTCATCCGCGGCCTGCCGCTCGCGACGATGCTCGGTCGCGGTCCCGGCCGCGAGGTACGGCTGTTCGCCGGCGGTGGCCTCGCGATCCTCGATCGCTTGCACGCGGTGAACTACGACGTGTTCCGCGCGCGTCCGACGTTGTCACGCTGGGCGAAAGCGGCCCTGGTGGCGCGGACGTTGCTCGGAGGCGGCGAATGACGAGCGTCGCCTCCTCACTGCCGCACTCGGGCGTACCGGCCGACGCATCCCCGGCGCCCGGCGCGCCCCACGCGGGGTCACCGGCGCTCGCCGACGCGTACGCGGAATGCGAGCGGATCGCACGCGCCAGTTCGAGCAGCTTCACGCTGGCCTTTCGCCTGCTGTCGCACGAGCGGCGCCAGGCGCTCGCCGCGCTCTACGCGTATTGCCGCATCGTCGACGACGCCGCCGACGAGAGCCGCGACCCGGCCGCGGCGCTCGCGTGGTGGCGAGCCGAGCTCGCGCGTCTGCGCGAGGGCACGCCGACGCATCCCGTCGCGGTGGCGCTCGCGGACGCCGTGCGGCGCTTCGCCGTGCCGACGCAGTACCTCACGGAGATACTCACCGGCGTCGAGATAGATCTCACGCCGCGGACGTACGAGACCTTCGCCGATCTCCGCGGTTACTGCTATCATGTCGCCGCTGCCGTCGGCCTCGCCGCGTTACCGATCTTCGGCTGCCGCGATCTCCGCAGTCGAGCCTATGCGGAGGCCCTCGGTATCGCGCTCCAACTCACCAACATTCTTCGCGACGTCGCGGAGGACGCCGAACGCGGCCGTATCTACCTGCCGCGCGAGGATCTGCGGCGCTTCGGCTATCGCGAGCGCGACCTCCACACGCACGTGCGAAACGACGCCTGGCGCGCGCTTGTCGCCTTCGAGGTCGGGCGTACCCGGGGCTTCTATCGTGCGGCGCGCTCGAGCATCGCGGCGCGCGATCGGCGCGCGCTGGTGGCGGCGGAGGGGATGCGCCTCGTGTACCAACGCCTGCTGGCGCGCATCGCCGCCGATCCCGACGCGGTCTTCGGCCCGCGGGTGCGGGTGCCGGTCTCCGAGAAGGCGCTGTGCGCGCTCGCGGCGTGGGTGCGCACCCGCGGTGGGGCGCGATGAGCGACGTGATCGTGATCGGCGGCGGCTTCGCGGGCCTCGCGGCCGGCGTCGCGCTCGCGGCCGAGGGAGTGCGCGTCACTGTGCTCGAGAAGCGGCCCTTTCTCGGCGGCCGCGCCTACTCCTACACCGACGCAGCGACCGGCGAGACGATCGACAACGGCCAGCACGCGATGATGGGCTGCTACCATCACATGTTTCGCTTCCTCGAGCGCATCGGCGCGAGCGATAAACTCGCGATCCAGTCGGGCTTGCGTGTGCCGATGCTCGATGCCGAGCGCGGGCGCGGCGTGATCACCTGTCCGGCGCTGCCGAATCCGCTCCACATGGCGGCGGGTGTCCTCGGCTACCGGCTCCTCGATCTCGGCGATCGGGCGCGTGTCCTCGTCGGCGGCCTGCGTCTCCTGGCGATGAAGCGGCGGTGCGATCCGCGGCTCGCGACGCTCACCGTCGACGCCGTCCTCGATCTCCTCCGGCAGCCGCAGGCGACGCGGCGTGCTTTCTGGTACCCGGTCGCGATCGCCACCTTGAACGAGGATCCGGCGCTCGCGTCCGCCGACCTCCTCGCCGAGGTCATGGTCCGCGCCTTCTTCTCCGGCAAGGAGAACGCGCGCTTCGTGCTCGCCCGTGTCGGCCTCTCCGACCTCTACACGGTCGACGCGCGACGCTTCATCGAGGAGCGCGGCGGCCGCGTCGAGACCAAGGCGCATGTCGTCGGTATCGGCGTCCGCGCCGGCGAGGTGACGCACCTCGAGCTGCGCGACGGGCGCCGCATGACGGCGCACGCCTACGTCAGCGCCGTGCCGCCGCAGGGGCTCTTTCCGATCCTGCCGCTCGCGATACGTCGCGATTTGCCGGCGCTCGGCGCGATCGAGCGGCTCGCGAGCTCGCCGATCGTGTCGGTGCACGTGTGGTTCGATCGGCCGCTGTTGCGCGACGACTTCATCGGCTTCGTCGGCACGCAGACGCATTGGTGCTTCAATCGCGACAAGATCACCGGCCGCGATCCCCGCGGCGGCAGCTATCTCACGTTCGTCAGCTCCGGGGCGCGCGCGATCGTCGACCTCGAGGCGGACGCGATCGTCGCGGCGACGCTCGCCGACGTGCGGCACTTGCTGCCGGGCGCGGCGGCCGCGACGGTGCGGCACACACAGGTGGTCAAGGAGAAGTTCGCGACGATGTCGCCGACGATCGAGGCGGAGCGGCTGCGTCCCACGGCGGCGACGCCGCTCCCCAACTTCTTCCTGGCAGGCGACTGGACGGCGACCGGCTTGCCCGCCACGATCGAGAGCGCCGTCCAGAGTGGACACCGTGCCGCCGAGCTGGCGGCGCGCTGCGCGGCGCAGGGGGTGCGGCGCGAGGAGGCACGGGCCGCGAGTTGAAGGCGCGTTCGGGGGAGCTCACGGCAACGGCCGTGGAATGGAACAGTGAAAGGGAGGGCGAATGAGCACAGAGATCCGAGAGGCAACGGTGGCATGGCATGGCAACGGCACAAACGGCGGGCGCGCGGCGCGCTCGGGGGTCTCGGTTCATCGGCTGGATATCGAGACTACGAAGCGTGTCGAGATCCGCGATCTCACCGACCTCGTGCAGGAGATCGTGCGCAGCGCCGGTGTCGAGGCGGGGCTGGTGACGTTGAGCTCGATGCACACCACCACGGCGATTTTCGTGAACGAGCCGCAATCGGCGCTGCTCGAGGACATGGAACAGCTGCTTGAGCGTCTCGCGCCGCGTGGCGAGGATTGGAAGCACAACGATCCGCGCTACTCCGATTGCGATCGACAGAACGCCGACGCGCACCTGCGCGCCGTCGTGCTCGGGAGCAGCGTCACGCTGCAAGTGGCCGAGGGGGCGCTCACCATGGGGCAGTGGCAGCGCATCCTCATGGCCGAGCTCGACGGGCCTCGCACCCGTCAGCTCGTGCTGCAGATTCTCTCCGTCCGTTAGAGCGCGTCGGCGACCGGGCGCAACGCCGCGAATGCCTTCGCGGCGTGCGCCAGGTCGGCGTCGTCGTGCGTTGCCATCACGGTGACGCGCAGCCGGGCGGTGCCGCGCGGGACCGTCGGTGGACGAATCGCCTGCACGAAGACGCCGTGCTCGAGAAGGGTGCGCGACCAGCGCATCGCCTCCTCGCTGTCCCCGACGATCACCGGCACGATCGGTCCCTCGCCGGACGGCACGCGCAAGCCGAGCGCGGTGAGCCGTGCGCGCAGGTCGGCGCTGCGGCGAAGCAGCCGCGTGCGGCGCTCCGGCTCGCGCGCGACGACGTCGAGCGCGGCGGCGGCGGCGACGAGCGGCGGCGCGAGCGCCGTCGTGTAGATGAAGCTGCGGGCGCGATTCACCAGCACGTCGACGACGTCGCGGCGGGCGGCGACGAACGCGCCGGCGCAGCCGAGCGCCTTCCCGAGCGTTCCCATCTGGACGGTCACGCGTCCGTGCAGGCCGAGCGCCTCGACGAGGCCAGCGCCGGTGGCGCCGAACACGCCGGTCGCGTGCGCCTCGTCGACCATCACCATCGCGTCGTGCGTCTCGGCGAGCGCGCAGATCTCGCGAAGCGGCGCGTGATCGCCGTCCATGCTGAAGATCGAGTCGGTGACGATCAGGCGGCGGCGCGCGTCGGTGGATGCGAGCGCACGCGCCAGCGCCACCGTGTCGCGATGCGGGTAGACGTGCACCGCGGCGCCGGCGAGGCGGCAGCCGTCGATGATGCTGGCGTGGTTCAGGGCGTCGCTGAAGATCGCGTCGCCACGCCCGACGAGCGCGGTGATCGCGCCGATGTTGGCGTGGTAACCCGTCGGGAAGAGGAGCGCCGCCTCGGTGCCCTTGAACGCCGCGAGTCGCGCCTCGAGCTCGGCGTGGAGCGGCAGCGATCCCGAGACCAGGCGCGACGCGCCGGCGCCGACGCCGTACTCGCGCGCCGCGCGCGCCGCCGCCTCGGCGAGCGCCGGATGGTTGGCGAGACCGAGGTAGTTGTTGGAGCAGAGCAAGAGCGCGCGCGTGCCGTCGACGGTCACCCAGGTGTCGACCGCGCCCTCGATGCGGCGAAGCGAGCGCCAGAGACCGGCGGCACGGATCTGCTCGAGCTCGTCGTGAATGCGGTCGATCATGCGTGCGCGGCGCGGGGTCGGAGAGCCGCCAACAACCGATGGGAGGCCCTGGCGGCCGATAGTCGCTCGCCTCCGCCCTGTCAAACAGAGATCCGGCTCCCCTCTTGGCCTGGTCTGATCTACGCGAACGATGCGCAGACCGAGCCGCGCGGCGACGTCGGCCTGGCATGCGTCCGTCACGAAGGGCGGACTCGTGGCGAGCGATGCTTCGAAGAGCCCGTCTGCTTTCTTCTTCTTCTCCCTCTTTCTCTCGTAATGAGCCCGATGTTCCCGAGCACCGTTCGTGCGGCCTATCGACCGACCGGCGTTGAAGGGGAGGGGGATGACGCCGGGGCGTCGCGCCGTTGCATGGACGAGCACATCCACCCGTCCGTCATGCGGGCGCGGGGATTCGCAGCCGCGGAAAGTACCGACCCAGATACCCCCGATCGATGGCCGCGAGGCGATCGGCTTGCGACCGAGCGTACGCACCGATCAGGAAGTCAGGGACGAGATGCTCGCGCGGGCAGTGTCGAGGGAGATCGGGAGGAACATGACTCCGAGACCCGCGAGCACCTGCGCGAACTTCCGGTCGTCCAGGACGAGCGCGAAGAACTCGGCTGCGACGACTTCGCACAGAACGAGATCGCCTTCGGATCGAGCGCAGCCCAAGAGATCCGTCCACGCCCTTGGCTTGCGGCGTCGCACTACAAAGCATCAGCTTGCGAAGGTATGCCTGAGTGGTTTAGAGTGTATGCCTCAGCACGGAGGGGAAATGGCAGCGCGGTCGAATTTGAAGCGGAAGACGTTTTTCGTCGATGAGAAAGCGGTTCGTCGTGCCAGGAAGCTTCTTGGCGCCGCCACGGACGCGGAGGCGATTCGGACCTCGCTGGAGCGCGTCGCGGAAATGGAAGACTTCTGGCGCTTCATGAAGCGCACCCGTCACAGCTTGAAACCCGGCAGCATCGAGGCCGCGTAGCTTGCACTGGGCCATCCTGGACACGGGGGTCTACATCGGGCACTGGGAGGCGGGGCTGTACGACGCACTGCTGTCCGATATCCGAAAGGGATTCGTGGTCCGACACTCCGCCGTGGTCCTCTCGGAGTTGAGGCGAGGGGTCCGCAGCCCGGCAGCGCAGCGACGGGTCGAAGGCCTGTTCCGCCTTGCACCAATCGTTTGGGAGCCAAAGGCAGCCGACTGGTGGGAAGCCGGCAAGCTCGTCCGTGAGGTGGGCGATCGCGAGGGATGGGAGGTCAACAAGCGCCGAGAGTTCCAGAATGACGCCCTGATCGCGCTGACCGCGCGCCGGCATGGGGCGACAGTCGTGACCACCAATCACGCAGACTTCTTCTTGCTGAAGAGGCAACTGAACATCGGAGTTTTGTGCCCGTGAGTGGATGGTGGATAGGCATCACTAGCGACTGCCACGAAAATCCCGCCGGCGGTTATGGGAACTCATGCCGCGACCACGACCGGTTCGAGCTGGACTCGGTAGCCCAGTCGTTCAAGGCGCTGCACGAGGTGGCGCTTCACGAGCGCGGCGGACGCGTGATCGAGGTACG